>JAEYSQ010000201.1 GCA_023434465.1 Actinomycetes bacterium
GTGGTAGAAGGCGTCGATCTTGCCCTTGAGAGCGGCGATCTGCTCACCGTCGAGGCCGAGATTGGGCTGACTGAGGTCGCCGATCACCGGCACCACACGCTCGCCGTCCTCGCCCCAGCTCGCACGCATCTCCTCGAAACGGCCGCGTGAGCCTTCGCGCACCAGAACATGCACCGTTCCTTCGCGCTTCAGCAGCCTCTCGATCAGGTAGCGGCCGATGAAACCGGTGCCTCCGGTGATGAAGTAATCCACAGCTCCTCCTCCGAGCAATCAACGCGTTTGGCGGACTAGCGGAGACCCTACAGCCACCGTCAAAACGAAGCGAAGCGAACCCGGATTGTAATTCCCCAACCAGCTTGTCCACACGGAGGGAACGCCGCACTCGCGAATACATACACTTGGAGCACATGGCCGAAGCAACCGCTGTTGAAGTGACGATGCCCGAGATGGGCGAGTCGGTGACCGAAGGGACCGTGCTCGAGTGGCACGCCGCGGTCGGCGACACCATCGAGGAGGGCGAAACCCTCGTAGAGGTCTCGACCGACAAGGTCGACGCCGAAGTTCCCGCTCCGGCCAGCGGCACCGTCACCGAACTGCGTGCAGAGGTCGATTCCGAGATTGCTGTCGGAGCAGTGCTTGCGGTGATCGACCCCGACGCCGGCGGTTCCGGGCCTTCGACCCCGACAGCGGCGGGTGAAGGCGACGCCGATCTCGGGGACGACGCCACACCCAGGTCGTCGGGCTCGCCGAACGACGGCGCCCCCGAATCGGATGAACCGGCCGAAGCCGACCCAGCCGAAGCCCCCGCCGGCGATCCGATCGAAGTGACGATGCCCGAGATGGGCGAGTCGGTGACCGAAGGGACCGTGCTCGAGTGGCACGTCGCGGTCGGCGACACCGTCGAGGAGGGCGAGACCCTCGTGGAGGTCTCGACCGACAAGGTCGACGCCGAAGTTCCCGCTCCCACGTCGGGTGAGATCACCGAGCTGCTGGTCGAGCCGGACCAGGAGATCCCGATCGGAGCCGCTCTCTGCAAGATGATCCCGGGAACCGGATCCAGCACCAGCGCCAGCAACGGTGACACTCCGGTCGCAGAGAAGCCGACAGCGCCGGCTCCCGCAGAGGACCCTGGCGACGGACGCGCCACCCCTATCGCCCGGCGGATCGCCGCCGACAGGGGCCTGAAGCTGGGAGGAGTGACCGGCAGCGGGCCCGGGGGGAAGGTGACCAAGGCCGACGTCCTGGCCGCCGGCAACGGCGCCGGGAGCGCAGCCGGCGATCGCGACGAGAAGGCCCTTCGCGGCCCGGCCGCGATGCTGGTCAAGGCGATGAACGAAAGCCTTTCGGTCCCGACCGCCACGTCCTTCCGCACGATCGCGGTGGACACCCTTGACGCGAAGCGCAAGGGCCTCAACGGAGCGTTGGCCGACCGCGGCATGAAGGTGTCATTCACCCACCTGGTCGCCTGGGCGATCGTCCAGGCCGCACGCGAGTGGCCGGTCATGGCGCGGCGCTACCAGGAAGAAGACGGGAAGTTCTTCTCGATCTACGACGGCGGAATCAACCTCGGGATCGCGGTCGATGTCGAGAAGAAGGACGGCTCGCGGAGCCTGATGGTTCCGGCAATCAAGAACGCCGACCAGCTCGACTTTCCCGCCTTTCACGCCTATTACGAGGACCTGATCACCAAGACGCGGGAGAACCGGCTCTCCGCCGACGATTTCTCCGGAACCAACATTTCGCTGACCAACCCGGGCGGCATCGGGACCGTTGCGTCGGTGCCGCGCCTGATGGCAGGCCAGGGCACTTTGATCGCGGCCGGCTCGATCGCCTACCCGCCCGAGTGGTCTCACGCCGACCCCGAGAAGATCCAGCAACTGGGAATCTCGAAGGTTCTGACCCTGACGTCGACGTACGACCACCGGATCATTCAGGGCGCCGAGTCGGGCAACTTCCTGAAACGGCTGGATCAACTGATCGGTGGCGCGGACGAGTTCTACGAGTCGGTTGCCGACGACCTCGGCATCGACCGCACGGTGCTGACCGCGGCCCAGCCCAAGGCGAAGCTCGCCCCGCCGCTCTCGGCAGCGGCCACTCCGGCGCAGAGCGCGATCGCCGAAGCGCCTTCGCACGAACTGCTCCAGGCGGTTCAGGCGGCAACCTCGCTGCTCAAGGCTTACCGCACGCACGGTCATCTCGCCGCTCACCTCGACCCGCTCGGCGCCGACCCTAAGGGCGACCCGGCGCTGGATCCCGAGACGGTCCACCTGACCCCCGAGCTGATGGCCCAGGTTCCCGCCTCGATCCTCCGCATCGGCGTGCCCGGCGAAACGCTGCTCGAGGCGCTGCCGCGGATGAAGGCCGCCTACACCGGTTCCATCGGCTACCAGTTCGAGCACATCTCATCTCACAAGCAGCGGGTCTGGCTGAGGGAGATGGTCGAGACCGGTGCCCACAGGAAGGCGTTCGACAAGGACGAGCAGAAGCGACTGCTCGACCGGCTGATCGACGTTTTCGAGTTCGAGCGTTTCCTCGAGAAGGCCTATCTCGGCCAGAAGATGTTCTCGATCGAGGGTCTCGACTCGGTCGTGACCATGCTCGACGAGTTGACCACGCTCGCCGCTCGCGGCGGCGCGAAGGAAGTGGTGCTCGGCATGGCCCACCGTGGCCGCCTTTCGGTGCTCGCCCACACGGTGCGGCGACCGGCCGAGGCGATCTTCGCCGAGTTCGAAGGCGGCAAGCGGATCGAGGACGTGAAGGCGGTCGCCGCCATCCCGCACGGCGGAACCGGTGACGTCAAGTACCACTACGGACATGAGGGAATCGCCGAGCATCACGACGGGACCAGCATCAAGGTCCACCTTTATCCGAACCCGAGCCACCTCGAATTCGTCAATCCGGTGGTCGCCGGCGCGACCCGTTACTCACAGAGCAAGATCGAGGAAGGCAACCTGACCCTTGACCCGTCCGGTGCCGTGCCGGTCGTGCTCCATGGTGATGCGGCATTCCCCGGCCAGGGCGTGGTCGCCGAGACCCTCAACCTCCAGTCCCTGGAGGGGTACTCGGTCGGCGGCACCATCCACATCATCGAGAACAACCAGATCGGTTTCACCACCGATCCGAACGAGGGTCGCTCCACTCCGTACGCGGCCGACATGGCGAAGGGCTTCAACGTGCCGATCATCCATGTCAACGCCGACGACGTCGAGGCCTGCTCGCAGGCAATGCGACTGGCCATGGCGTACCGCGAGCGCTGGAACCGCGACATCGTGATCGACGTGATCGGCTACCGCCGGTTCGGTCACAACGAAACCGACGAACCGGCATACACACAGCCGTTGATGGCTGCCGAGATCAAGAAGCACAATCCGTTTTCCGAGATCTACACCGAAGAGCTGATCGAACAGAAGGTCGTCACCGCCGAAGAGGTCGAGGCCGCCGCCACCGAGCGCCGGACCTACCTCAAGAAGACCCTCGAATCGTTGCGCGAGAAGATGGATTCAGGGGTCTACGAGGATCCCACCGTGACCAACGTCGGCACCGGCGAGCTCGATCGTTCGGCCAGTCCGCCGGTTCAGACCGCCGTCCCGGCCGAACGCCTGCGGGAACTGAACCAGGCCCTGATCGAGGTGCCGGCCTCCTTCACGATCCACCGCAAGCTGCGCAAGCCGCTGGGCCGCCGGGTCGAGGCGCTGGAAGAGGGTGGAATCGAGTTCGCTCACGCTGAATCGCTCGCTCTCGCGTCCCTGATCACCGAGGGCAGGCATGTGCGGATGACCGGTCAGGACACCGAACGCGGAACTTTCTCGCAGCGCCACCTCGTCCTCCACGATGAGAAGACCGGCATCAAGTACGCGCCGATCCAGCACCTGAAGGACGCGAGCGCGCCCTTCGAACTCCATAACAGCCCCCTTTCCGAGATCGCCTGCCTCGGCTTCGAGTACGGGTTCGCCTCCGCGAATCCGGATTCCCTGGTTCTGTGGGAAGCCCAGTTCGGCGACTTCGCAAACTCCGCCCAGGTGATCATCGACAGCTTCATCGCTTCCGGTGAAGCGAAGTGGGGCCTCTCTTCCAGGCTGACCATGCTGCTGCCACACGGCCACGAAGGGGCCGGCCCCGAGCACTCGAGCGCCCGCATGGAGCGCTTCCTGCAACTCGCGGCCGAAGGTTCGATGCGAGTCGCAAACCCTTCGACCGCTGCCCAGTACTTCCACCTCCTGAGGCGTCAGGCGCTGATCAAGAAGGCCCGGCCCCTGGTCGTCTTCACCCCCAAGGGCCTGCTCCGGCAAAGTGCCGCGACCGCGACCCTGGAACAACTCACCGAGCAGCACTTCCACTTCATCCTCGACGACCCGAAGGCGGTCAGCCGACGGGAAAGCGTCGAGCGGCTGGTCCTGTGCTCCGGTCGCATCTACC
>JAEYSQ010000232.1 GCA_023434465.1 Actinomycetes bacterium
CGAGACCGTGCGCGCGAGGCACCTCGAGTCCGAACTCTGCGTCGATCGCATCGAAGAACCAGTCCCCCATCTGTTCCCAGATGCCCATCGTCCGATCCCCCTGGACGTTGCTGTGGCCGCGGATCGGTGATGCTCCGGCTCCCGGTCTGCCGACGTTTCCCTTGAGGAAGAGCAGATTCATGATTTCGGTCACCGTCTGGGCGGCGGTGGTCTGCTGGGTAAGGCCGAGCGCCCAGGTGATGATCGTGCCGTCGGCGGCGATGTACCGCTCGGCCAGTTCGTCGATTTCCGCTGCTTTCAGTCCGGTAGCAGCTAGGACCTCCTCGTCGTCGAGCCCCAGCGCGGCCTCCCGGTACTCGTCGAAACCTTCGCAGTAGCGCTCGATGAAGTCGTGGTCGATCACCTTGCCCGGATCGGCTTGCTCAGCGAGCAGGACACGTTTCCCGATCGCCCGAAGCAGATGCTGGTCGCCGCCCACCCGGATGTGAACGAACTGATCGGAGATCACGGTTCCCTTGCCGGCCAGTCCACGCGGCTTCTGCGGATTGCGGTATCTGAGCAGGGCCGCCTCCGGCAGCGGATTCACCCCGACGATCCGGGCGCCCTTTCGTTTGGCACCTTCGAGCGCGTTCAGCATCCGCGGATGGTTGGTGCCGGGGTTCTGGCCCATCACGATGATCAGATCCGACTGGTCGAAGTCCGAGTAGGCGATCGTCGACTTTCCGATCCCGATCGAGTAGCGCATACCGGTCCCGGTCGCCTCGTGGCACATGTTCGAACAGTCGGGCAGGTTGTTGGTGCCGTACTCGCGGGCGAGAAGTCCGTAGAGGAACGCGGGTTCGTTCATGATCCGGCCGCTCGTGTAGAAGACCGCGTCATCGGGCGAATCGAGTGACCGCAGACGCTCGGCGATCAGGTCGAAGGCTCGATCCCAGCCGATCGTCTCGTAGTGATCGGAACCTTTCGCCCGGTAGACCGGTTCGGTGAGCCGACCTTGCCGGCCCAGCCAGAACTCGGACTTGTCGAGCATGCTGGTGAGTGAGTTCTCAGCCCAGAACTCGCGGGAGACGGTCACCGGGGTCAACTCCGCGTTGAGCGTCTTCATGCCGTTCTCGCAGAAGTCGATCGCCGGCGGATCGTCCTCGCTGGTCCAGGCGCAGCTGGGGCAGTCGAACCCGCGCTTGTGGTTCATCGTGAAGGAGGCCCGGAAAGTCTTGCGGGGACCGGCGTTTCGAAGCATCGGACCCATCGCGAACCCGATCGACGGCAAGCCCGCGGCGACCTTCTTCGGCCGACCGACCCTGAGCTCGCTGTCGCTGAAGTCCTGTTCGAGGGGCCGGTGGCTCACCGCGCGACCTCGCGAGGCGTCTCCGTGAAACGGGAGGCGCCAGCATCGTCAAGAGTCGCGATCCGGTCGGGCCGGCTGTAGGCGACCAGCGAATCGCCCCGCACGAAACCGGCAAGGGTGATGCCCGATGCGACCGCAAGCTCCACCGCGAGCGAAGACGGCGCCGAGACCGCCGAGAAGATCGGTATCCCGGCCATCTTCGCCTTCAGGACAAGTTCGAAACTCGCCCGGCCAGACACCTGGAGCACGCAGCCATCCAGCGGCAGCCCGCCCTCCATGAGCGCCCATCCGATCACTTTGTCGACCGCGTTGTGACGCCCGACATCCTCGCGGGAAACGAGCATCTCGCCGCTGGTCACCTCAAAGATCGCGGCTGCGTGGAGACCGCCCGTGTCCTTGAAGACATCCTGGCTCTCCCGCAAGCGTCCGGGCAGTGCGAGCAGATCCTCCAGTGCGATCTCCAGTTTGGCTCCGGACGGATCGAAGGCGGAATCGACGCTGATCTCGCCGATGCTCGATTTGCCGCAGATGCCGCAGGAGCTGGTCGTGTAGAAGTTCCGGGCGAGCTCAGGGGCTGGCAGCTCTACTTCGGGCCCGAGCAGCACGTCGAGCACGTTGTACTCGTTCGGCGTCCCACCCGAGCCCCGGCAGTAGCTGGCGCCCCCGAAGTCGGAGGCCTTCGAGATCACGCCTTCGGAGACCAGGAAGCCGGCGGCCAGTTCGTAATCGTTGCCCGGAGTCCGCATGGTGACCGCGAGCGGAGCACCCGCGACGCGAATCTCGAGCGGTTCTTCGCCAGCCAGCGTGTCGCGGCGACGGCTCGGGCGCTGGCCGGCCCGGAACCGGGTGACCATCCGCTCTGATACGACGCGACCCATCGCTTGATCATAGATGCCGCCCCGACTCGTCAATACCATCTGCGTCAGTGATCACCGTGACCGAACATCTGGACCGGATCCTCGCTCTCGTGCCCGTGCTCGAGATCGAGACCGTGCCACTCCGGGAGGCTCGGGGACGATTTGCGGCCGGCCCGGTTTCCGCCGCGGCGCCGGTGCCGCCCTGGACCAACTCGGCGATGGACGGATACGCGGTTCGGTTTGACGATCTGATTGGGACGAGCGAGGACTCTCCGGCGACCTTACGGGTCGTCGCCGACCTTCCGGCCGGCACCGGCGAGGATCCGGAACTCGGTCCCGGAGAAGCGGCGCGGATCATGACCGGCGCCCCGGTGCCGGCGGCGGCGGACACTGTGATCCCCCAGGAACTGACCGATGGCGGCCTCGAGTCCGTCCGCATACGCGACCCGCTCACCCGCGGCCGCCACGTCCGCCATTCCGGCGAAGACAAGGCGGCAGGAGAGCTGATCTGCCGGGCCGGGGACGCGATGACCCCGGAGTCGCTTGCCGCCGTCGCCTCGGCCGGGGTCGGCCAGGTTGCCGTTTCGCGCCGGCCGCGGGTGACAGTGATCAGCACCGGCGACGAGCTGCTCCCTCCCGGCGAGCCGCTTGCGCGGGGCCAGATCCCCGACTCGAACTGCCTGTTGGTCAGCATGCTGGCCGGAGATGCTGGAGCCGATGCGGAAAGCGATCACGCCGGCGACGGTTCCGGCGAGCTGGCCGCGGCGGTGAATCGCCACCTCGATTGCGATGCCCTGATCCTCACCGGCGGCGTCAGCGTCGGTGCCTTTGATCCGGTCAAGTCTCTCTT
>JAEYSQ010000259.1 GCA_023434465.1 Actinomycetes bacterium
GACCGGATTCCCTGACCCCGCTGAAGGGGTGCGACCGACTTCGAGATCGATCATAAACGACCGCCCACGGCAAGGCTGCATCGTCCTGCCGCGGTGTGACCTGTCAAGATGCTGGATTCCGCGCCGAGTGCGGAACCCTCTCCCATGGACTTTTTCTTCGCAGCACTCCACAATCTGCCGTTGGCTCTCGGACCGAGCTGGCTGGACCCTGAAAGCCTGATCGAGAAGTTTTCGGTCATCGGCCTGCTGATCATCGTCTTCATGGAGTCGGGCATGATGGTCGGGTTCTTCCTTCCCGGTGACTCGCTTCTTTTCACGGCGGGACTGCTTTCCGCGACCACCAACATCCTGCCGGATCTCTGGGTACTGGTGATCCTGATCCCGATCGCCGCGATCGCTGGCGACCAGACCGGCTACTGGATCGGCCGCAAGTTCGGGCCGCCGCTGTTCAACCGGCCGGACAGCCGCTTCTTCAAGCGCGAGTACGTTGACCAGACCGCAGCATTCTTCGAGAAGCACGGTCCCCGGGCGATCATCCTTGCCCGTTTCGTACCGATCGTCCGCGCCTTCGTTCCGGTCATGGCCGGCACCTCGCACATGCATTACCGGACCTTCCTCACGTATGACATCGTCGGGGGCATTCTCTGGGGCGCGGGCGTAACGACCCTCGGTTACTTCCTCGGCCAGATCGCCTTCGTCGAGAACTACATCGAGTTCATTCTGATCGGCGTCGTCGCGATTTCCGTGATTCCAGTGGTGATCGAGATCCGTAAGGCCAAGAAGGAAGCCGACTCGCACCAGAAGCCCGTTCCGTTTGAGAATCCGATCGACGAAGAAGGCGAACCGGTCCAGGCGGAACCAGAGGCCTGAGCTGCTGGTTGCGACCGTAGCCGCGGTCGCCTACTCTTGGTTGAAGGCAAGGGTTCGATGAGGGAGATCAAATGGTTTCTGGCAGCGGCAGTGGCGCTACTTTCCGCGCTCTCGATCGCACCTGTCGCGAGCGGCCATCCAAGTCCCGGCGGCTGTACGGGAAGTGCGCCCAGCGTCTCCTTTCACAAGGAAACCCTCAACCGGATTGCGGCTCCCGTTCGGGTGGGCGATTCTTTGGTCCTCGGAGCGCAGATCGATAATCAGGCCGATGGCGCCTGTGACCTGAGCGAGCTCACGGTGCGAGTTCGGCTGCCGCAACCGGACGGCAGTCCCGGCCAGTACCGCACCCTGACCAGCGACACCTTTTTGGCCGCCGGTTCCAGGGTCGGCGATTTCGCCGAGGTCTCCCCCTACATAGTCGATCTGAACGAGACCGTCTCCAACGCATTCCTGGAGCTCTCCTGGTCGGCGGTCTCGCATAGCGGTGATGCGGATGTCCCGGTCAGCGGTTCGGGTTCCGGAGCCCGGTTCACCGTGACGCGCCCCCGTGCCGAACTCACCGTCACTCCCTCCTCAGAGGCTGGTTTCCCGCCGCTTTTCATCACCAACACGTACCGCCTCAAGAACGCCAGCCCGTCAAACACAGGTGTCCCTGGTCCGGCCTTGAACCCGTCCGGACCGGACGGGCCGTGGGACGCTCTGGCCGACGCGAATTGCTCACCGCTTCTCTACCTGTCGGGCGATGAATCAGCCGCCGGCCCGCCGGCACTCGACCCCGGGGAAACCTGGAACTTCAGTTGTACCCGGACCTTGATCTCACCCGGGACGTTCGCCAGTCAGCCTCTGGTAACCGGGATCAGCAGCGCCGACGAACGACCTTGGCCACAGCCCCAGATCGCGGCGACCGCGGTCACCGTCCTCGGTCCGGACCTGACGGTCGAAAAGAGCCATCGAGGAGATCTGTTGGCCGGTCGATCGGGCAGGTACAGCCTCAAGGTGACCAACATCGGTAACCGGACGACCAACGGAACCGTGACCGTGGTCGACCGGCTTCCGGCCGGTCTGACCGCGACCGCCTTCTCGGGCGACGGGTGGAGCTGCGATCCTGATGCCGTTTCCTGTCAGCGTTCCGACCCGCTCGAATCGGGAGGCTCATATCCCGACCTCACTCTCAAGGTGAAAGTCGACCGCAACCCGGCCGGGAGCGTTACGAACACCGCCAGCGTCTCGGGCGGCGGCGAAACGTTCGGCGCGACGGCGAACAACTCCGATTCCGACCCGACCACGATCCGCACTCCGGTCCAGCCCGAGCCATCCCGCAGCAAGGTGTTCAGGATCCGCTCGATCACCGGTCTCGGCGATGGCTCGGCGGCAGTCAGGGTCACCGCGCCCGCCGCCGGCCAGTTGAGCGCCGATGACGCGAGGAAACCCGATCTTGTCCGGCGGACGACGAGAAAGGTCGGCCGGGCCCGAACCGTCGTCGTCATTGTGAAGGCGAATCGCCGTCTCAGGCGGCAGATCGCGCGACGCGGGAAGCCACGCAGGATCAAAGTGAGGATCGCGTTCAAGGCAAAGGGCAATCCGAACATCGTGAACCCGATCTCGATCGTCCGCCGGGTCACCTTCGACCTGCGCCCGTAGCGGCGGGTAGGCCAAACGCGGGGCTTCCAAGAGGTACCGCTACGGGGATTCGAACCCCGGTTTCCGGACTGAGAATCCGGCGTCCTAGACCCCTGGACGATAGCGGCGCGTGGCGCGCATTCTAACAATTCAGGCCTGGCCTTGGAGCCGAGGCCGACCGTCATGCCGGAGTGCCTCGTTACCGTCCCAGCCGGTAGAGTTTTGCCTTCGCGCGGCTGTGGCGGAACTGGTAGACGCGCAGGCTTCAGGTGCCTGTGTTCGCAAGAACGTGGAGGTTCGACTCCTCTCAGCCGCATCAAACCGATGAAAATCTTCTCCTGGAATGTCAACGGCATCAGGGCCGTAATCCGCAAGGGTGACTTCGGCGCATTTGTCGACAAGTATTCGCCCGAGATCCTCTGCATGCAGGAAACGAAGGCCGAGCAGGGTCAGGCAGAAATCGACCTGCCCCAGTACGAGGAGTACTGGAACTCGGCAGCCAGGAAGGGCTACTCGGGAACTTCGATCTTCACCAAGCCGAAGCCGATTGCGGTGCTGAATGATTTCGCCGCGGATATATCCGACGAGTACAACCTTCACAACGACTCCTACGG
>JAEYSQ010000107.1 GCA_023434465.1 Actinomycetes bacterium
AGATCCCAGAGGTAGTGCTGGATGAACCAGAGGATCGGATTGGCGATCACGTTGTAGAAGCGCTCGTAAGCGTCCGGGTCGCTTTCGACCATGAGGACCCGGTAATCGATGCCGTTGAGATTGACGTCCAGCGGCTGGCCGTCGTTTTCCTCGACCACGGCGACGTCCTCCGCGGTCATCGCCGAGGCGATCCAGAGCGCGTCCCGGTCCTTGACCAGACCCGAAAGCGCGGTCACCAGCCCGCCGCCGCCGCGGGAGAGCTCCCGCTCGCCGCCTGGCTCCCGCTCGAACTGGGCCGGGCCCCGGTTGGAGACGATGATCAGAGGTTGGGCCACACCACGAGTTTAACCCTCCGGACCGCGCCGGAAGACGGCCGGCCGTCTCGGCTAACTGCTGGTGAGCGCGAGGGGCCGGTTCTCGAGTTCCACTTCGATCGTCTTTCGTTCGCCGTCGCGGGAGACTTCGATCTCGACCGTTTCACCAGGTTTGAGGGCCCCAACGATCCGGCCGAGGTCCTCGGCCCGGTCGAGCGACTCGCCGTTGACGGCCACGATCACGTCGCCCCCGACGTCATACCTCGCGCCCTGAAAGATCAGTTCCTTCTCACCGCCCTTGATCCCGGCCGCGGCGGCTGGCCCGCCTTCGACCACCTCGGCGACGATCGCCCCCCGTTCGGCGTCAACCCCGAGCTTCTCGGCGAGCTGGGGATAGAGCGGCTGGGTGCTGACCCCGATGTAGGCGTAGCGGGGTTCGCCACCGTCACGAAGCATCTCGACCGAACGCTTGATCGAGTTCGCCGGTACGCCGAACCCGACCCCGTCACTGGAACCCGAACCGCTTTTCATCTGCTGGCTGATTCCGATCACATGGCCGGCGCCGTCGAGCATCGGTCCCCCGGAATTGCCCGGGTTGATCGAAGCGTCAGTCTGGATCGCGTTCTCGATCTGGAAGTCGGTCAGGCTCATCACGGAACGGCCGGTCTGGGAGACCACGCCCGTGGTCAGCGTCTGATCCTCGCCGAAGGGACTGCCGATCACCGCGATCGGCTGACCGACCGCGACCCCGCCGCTGTCAGCGAGCGTCAAAGACTTCAACTCGACCTCGTCCGGGTCGACCTTGAGCAGTCCCACGTCGGCGAAGGGATCAAACCCGATGATCTCGGCGTCGAGCACATCACCGGAAGAGAACTCGACGTAGACGTTGTCCGCCGCCTTGCGGTCCTCGCCCTGGCCGTCGCTGATCACGTGGGCGTTGGTGACGATCTCGCCTTCTTCGGTGAGGACGAAACCGGAGCCGCCGGCCGCTGCGGCCGTGGCCGGGGAATTTTCGACGTCACCGAAAACGGAGCGAATTGCGACCACGCCGTCGATCGTCTCCCGGTAGACCTGCGATGGGTTGAATCCGGATCCGTTCGAATCGATCAGGACCGGTTCGGCGTCGGAAGTCGCGACCTCGGTGCGTGGCTCCTCTGAGTCCGGGTTCTGGTCGGAACCCGAATCGGATCCGCAGCCGGCAACGGCGAAAAGTCCGAGCAGAACCAGAAAGAGAAGTGTGAAGCGCTTCGGCATGGGCGCCGGAGCCTATCGGGAGCCGGGCCGCGCCTCCCGCAGGTGATCGTGACCTGGCGGTGCGGGAACGCCAGTCCCGCCCTCTTCTGCGATCGTCACCCCGGCACCACCGCTCCCGGTCGCTTCAACCGCGCCGACCGCCAGGAGCTCGAAGCCGGTCGCCTCGATCATGGCGGTGTCGGCCGCTTCGAAACGCTCCTGGGGAATGGTCAGGGCGAGCACGTAATCTTCTCCCCCGGAAACCGCGAAGTTCACCGGATCGGCACCTGCCGCGGTCGCGACTTCCCTCACCCCGGGCACGAGGGGAATCTCTTCGCGCCGCAGCCTGATCGAAACCCCGGAGGCCCGGGCGAGATGACCGAGGTCGGCCGCGAGACCGTCACTGACGTCGATCATCGCGCTCGCTCCGGCCCGGGCCAGGACCGGGGCCGCGGCCAGCTGGGGCTGCGGCCGTACCTGGCACTCAATCAGGAGATCGCGGGTCAAGCCACTCAGATCCGGGACCTCGAGGCCGCCCAGCAGTCCCAGGCCCGCCGCGGCACCGCCGACCGGACCGGTCACAGCGACGACATCTCCCGGTCGAGCCCCCGAACGCGAAAGGACCGGAGCCGCGTGATCGACGTGAGCGATGACGGTGACGCTGAGGAAGACCACCGGAGATGCGACCACGTCGCCGCCGGCCAGCTCCACTCCGAACTCGGCCGCCGCCGCGACGATTCCGTCGGCCAGCCCTTCAAGGTGCCCGTCCGGCGTTTCCGGCGGGGCGCCGAGAGCGACGAGGATCTCGGTTTCACCCGCGCCCAGACCCATCGCCGCCAGATCCGAGACTGCGCCGGCGAGCGCTTTGCGGGCGCTTTCCGCGGCCGGCCGGTCCGCTCCGAAATGAACTCCTTCGACCGCGGTGTCGACCGAGGTGACGATTCGGTCCTGGGTCCGGATCACTGCCGCGTCATCGCCGATGCCGATTTCAAACCGGTCCGCAGAGGCGACCTTCCCGGAGATCCTCCCGATCAGCTCGAACTCGCTCAGGTCCATGGCTCTGACACTATTGCCCCTCAGATGAGGGAGGAACCCGACAAGCCGAGCCTGCTCCACCGGCTCGGGCATCTCGCCGCAACCGTCGGCAAGACCGGCCCGAAGAAGAAGTCGACCAAGATAATCCTGCAAGGCACGATCGCCTTCCTGATCTTCGGCTTCCTCGTCTTCACCGTGGTCTCGCAATGGTCGGAGCTCAAGGAAAAGGGCGTCGAGTTCGACTTCACCTGGCTGATTCCGGCGATCGCGATGATGATGCTCTATTACGTGGCCGGAGCCGCGGTCTGGGGCTTGATCCTCAGGTTCCTCGGCAGCCCGGTGCCAGCCATGGAAGCACAGAAGATCTGGGCCCAGCCGTTGCTGGTCCGCTACATCCCCGGCACGGTGCTCTTCCTGCTCGCCCGGATCCTGATGGCCGAGAAAGCCGGGGTCCAGCGCCGCGTGACCACCGCCGGGATCGTTTACGAACAGGCGGTCTCGATCGCCGGCGCCCTGACCATCGCGACCTGGTTTCTGATCGACCACCCCGACCTCCAGAGCCAGCCGGCCCGCTGGCTGCCGCTGCTGGTTCTGCCGGCGATGGTGCTGCTGCTCCACCCGCGAATCTTCGGCCCGGTCTCGAAGCGGCTGCTTCACGCGCTCGGCCGCGAGTCACTGCCGCAGCTGATGCCCTTCCGCGGCGTGGTCAGCATCTATCTCTCCTACGTGGTCGTCTGGGCGATCATGGGGATTGGCGTCTTCTTCGCCGCGCGGGCGGTACATCACCTCAACCTGGACGACCTCGTGATCGTTGCCGCATCCCAGATGATCGGCTTCCTCGCGGCGGTGATCTCGGCGGTCACACCGGCCGGGCTCGGGGTGCGCGACGCGGCCTTCGCCTGGGCGGTCAAGGTGGCATTGCCTTCTGACAGCTTCGGGGTCGGCGCGGTGATCGCGATCGCGGTCCGGGCGACCCAGACCGTGGTCGAGCTGATCTACGTCGGCGCGGTCACCGCCCTGACCCGCAAGGAAGGCGACGAAGACGAGATCGAACTGGCCGAAGAGGCCGCAGAAGAAGCCGCCCGGCTTTAGCCGGGACTGACGCCGCCGGTGTCGGCGCCGCCTCCGACCCCGGCCGGCTGCTGGCCGACACCCGGGGCGTAGGCGTCATCGGGGCCAACCGTGCCGGTGTCCGTATCCGTTTCGGCATCCTCATCGGTGCCGGTTCCGGTGCCGTCACCCTCGGTCTGGGGGCCGTAATCGCTCTCGGTGCCGGGTGAGACGGTGTAGCCGCCGCTGAAGTCTCCCCAGCTCATTGTCTCGTCCGGGACCGGGGTGTCCACGCAGGGCACGCCGGCGTTACTGAAGAAGCTGTTCCAGATGCTGGCCGGGGTGCCGCCACCGTCGGAGCCGGTACTGAGATCATTCGATTCCGGATATCCGATCCAGGCTGCTGCGGTCAGATTCGGCTGATAGCCGACGAACCAGGCGTCCACCTGGTTGTCGGTGGTACCGGTCTTGCCCGCCTGACCGCTACAACCGGTGTAGGCGCCGGTCCCGGTGCCGCCGGTGATGTTGCCGTGGAGGATCTTGGTGATCTCGTAGGCCTCGGCCTCGGAGAGGACCCGGGTGCCCTTCGACTTGCTGTGCCGGTCGACGTCACCGTTGGGGAATACGACCCGCTCGATCGCGGTCGGATCGTGACGCACGCCGCCGCTGGCAATGGTCGAGTAGGCGCCAGCCATCTCGAGCGGCGAAACGCCGATCGTCAGACCGCCGAGGGTCTCCGCCGGGTAGCCGTCCAGCTTCGTCTTGATGCCCAGGGACTTGGCCA
>JAEYSQ010000129.1 GCA_023434465.1 Actinomycetes bacterium
CCGCGCAGGACAAGTTCTGGGAGATGCACGTGGAGCTCTACGACCACCAGGGTGACCTCGACATCGAGGACCTGATCGGGTACGCCGGCAAACTCGGCATGGACGTCGACCGGTTCGTCGAGGACGTGCAGAGCGGCAAGTTCTCGAAGGTGGTTCAAAACCACGCGGCGTCCGGCGACGCCAGTGGTGCCCACGGCACCCCGACTTTCTTCGTCAATGGCGTCCGCCACACCGGAGCCTACGACGCGGTCAGTCTGGCCAAGGAAATGAGTTCGACAAAACCCGAGAACACTCCTGTGTGAGTTTCCTCCCAAACCTCTAGCCATGGCGCTACCCATGTGTTAGGCATATTGCGTCGGGGGATTCCCCGCCCAACCGAAGGGCAGGAAAGTTGAAACTCAGTTCTCGTTTGCTCGTACTACTTGCGATCGCTGTCTCCGCAGTGATGCTCGCCGGAAGCGGTCAGGCCGCGGCCGCTCCTGCCAATGACAATTTCGCCGCCCGACAGACGATCAGCGGCACGTTGCCGATCACGGTAGCGGCGAACAACATCGGTGCCACCGCCGAAGCGGGTGAGCCCCAGATCGGCGGCAACGAAGCCCAAAAGTCGATCTGGCTGAGCTGGACCTCGACCGTCAACGGAACCATGGTCGTCGACATGTGCGAGGACGGTTTCACCGGAGTTCCGTTCGCCTTTCTGGCAGTCGGGGTACGTACGGGAGCGACGCTGGGCACGCTGATGACCTCGGCAGTCGGGACCGGAGCATGCCTGATCAGGTTCGCGGCAACCCTGGGGACCGTCTACCACTTCCAGGTCCACTACCACGAGGAAGGGAACTTCAACTTCAAGTTACGGACCCTGAACCCGCCGACCAACGACAACTTCGCGGGAGCCACGAACCTCGCGTCGGCGTTACCCACGTCGATCAACTCGAGCACCGTTGATTCCGGCTGGGAGGCCGGCGAGCCCGCGGCGCTGGGTGGCGCCTCGCAGTCCCGATCTGTCTGGTTCACCTGGACCGCGCCGGACGACGCGCGAATCCGGGTAAGCGTGTGCGACATTACCTCGGTCGACGGCGCCACCAACAAAGCGGTGATCGCATACACCGGGGCGACCCTGGCGACCCTGGTCGAGGTCGCAAAGGTCGGCGTCAACCAGTGCTCGATGGATTTCCTGGTGGCGGCGGGGACGACCTACCGGATCGCGGTCAGCGGCACCATCAAAGGCGAGTTCCTGTTCACGCTCGGCCTGAAGCCCGCACCGGCCCCCGCCAACGACAACTTCGCGAACGCCCAGGTTGTCGGGCCCGCCCTGCCGATCAAGATCCCGGGCAACAACGACTTCGCCTCATCCGAACCGCTGGAGCCCAAACACGGTGGCATCGGTAATTCCGCGTTCCATTCGCTCTGGTACAGCTGGACGCCGGCGCAGTCCGGCACGGTACGGGTCAGGGCGTGCAACCCCGACCTGCAAAGCGAACTCCGGGTCAGCATCTACACCGGTGCCACGCTCGCCACGCTGGCTGAAGTCAGCAAGGTCCCGCCCTACGCGCCCCATTGCAGCGTCACCGCTGACGTCGTGGCCGGAACCGAGTACAGCATCGCGGTCGACTCCCAGCCGAGCGCGGACACCGCCGGGCCGTTCGAGCTCGACGTTCACCGGCTGGCGATTCCGGCGAACGACCTGTTCGCCAATGCCCGCAACCTCGGAACCGGCTTTCCGCTCAAGACGAACGGGACCACTGTCGACTCGTTCCAGGAAGAAGGTGAACCGGCCCATACAACCGACGGCTACTCGAGTCCGGTCGGTTCGGTCTGGTACCGCTGGACCGCCGCCTCTGACCTGCCGGTGATCTTCGAGGTCTGCTCACCCGGCGAGTACGCAAACCGGATCGCTCTCTTCTCCGGATCTACCTTTGAGGATCTAGAACTGATCGACGACTCGGCCGAGGGCTGCCGAAACGGGGGCGTCGGCGGACGACTTGCCATCGCGCCCATTCGCGGCACCAGCTACAGGATCTCGGTGACCCCGGTGAGAGTCCAGATCGAAGCTCCCTTCACCTTGAGAACGATCGGACCGAAGGCCACGAAGGCCCCGTTCAACCTCAAGAAGGCGATCGCCAAATGCAAGAAGAAGTTCCCGGGCAAGAAAGCGAAAGCCAAACGCAAGCGAAGCCGCTGCATCAAGGCGGCCCGCAAGAAGGCCGCCCTGATCAAGTGCAAGAAATTAAAGAACAAGAAGAAGCGGAACAAATGCGTCAAGAGCGCGAGGAGGCGTTTCAAATGAACCTGGGACTCCGCCGCGCCATCCTCCTTCCACTCACCGTGATCGGCTTGCTGGTGGGCAGCGCCACCGCGTCGGCAGCGCCTGCGAACGACGATTTCGCTTCCGCGCAGGTGATCGGTGCCACCCTGCCGACGACCGTGCCGGGAAACAACATCGGCGCCACGGCAGAAGCCGGCGAGCCCTTGATCGAGGGCATCACGACCCAGAAATCGGTCTGGTACAAGTTCACGGCCCCGGTCTCGACCACCTACGTGCTCGACACCTGCAACGACGGCTTTACGGGCGCCCCCGCGTACGAAGAACCGCTCATGGCGGTCCATTCCGGGGCGACGCTGGCGACGCTGGTGAACGTCGCCGAAGTGAACGGGCGCTGCTCGCTCAGGTTCCCCGGGACCGCCGGGACCACCTACAGCCTGCAGGTCGACTACTACGAGTTCGAGGGCAACTTCAACCTTTCCCTGCGCCGGCTGACTCCAGCGCCGAACGACAATTTCGCCACGCCCACGACCCTCGGCCCCGCCCTCCCGGTACTGGCTAACGGAACCACGGTCGACGCAACCTGGGAGGCCGGGGAACCGGCCACGTTCGGTGGTGTGAACAACTCACGTTCGGTCTGGTTCAGATACACCCCGACTTCGACCCAGCGGGTTCGGCTGAGCCTCTGTGAAAAGACCCAGGTCGACGGACCGCTGAACGACAGGGTGGTCGTCTACACGGGCAACACCCTCGCGACCCTCGTCCTGGTCACGGAACTGAGCGCGAACGACTGCAACGTCGACTTACCCGTAACAGCCGGCACCCCCTACCGGATCGGGATCAGTGGCCCCCACCCGGGTGAGTTCACTTTCCAGCTCGAACTGAAAGCGGCGCCGCCACCGCCCAACGACAACTTCGCCAACGCCTTGACGGTCGGACCGTCGCTGCCCGTGAACGCCACGGGGAATAACGATTTCGCGACCGAGGAGGCGGGCGAGCCGAACGACCACGGTGACTATCCGAGCGGGACCAGCCGTTCGGTCTGGTTCAGCTGGACCGCCGGGGTCAGCGGCCGGGTGAGAGTGAAGGCCTGCAACCCGGAAATCAACTTCTTCACCAGCGTCTACACGGGTGCCACACTGGCGACCCTGACCGAGGTGAGTGAAAGCTTCGACTACGCCTCTTGTAGCCGCTTCTTTGATGCGGTGGCCGGGACCAAGTACCGGATTGCGGTGGCCGGGGGTCCCTTTGACGGGTCCTACGGTCCTTTTTCGTTCAACATCCATCAGGTCCAGTTCCCCGCCAACGATGCCTTCGATGCAGCGATCAATCTCGGATCCCGGCTGTCGGTGTCCCGGCAGGGCACGACGGTCGACGCGACTCGCGAAGAGAATGAACCGGACCATGGCGCCTACGGAAGCAGTGGTGGATCCGTCTGGTACCGGTGGACGGCTCCCAGCGACGATCCGGTGGTCCTTTCGGCCTGTTCCAGCGGCGAACCGAACCAGATCACGGTCTACGACGACATTCCCGACCCGCTGCCGGAACAGACGGGGATGTACGCGCTGCGCAAGATCGACTTCGATAGCGACTCCTGTCGTGGTGACCTGAACGGCGGGAGGCTGGCGATCGCCCCGGTCAGGGGTTTGGAATACAAGATCGTGATCAGTCCCGCTGAGGAGGATTACGAGTCGCCCTTCACCCTGACGATCGGCAATCCGGCAAAACCGAAACCAGCCTTCAATCTCAAGCGGGCGATCGCCAAGTGCAAGAAGAAGTTCCGCGGCACGAAGGGCAAGACCAAACGCAAGCGGAGCCGCTGCATCAAGTCGGCCCGCAAGAAGGCGGCGCTGATCAAGTGCGGCAAACTCAAGAACCAGAAGAAGCGAGCCGCCTGCATCCGCAAGACACGCCGGAAATTCAAATGATTGACTGATCGCCGCAGCGGGTAATCCTGTCGGCATGAGAGGAAGGAGACGGGCACGCCTCACGTCCATCGCCTGCGCCGCAGTCCTCGGCGCCGGGATCTTCTCTGGTTGCGGCGGTGACGACGGTGGTCCGGTCTCTCTCAAATGGTTCATCGCGATCCAGCCCGGAGGATCGATCCAGAAGGTCGCCGAAACCTGCTCGAAGCAGTCCGGCGGCAAATACGACATCGAGCTCGAACTCCTGCCGACCGATGCTTCGCAGCAGCGCGAGCAACTTGTCCGCCGCCTCGGCGCCGAGGATTCCTCGATCGACCTGATCGGAATGGACGTGGTCTGGACCGCCGAGTTCGCCAATGCCGGTTGGATCCGCAAGTGGGAAGGTGGCGACGCGAAGGAGGTCACACGAGGCGTCTTCGGTCCGGTGATCGAAACCGCCAGCTTCGAAGGCGACCTCTACGGCGCCCCGTTCAACTCGAATACCCAGCTGCTCTGGTATCGCAAGGACCTGGTGCCCAAGGCCCCGGAGACCTGGGACGAGATGGTCCGGATGGCCGAGAAACTCGGTCCGGCAAACGGGGGCACCATCCAGATCCAGGCCAACCGTTACGAAGGTTTCACGGTCTGGGCCAACGCGATGATCGAGTCGGCCGGTACCCAGGTCCTTTCCGACCCGACCACGGTCGACCTCGCTCGCGGGCCTTCCGAGAAGGCTCTGGCATCGATGGGCCTGATGGCCAACTCGTCGGCCGCCGCTCCGAACCTGACCACCTCCGACGAAGACACCTCCCGGCTGGGCTTCGAGGCCGGTGCCGCCTTCATGGTCAATTACACCTTCGCCTACGGCAGCGCCAGCGAGAACGCGCCGGATGTAGCCAAGAACATGGGTGCCGCCCGCTATCCCGGAATCGTGGCCGGCCGCAAGAGCAAGCCGCCACTGGGCGGCTTCAACCTCGGGATCAGCTCGTACTCCGAAAAAGCCGATCTCGCGGTAGAAGCGGCCAAATGCCTGACCGCCCCGGCCCAGCAGAAGACGGTTACCGAACTCGACGGGCTCGCCCCGGCCCGTTCCGGCCTCTATGACACCAAAGTGGTGAAGGACGCGTTCCCGGGCTTCGCTGACCTGGTCCGCGAATCGATCAGGACCGCGGGACCAAGGCCTGTGACCCCGGCCTATCAGGACGTCAGCCTGGCGATCCAGTCTGCCCTCCACCCCCCGACCAAGATCGATCCGGACGACCCGGCACCCTCCTACGACGAACTCAAGGACAAGGTCGAACAGGGCGTCAAGCGGGAGGGCCTGCTGTGAGCCAGGCGAAGACAACGATCTCGGACCGGTCGAAATCGGAACGCCGGCTCGGCTGGCTGCTCTGCGCCCCGGCCGCGATCGCCATGCTGGCGGTCACCGCCTACCCGATCGGTTACGCGATCGTGCTGTCCCTGCAACAGGTCGACCTGCGATTCCCCGAGGAAGGCGGCTTCGTCGGCTTTGACAACTACGTCGCCGTCCTGACCTCCGATCTCTGGTGGACCGACCTTTTCAACACGGTCTTCCTCTCGGTGATCTCGGTCTCGATCGAGCTCTGTCTCGGCATGGCGATCGCCCTCGTCATGCACCGGGCGATCTTCGGGCGGGGCGTGGTCCGGACCTCGGTCCTGATCCCTTACGGCATCGTCACCGTGGTCGCGGCTTTCTCCTGGCAGTTCGCGTTCGCCCCGGACACCGGTTTCGTCAACCATCTGCCCTTCATCGCCGAGGACAAGGACTGGTTCGGTGAGCGGTTCTCGGCCTTCGCGGTGATCATCATGGCCGAGGTCTGGAAGACGACGCCCTTCATGGCCCTGCTTCTCCTGGCCGGACTCACGACGATCGATGACGGCCTCTACAACGCGGCAAAGGTCGACGGGGCGAGCGCGTGGCAGCGATTCGTCCGGATCACCCTGCCGCTGATGAAACCGGCGATCCTGGTTGCGCTCCTCTTCCGGACCCTCGATGCGTTCCGGATCTTCGACACGATCTTCATCATGACCAACGGGGCGCAGGACACCCAGTCGGTCTCGATCCTCGGCTACCAGCAGCTGATATCCCGGCTCAACCTCGGTCTCGGGTCGGCCGTCTCCGTGCTGATCTTCATCTGCGTGCTGGTCATCGCCGTCGCCTTCGTCAAGGGGCTCGGCGCCCGGCAACCTGAAAGCGGGAAAGCGTGATGGAGCACACCGGCCGGGAGAAAACCCTTTGGACGATCGCCCTGGTGCTGGTCCTGATCTTTGCCCTGATCCCGGTGCTCTGGATCATCTCGCTCTCTTTCAAGACCCCGGCGACGATCACCGACCAGTCCTTCATCCCGACCGAGTTCTCATTCGAGAACTACGAGAGCCTGTTCAAGGGCGGCATTTCCGAGAGCCCGTTCATCAAACCGCTGATCAACTCGCTCGGGATTGCCCTGATCACCACCTTTGTTTCGATCATCCTGGCCAGCTTCGCCGCCTACGCGATCGCCCGGCTCCAGTTTCCCGGTCGCACGCTCATGCTCGCCGGTGCCCTGGCGATTGCGATGTTCCCGCCGATCTCCACGGTCGGCCCGCTGTTCGACATGTGGCGTGCGCTGGGTCTCTATGACACCTGGATCGGCCTGATCATCCCCTACCTCACCTTCTCCCTGCCACTGGCGATCTACACGCTTGTCGCCTTCTTCCGGGAGATCCCCTGGGATCTGGAGAAGGCCGCCCAGGTCGACGGCGCGACCCCGTTCCAGGCTTTCACCAAGGTGATCGTGCCGCTGGCCGCCCCGGGCATGTTCACGGCGGCGATCCTCGTCTTCATCTTCGCCTGGAACGACTTCCTGTTTGCGATCTCGCTGACCTCCTCGGACGCCTCCCGGACCGTGCCGGCAGCGCTCGCCTTCTTCACCGGCGACTCGACCTTCACCCAGCCGACCGGATCGATCGCGGCCGCTGCGGTCATCGTCACGGTGCCGATCATCATCTTCGTCCTGCTCTTCCAGCGCCGGATCGTGGCGGGACTGACTTCCGGAGCCGTCAAGGGCTAGCGCCCAGAAAGGAATCCCATGGCAGACATCGTTCTCGACCACGTGA
>JAEYSQ010000046.1 GCA_023434465.1 Actinomycetes bacterium
ACGAAGTCCTTGGTGTCGGCCAGTGAGACCCCGGGAAGGGGGAGGGTCAAGCCCCATCGATTGCTCGGCATGAGCCGCAGCATATCCCGGCGATGTTGCAGGGAACGCCTCGACTTCCGGGAGCCGCGTTTTGTCCCGGAGCAGTAGCCTCCCCTCCATGGGTGTTATCTCGCACGACGTACGATCCGGATCTAAGCCCGACCGTAACCTGGCTCTGGAGCTGGTTCGCGTAACTGAATCGGCGGCCCTCGCCGCCTCACGCTGGATCGGGCGTGGTGACAAGCTTTCCGCCGACGGCGCCGCGGTCGACGCGATGCGGATCCTGCTTGACACGGTCCCGATGGACGGCATCGTGGTGATCGGCGAAGGCGAAAAGGACGAAGCCTCGATGCTCTACAACGGGGAAAAAATCGGGGACGGCAGTCCGCCCGTTGTCGACATCGCGGTCGACCCGCTCGAGGGCACGACTTTGACCGCCCGCGGCTTCGGCGGAGCCCTCGCGGTGATCGCGTTGGCCGAGCGGGGCACGATGTTCGATCCGGGGCCCTGCGTCTACATGGAGAAGCTGGCCTGCGCCTCCGAGTTCGCGGACCTGCTCACCTTCGACGAACCGATCGGCGAACTGATCCGCAAGATCGGCGAGCGCAAGGGAGGCGGTCCGGAAGAAGTCACCCTGACCATTCTCGACCGGCCCCGGCACGAGGAAACCGTCAAGGAGATCCGGGAAGCCGGAGCGACGATCCGCTTCATCACGGACGGCGACGTCCAGGCAGCCTTGCTGGCTGTCTCGGAGGACACCGGTATCGATCTGCTCTGGGGCATCGGTGGCACCCCGGAAGGCGTGCTCGCCGCGGCCGCGATCAAGTGCCTCGGCGGTGAGATCATCGGCAAGCTTTGGCCCCGCAACGAAGAGGAACGCCAGGCGGCGATCGACGCCGGCTATGACCTCGACCGGGTCCTCACCTCAAACGATCTGGTTTCCGGCAACGACGTCTTCTTCGCAGCGACCGGAGTCACCGACGGTGACCTGCTCGACGGAGTCCGGCGGCACAAGGGTTACGCGACAACCGAGTCACTGATCATGCGTTCCCGCTCGGGTACGGTGCGCAAGGTGGGCGCCCGTCACGACCGGGCGAAGCTTCGCGAAGTGACGGGTGGCCGTTACGGCTGATCTGGCTCTGGTAGCCGGTTCGACGGGCTACATCGGTCGCCTGCTGGCGGCGCGCCTGGCCGAGGCAGATGCCCCGGTTCGCTGTCTGGCCCGCAACCCCGACAAGGCCCGGGACCTTGAGGACGCGGGCTGCGAAGTGGTGGCCGGTGACGTGCTCGAGCCGGAGTCTCTGCGCTGGGCGATGGCCGGGGTTCGGGTCGCTTACTACCTGGTCCATTCGATGGGCCGCGGTTCGACCAGCGATTTCGCCGAGACCGACCTCCGGGCGGCGACCAACTTTGCCGAGGCGGCGGCCGAGGTCGGGGTCGAGCGGATCGTCTACCTGGGCGGTCTCGGCGAGGGCGGCTCGCGTCACCTCCAGTCCCGGCACGCCACCGCCGAGGCGCTCGGCTCGACCGGGGTCGACCTGACCTACCTGCGGGCGGCCGTGGTGGTCGGCTCGGGCAGCGAGTCGTTCCAGACCGTCTACTGGCTGGTCCGCCGGCTGCCGGCCATGGTCACCCCCCGCTGGACCTCGATCCGCACCCAGCCGATCGCGATCGGCGACGTGATCGAATCGCTCGCCCAGGTCAGGGACCTCGAAGGCTCCCGTGAGATTGAGATCGGTGGGCCGGACGTCACGACCTACGGCGGCATGATGGACGAGATGGCAAAGGCGATGGGGCGCAGACCGCCGCTTCGGATCGGAGTGCCGTTCTTGACCCCGAAACTCTCGTCACTCTGGATTGGCCTGGTCACCCCGGTCGATACCGGCGTGGCGAGGCCGCTGGTCGAGGGGCTCTCGACTGAAACCGTGGTCCGCGACCCTTCCGGGATGAAGCTCCTCGATCTGGACCCGATCGGATTGCCGGAGGCGATGCGCCTGGCTGTCCGGGAGCTCGAATCTCAGACCTGAGGTTCGGCTCCACGTTGGAGCACTTCTTCCGGAATCCCGTCCAGCGAGCGCAGAAAGCCTCTGGTCACAGCGATGTGGATCCGCAGCTGGGTCTGGGAATAGATCCAGGTTCCGGTCCGGGAAAACCAGCCCGCGCCCCGGATCCACGGGTAAAAGTTCGAGACGGTAGATGAGACCCGGAGCCGGGGATCCCCTTCGCGGCTGCCGCCTTCCCGGCTGGCTGCGATCCGCAAGTAGCCCTGTCCGCGCCCTTCTCGCGAGACCAGCATTCCCTTCTCGATCGGCCACTGGACCGAAGCTTCGCGGTCGGCGGTAGAGAAAACGGGGGGTTGGAAGCGGAGCAGCGGGATCCGCCCGAAGAGGGCGACCACCGGCCCCTCGCCCTGGTGGGTTACCCGGATCGCACCCAGGGTGCGACGCCGGATGTAGTCCCAGTAGGAACGGGCCAGCAACTCGAGGGTCGAGGGCGTCCAGATCGCCTCGAAGGTGGCCTGGTCGACGGTGATCAGAGCTTCCTGCTCGCAGGTGACGCCGCCGGTGGCAGCCAGCCCATGAAGCGAGGGATCAGGCATCAACTCGATCCGGACGCCCATCTCCTAGCGATTCTTGCGGCGGCGGAGCGGAATTACCTTGGTCTCCGCCTCACCGTCTTGGTCCGGACCGGAGCGGCTGGCCGGCTCCTCCTCGGGCCACGGCTCGCCGAGCACCAGCGAACGGTAGGGCTCCGCCATGGTCTGCTGGACGGCCTTTTCTTCTTCCTCCTGGACCCGGGCCAGGAGCTGGGCCCGGCTGAGGATCCCGTAGGGCAGCCTCCCGGTGTCGTGGTACTCATGGCGCAGCGAGTTGATCACCGCGCCGGCCAGCATGGTCAGGGCGACCAGGTAGAACCAGAAGAGGGCGATCAGGATGAATCCGATGGTCGAACCGAAGCGGTTGAGGGTGGAGACGTTGTTGAGGTAAACCGGAAAGAGGATGTTGGCCAGGGAGGCGACCAGGGTCGTGAACAGGGCTCCGGGCCAGACTGCCCGCCAGCGCATGTGGCCCTTGGGCACGGCCCAGTAGATCACTGCCGCGACCGTGAAGTTGAGGGCGATGGTCACCGCCCAGACGACCG
The DNA here is from genome assembly GCA_023434465.1 of Actinomycetes bacterium. GTDB lineage: Bacteria > Actinomycetota > Thermoleophilia > Solirubrobacterales > 70-9 > 67-14. Next base: position 3,181 of record JAEYSQ010000046.1, read on the forward strand.
CGTTGTCGAGGTTCTGGATCTCGTTCAGGCCGAACGGCAGGTTGTCGGTCTGCCGGATCAGGGCGCCCTCGAGAGCGGGGAGGAGGACGCTGCCGAGCAGGAAGACCGTGACGACCAGGAGCATCACCAGGGAGAAGCGCTTCTGCTCCCACCAGCCACGGCATTCGACGTGATAGATCCGGCAGAAGGCGGTGTCCATCGAACCCCAGAAGGAAGCACCGATCCAGAGCGATCCAATCGCCGCCGCAATACCGAGGGTCGCGGAGTTGTTGCGGATCGCCGAGGTGACGTCGTTCAGGGTGCCGGCGCCGGCGTCCGGGAATAGGCGCTGCAGGTCCTCGATGATGCCGGCCTCCACTCCTTCGATCTGGAGGACCTGGGAAAAGATGAAGAGCACGAGAAAGGCGAACGGAAAGATCGCCAGCATGAGGTTGTAGGCGACCATTCCGGAAAGTCCGGTGATGTTTTCCCGCCACGCCCTGGTCCAGAAAGCCTGGAGCCAGTGGAGGTGCTTCCATTGTTCGGAAAGGGGAAGCGGAGCATCGTTGGGATGCTCTGGATGATTTTCGTCACAGTCGGTGCAACTCATGGGTCGTTCCTGCGTTCCTCTAAGTATGGAGTACCCACAGATAGCGGCCCTTGACTTTACTTAGTGAAGTGGCTATTATCCGGTCACTCGTTTGACCACTTAGAGATGGCGGCGGCAATTCCTGCTCCGCAAACCCCGAGCGAATGTGGATCTTGACGAGTGATCCAGAAGAATTTCATCCGTCACCCGACCCCTCATATTGCGGGTCGACGGATTACTGACTGCCGCCACAGGGAATACCAGATAGGGACATGATGCTTGTAGCCGAACTCCAGGAACTAGAAGAAGTAAAGACCCTCGTCAACCGGGGTCAGCAGCTCGGCGTCCTCACTTTCGGTGATGTCGCCACGGCTGTGGCCGAAGTTGACCTCGATGAATCGGACGTCGAAGATCTCTACGGCCACATCGAGAAACAGGGAATCGAGCTGGTCGAAGACGTGGACCCGGCCCAGAAGGCCTCGGCCGAGAACGAGCGCTCCGACGGCCGTCGAGGCCGCCGCCGCAAGAAGGAGGCACTCGACCTCAAGCCGGACATGACCACCGACTCGCTGCAGCTCTTCCTCAAGGACATCGGCAAGGTTCGCCTGCTGACCGCCCAGGAAGAAGTCGATCTCGCCAAGCGGATCGAACGCGGCGACCTCGACGCCAAACAGAAGATGGTCGAGTCGAACCTCCGGCTGGTCGTCTCGATCGCCAAGAACTACCGCAACCAGGGCCTGCCCTTCCTCGACCTGATTCAGGAAGGCACCCTCGGCCTGGTCCGCGCGGCCGAGAAGTTCGATTACCGCAAGGGATTCAAGTTCTCGACCTACGCGACCTGGTGGATCCGCCAGGCGATCGCCCGTGCCCTGGCCGACAAGGCCCGGACCATCCGCATCCCGGTTCACGTGGTCGAGAAGCTGAACAAGATCGGTCGTGCCGAGCGCAAGCTGGTCACCGAGCTGGGCCGTGAGCCCACCCCGGAAGAGATCGCCGAAGTAACCGGCATCGACCCCGAGGAAGTCGACTCGATCAAGCGTTCCGCGCAGTCGCCGGTCTCGCTTGAGAAGCCGGTCGGTGACGAGGAAGAGTCCGAGTTCGGCCAGTTCATCGCCGACGAGAAGGCCGAGTCGCCTTTCGACCGGGCCGCTGACCTGCTGACCAAGGAAGCGCTGAAGGAATCGCTGGAGAACCTCTCGTACCGCGAACGCCGCGTGCTCGAGCTCCGCTACGGACTCGGTGGCGAGCATCCCCGCACGCTCGACGAGGTCGGTCGAACCTTCAACGTGACCCGCGAACGGATCCGCCAGATCGAGAATCAGTCGCTGAAGAAGCTCCAGAGCCTCAACGAGGCCCAGAAGCTCCGAGAAGCCACTTGATCCTTCTGATCTGAACGAGGCTCGGAAAGGCCGGTCGTTCTTGACCGGCCTTTCTGTTGCACTGTTGTTGCACCTGTAGAGCCACGTGTGAGGTTTTTTCGGTCAGGGTCGGGATATGGCTATTCCGCTCCTCCTGGTCACCCTCTTGATCGCGTCGGTGACCGATCTTCGCAGCCGTGAGATCCCGAACTGGCTGGTGGCCATTGCGGCCGTGGCCGGGTTCGGCCTGGCCCTGGCTGACGGACGTGCCGGGCCGGCCCTGCTGTTCGGACTGCTGGCCGCCGCACCCTTTCTGCTCGCCAATCTGATCCGGCCCGAAGGCATGGGCATGGGAGACGTAAAGCTGGCCGGGGTGATTGGCCTCTATCTGGGCCAGACGGTCTGGGCGGCCCTGGCCCTCGGGCTCGGCCTGGCCGGGCTCACCGGAGTGCTGATTTCACTGGGCCAGCGCCGGAGGCCTTCACAGACCGCACTGCCGTTGGCCCCGTTTTTTGCTCTCGGTGCCGGAACAGTCGTTGCGCTGGGTGGCAATGCGCTTCAGTAAGTAAAGCTATGTGCCTATACTTGTTGAAGTGAGTTTTGATGAGCGCTATTGACAACGATCAATGCCCCGTGTGTCGCACCGCGGACGTGATCTCCGGCAAGTGGACCCTCCTCGTGATCCGCGACCTGGCCGACGAGAGCCGCCGTTTCTGCGAACTTGAACGCTCGCTTGAAGGCATCAGTCCCCGGACCCTCTCGCTTCGGCTCCGCACCCTCGAAGAAGCCGGAATCGTCGAACGCCAGACTTTCCCCGAGGTTCCACCGCGTGTGACCTACGCGCTAACCGACAAGGGCAGGGACCTGGTCCCCCTGATCGACGATATGCGCCAGTACGGAATCCGCTGGCTCGATACCTCGGAGCCCGCTCCGGCCTGAACGCGGCTCCGTTTCGGCGTTTCCGCCAGTTGCAGGTAATCGTGCATTCGGAGGATGCCCCTCGCTGGGGGGGAACTCCGGAGACATGCACGATCCCGTACTTGATGAGGCTCTGAAGCGGCTGGCAGCCGAGGCGTCTACCCGGTTCACCTCGCTGGTGGCCACTGGTGACGAGATCCCCTTCGACGTCGCCGAGAACAACGGGGACAGCTCTCACTTTTACCGCTACGTGCCGCTCACGTCCCGGTACATCAGCGCCCACCTCGAAGAATTGAAGTCACTGCCTTCCTACGGGCCAGCCCGCGGCGCGATCGCCTCGTCCGATGTTGCGGCGCCATATCTCGAGGCCAGGGGGCTGCCGGTTCCCTCCGAGCCGACCCGCAGGGCGGAGGAGATGATCGCCGTCTTCATCACCTCCCTCTGGGAGGGCACCACCGAATTTTCGCTCGACATCAGCCGGGTCGAGCAGGCTCTGGCCGGCCTCGAAGTCCAGGCCCGCGACATCCGCGAGGCGGACGTGATCATGGTGCCCCTGGTCGGCTTCGAGATGACCCCGACCGAAGTCACCCTCGAGGGCGGCGTGCGAATCGCACAGGCCGACTCGATCGACGCCCCGGTCGAAGCGACTTCGAGTGAAGGCACCGGCCGCAGTGCCTGGCAAACCGCGTATTTCGCCATTACCGGCATGGATAGCTCCGAGAGCGGCCCCGCTCAGGCGATCGCTCGCCTCAACAGCCTGGTCCGGGCGCTCCGGCTCTACAAGGAAGGCTCGGTCGGGCTTGGACCTTTCGCGTTCGCACCGGTGGGCGAGGACTCCTGGCGGCGGATCGAGACCGCCGTGTCACCGCCTCGGGCGGGCAGCTACTTCCTGATCGAATCCGAGGTCGAAGGGCTGAACGAACTGATCGCCGGTCTCGCCAAGGAGTCACCGGCCGCTGATCGCATGGAGTTCGCACAGAAGCGCTTTCAGTACGGCTGTGAGAGAGACAACCCGGTTGACGCCCTAAGCGACCATCTGTTGGCGATTCGATCCTCGCTCGGGGGCGAAGGTGTGATCGACGCCCCACTGGCCGCTCGGGCCGCGGCTCTGATCACCGGTAACGCCGACGACTTGCGCTCCCGCGAGCGGATCGAACTCGCGCTCGACCTCGAACAGACCCTGGTCAACGGTGACGACCTGACTTCAATCGGTGGCGAGTCAGCGACCTACATCGCGGCCTGGGTCGAGGATTCGACCCGGCACATACTGCGAGAAGCGGTGCTCGGACATTACGGCGCGAACCTGAACGTCGCGGCCGAGGAAACCCTGCTCACGACCGGCCTGACCGCCGGAGAGGGCAGCGTCAGCGCCTTCGGCTCGTCGGCCGAATGGGACACGGTGGAGGAACCGGAAGAGGACCTGATCGCAGAACCGGTTGCCGAGGAAGGCACCGACATTCACATCTTCAAGCCCCGCGTGGTCGGTGGCACCGCCGTCGATTCCGCTGAAGATCCGCTGTTCGGAATCGTGCCCGAATTTCAGCCCGAGCCGGTCCCCGAGGCTCCCCTTCAGCCGATGCCCGAGATCGAACGCGCGCTGGGCATCGAGCCGGCCGCAAATGGCAACGACGAAAGCGGCTTGACCCGTTTGCTCGAGCCGATGCCTCAGGACGGCGAGATCTCGGTCACCGCTTCGACCGAGATCGGCTCGACCCTGCGCGAGGACTGGCTCTCGCAGGCTCCGAGCTCCGGCTCGACCATGGAATGGCCCTCGCATGCGCTGGACGGACTCGACGACGCCCGCCGCAGCCCTCATCCTGCCCCGAACCGCAGCTTCTTTCCGGAACCCGAGACCACCGAGTGGTCGGTCTCGGAAATGCGCTTCAAGAGCAAATAGCTAGGAGACAGCCCGTTCGACGCGCTTGTCCTCGTCGACGAAGAGGTACCGGTTGATCTGACAGAGCCCGGCTATGTCGTGGACGTCGGTGTCGAGGTAGGGGATCCGGATCACAGGTTCGCCGTTCAGGGCTCCGGCAAGGGTCTCGATGTTCTTCTGGTCGCGAACCGCGAGCACGTCGTACTCGGAGAGGTTCCGGGCCAGGCGTTCAGCCAGGTCCTCGTCATCCAGCTCGTTTGCGATCCGCTTGGTCAGATCGCCGACCTTGACCTTTCTGGAGCCAAGCCGGTAGCGAACCCGGTTGACCACGACGCCGCCGAAGTGCATCTCGTTCTCGACCAGTTTCGAGTGGAAATAGACCGCTTCTTCGATCGGCTCGCCCTGCGGACCGCAGATGATCAGGAAGCTGGTGCGATCGTCGGCCAGCAATGAACTGACCCGGTGGGCCCGGTCCTGGAAGCCG
>JAEYSQ010000049.1 GCA_023434465.1 Actinomycetes bacterium
TGGGAGAGGAGGGCCCCCCGCAGATCGAGGCCGATCTCGGCGGCCCGCGAAGCCGTGCGGCCATCGCAGATCCCGCCGGCGGCGTCGGTTGCGCCGGCGGGACCGGCGGTGGCCCTGAAGATCGACGCGACGGGGCGACCGTCGAGAATCGAAGCGGCGGCCAGGGCCGCTTCCTGACCCGGCCCGCCGTCCCCGAAAGAGCCCTTGCCGGCGATCGTCACGGCGTTCTCGCCGCCGCAGCCGAGGATCACGGTGCCCGGTTCGAAGGGATAACCGGCGACGCTGCTGGAGCGGGCCATGTCGGCGATGAAGCGGCCCATCTCCCGGGCTTCGCCTTCGAGCGTGGTGGTCAGGACGACCGGTTTGTAACCGCGGTTGCGGGATTCCTGGACCATCGCTTCGCAGACCCCGATCCCGGTGACCAGCATCGAGGTGTGGATCTCGATTCCCGACAGGTCGGGCGACTCGGCGGCCGGAGACTTGAGATGCCTGACGATCGAGGCGGGTACCTCGTTCCAGATCCCGTAGTCCTTGAGCACGGCGATCGCATCACCGACCGACGAGGTGTCCTGGACCGAGGGGTCGGTAACCAGGTCATGGACGTCTCCCGCGACGTCGGAAATGGTCAGGTTGACGATCCGTGCCGGCGCGATGTCGGCGGCGAGACGTCCGCCCTTGACGGTCGAAACGTGCTTGCGGACCGTGTTCACCTCGGAGATCGGCATGCCGGATCCGAGCAGCAGCTCATGCAGGCGGCGCTTGTCCTCGAAGGTGACGCCGTCGGGGGGCAGGGAGGCGAGCGCGGAGCTGCCTCCGGTGAAGCAGGCGATCACCAGGTCGCCTTCGCGGGCTTCGTCGGCCAGTTCCTCCAGGCGCAGTGCCCCTTCGACCGATTCCCTGGTCGGCAGGGGATGGTCCGCGATGTAGGAGGTGATGTGCTGGAGCTCGGCGACCTCGCCCCGGCGCAGGATCACGACCCCGCCGTCGATCCGGCCGCCAAGTACGTCCTCGAGGGCCTCGGCGATCGGCAATGTCGCCTTGCCGGCTCCGAGCACGAAGAGCCGCTGGCCTTCGGTCAGTTCGTGGTGGATACCGTCGATAGTCACCCCGCCGGGCGAGAGGCGGACCGCCTCCCTGGCGGCGCTGGCTCCGTCACAGGCGGCCAGGCCGGTCTGGGCGATCGCCAGGGCATCCCGCCTGAGGTCGGTCAGGCCGCGCGAACAGAGCTGATCCAGGTTACGGATCGAAGCCCTCGTGTTCGGCACGGCCCGAGAACCCATCAGGCGCCTGAACCCGCTTCCCGGCTGCGTTCCTGGTGGAGTCCGATCAGGTTCTCGGCGGCCTCGTCCAGGTGGGCGCGGAAGAGCTTTTCGGCCAGTTCGACGTCACCGGCCACGATTGGCCGGAGCAGTTCCTCATGTTCGGCCGCGACCTCGGCCGGCGCGTCGTACACCGGACGAAGTTGGGCCAGACAGAGCACGATCTCGGACTGCAGGCCCTGGTATGCCCGGATCAGACGGGGGCTGTTGGTCGCATCGATGAGCGCCCGGTGAAAGCGCTGGTCCGGCCAGACGACTTCGCGCCAGGGAGCCTGATCCGAAAGTGCCGACATCTCGCCGACCGCCCGCTGCGCTTCGGCAGGAACGACCTTGGCCTGGGTCACGATGCGGACCGCCTCGATCTCCAGCGCATCCCGCAACTTGAAGATGTCGGCAACGTCGTCGGCCGCCAGAACCGCGACCTCGACCCCGCGATGCGGCTCCCGCTTGAGCAGCCCCTCACCGATCAGGATCTGCGTGGCCGCCCGGAACGAGTGCCGGGCGATGCCGAGCCGTTCGGCGAAATCGTGCTCGCGCAGCCTGGCGCCCGGCTCGAGCTTGCCGTCGAGGATCAGCTCGCGCAGCGCATTGGCCGCAGCTTCCACGGTCGAAACGGGGGATACACGAACTCCGATGTCAGGCAGATTCTCGGTCATGTGTCGAATTATTCCACAATCGAGCAATTCTGCGGGAGAATCGCCCGGTTGCCCGGAAACGGGGTTAGGAGCCGAATACGTCCCCCGGGTAGGTCGCGTTCTCGCCCAGCTCTTCGCTGATCCGAATCAGCCGGTTGTACTTCGCGGTGCGTTCGCCGCGAACCGGGGCACCGGTCTTGATCTGTCCCGCGCCCAGGGCAACCGCGAGGTCGGCGATGATCGGGTCCTCGGTCTCCCCGGAACGCTCGGAGACGACCACCGAGTAGCCGGCCTTGTGGGCCATCTCGGCCGCGTCCAGTGCTTCGGAGAGGGTGCCGATCTGGTTGAACTTCCAGAGCAGCGAGTTGGCCGAGCCTTGCTCGAGGCCGCGGGCGAGCCGGGCCGGATTGGTGGTGAACAGGTCGTCGCCAACGATCTGGACCCCCGACTGCTCGGTCACCTGGGCGAAGCCCTCGAAGTCCTCCTCGTCCAGCGGATCCTCGATCGTCACCACGTCGAAGTCGGCGATCAACTCCTTGTAGAGGGCGATCATGCCCTCCCGGTCGCGCTTTTCGCCGGCCACCAGGTAGGTGCCGGTGGCCTTGTCGTAGTAATGGCTGGCGGCGCAGTCGAGTCCGTACCGGAAACGGCCCGTGTGACCGGCCGCCTCGACCGCCTCGTGGAGGAGGGCGAGAGCCTCGCGCGGGTCGCTGATCGCCGGCGCGTACCCACCTTCGTCACCAGTGTTCAGAGCGGGCTTGCCGTAGCGTTCAAGCAGGATCTCAGCCAGGGCAAGGTTGACCTCGGTCGAGATCTGGAGCGCCTCCAGGATCGACTCGGCTCCGACCGGGATCACGATGAACTCCTGGAAGTCGAGGTCGTTTGAGGCATGCTTGCCGCCGTTGATCAGGTTGACCAGCGGTACCGGAAGGGTGTGGGAGTTCGAGCTGATCGAGCGATAGAGCGGCAGGCCGTGGACATCGGCCTGGGCGCGGGCCGCAGCCAGCGAGACGCCGAGAATTGCGTTGGCTCCGAGCCGGCCCTTGTTCTCGGTCCCGTCAAGATCGATCAGGGTCCGGTCGAGCGTGCGCTGGTCGATCAGCGGCTGTCCGACCAGGGCATCGGCGATCTCGCCGGTCACGTTCCCGGCGGCCTCGAGCATGCCGAAGCCACCGAAGCGGGTTCCGCCGTCGCGGAGCTCGTAGGCCTCGTTGACACCGGTCGAGCGGCCCGAGGGCACGTCGGCGGTCGCCGAGATCACGCCGTCGAGTTCGAGGTCAACCTGGAGCGTGGGGAGGCCACGGCAGTCGAGTACTTCGCGGGCTGCGATGCCGGTGATTACGGGTGAGACGAGAGTCATTTACGGGCTTCTCCTTGAATTCACTTCTTCTCTTGACTTTGTTGGATCATTCCACAAAACAACAGAATGCGGGTAATCTGTCAAGTGAGCCCCCGAAAAACGGAGAGAGGAAACCGCTTCAAATGCCCAGCTCATCGGCTTTTCAGCCAGTTTCACCGGATCGCGTCTCGGACCTGATGAATCGCGAACTCGCCACTTTCGAAGCGGCCCATCCCCGGTCTCGCGAGATCCACGAGCAGGCCGACGAGGCCCTGCTTTCGGGTGTGCCGATGAACTGGATGACGCGCTGGCCGGGTTCGCACCCGGTCTTCTTCGAGGAAGCGAACGGCAACCGCCTCACCGACGTCGACGGCAACCTGATGATCGATTTCTGCCTCGGCGATACCGGCGCCATGACCGGTCACTCACCGGAACCCACCGTCGCCGCGGCGCCCCGCCGCCTGGCCCGGGGGATCACCACGATGCTGCCCAGCCCCGATGCCCTGCCCCTCGGCCGCGAGATGACGCGGCGCTTTGGACTCGCCCACTGGCAGTTTTCACTGTCGGCCAGTGACGCGAACCGGTTCTCGATCCGACTTTGTCGCGAAGTCACCGGTCGCGACAAGGTGCTGGTCTTCAACCATTGCTATCACGGCTCGGTTGACGAGACGGTGGCCCGGCTGGTTGACGGCGAGCCTTCGTTCAGGGTCGGCAACATCGGCCCGCCAGTGCCGATCGCCGAGACGACCCGGGTGGTCGAGTTCAACGATCTCGAGGGACTCGAGCGTCAGCTCGCGCATGGTGACGTCGCCTGCGTACTGGCAGAGCCGGCCCTGACGAACATCGGGATCGTCCTGCCCGAACCCGGATTCCTGGACGCGCTGCGGCGTCTGACCCGGGAGCAGGGGACGCTGTTGATTATCGATGAGACCCACACTTTCTGTTGCGGTCCCGGTGGCTACACGGTCGCCCACGGCCTCGAACCCGACCTGATCACGATCGGCAAGCCAATCGCCGGCGGCATCCCGACCGGCGCCTACGGGATGACCGACGAGATGGCCGAACGGGTTCTCGAGAAGACGGTCTGGGAAGCGGCGGATGTGGGTGGAGTGGGCGGGACCCTGGCTGGCAATGCGCTTTCGATGGCCGCCGCTCGCGCGACGCTCGAAGAGGTGCTCACCGACGATGCCTTCGCCCACATGATCGAGATGGGGGAGCGCTTCGAGCAGGGGGTCCAGTCGGTGATCGACGAGGCCGGGCTTGCCTGGACCGTCACCCGGCTCGGGTGTCGGGCCGAGTACATGCTCGGGGCCGAGCGACCCAGGTCGGGCCAGGAAGCATCAGATGCTTTCGACGTCGAACTCGATGCTCTGCTTCACCTCTACATGCTGAACCGCGGCATCCTGATGACGCCGTTCCACATGATGGCGTTGATGTGCCCGGAAACCGATCCCGCGGACGTCGACGCGCACACCGCGGCTCTGGCCGAGGCGGCCGCAGAGCTGACCGCGAGCTGACGGGCCCCGCCTGAACGGGGCCCGTCTGATCAGAACGAAACGATTCTCAGGTGGTTCTCGCCGGTCGGTTCCGGGCGGCGACCTCGGAGGAAGAGGCGAAACCTGCCAGCAGGCCGGTCGCGGCGATCACCAGGTGCAGGAAGTTGTCAGCCGTGTTAACCGGGATCAGCCAGAGGACGTGGTCACCGGAGATGAACCCCCAGATCGTGACGATCAGATAGACGCTTCCGAACCCGATCGCATACAGGCGGGCGCTTGCCGGCCGGGACCAGAGCGCCAGGCCGAGGAGGCCTGAGGCGATGTGGACCAGGTTGTGCCAGCCGTTGACCTCGAAGCCGATCAGGGGATCGCCTTCGACGTTCGAGCCCGCCCCGAAAGAGGCGTTGGCGAAGAAGCCGAGTATGCCCACCGCCAGCAACACGATGCCGAAGCTCAGGGCGTAGATCTGGGCGGGAGTCTTGTTTTCCGTCATGTGATCTCCTCGTTGATTCGGGGTTCGTTTCTTCGCTGCAGAATGCTCCTGACCGTCACGAACAAGACCAGCACGATCGCCGGGGCGAACATCGTCGCTTCCAGAATCCAGTGGCCGGCATGGGCGAGGATCAGGGTTGGCTCCATGCCTTCGGGATACCCCCGCAAAGGCATCCGAAACGAGAGCTGCGTGCGAAGCTAGGAGGCTGGCGAAGCCGGGACGGTGGCAGCGCTCTCCGGATGCCGCCGGAGCGCGCCGGTGGTGCCGGGGGTGATCTGGCCTGCCTTGGCAACCGCCCACAACACGCCCACCCAGAGCACGGTGGCGGTCGCGACATGGAGCCAGACCAGCGAAGCCGGCAGATGGAGCTGCCACTGGGTGATGCCGAGCGCGATCTGAAATCCGATCAGGCCCAACACGACCAGAAGAGGCTTCTGCGCCCGGTTGTCGCCCCCCCGACGTCGCACGAAGAAGATCACGGCAAGGACCGAAAGCGCGAAGATCACGGCCATCGCGGCGTGCCGCTGGGCGATCCATTCGAGCGTGTCGGCGCCTTTGAAATCAAAACGGCGGACCAGTTCCTTGTCGTGGTCGCCGGGGTGGGGGCCGGAAGCGGTCGTGATCGTGCCGAGGAAGATAGTCAACTGACCGATCGGGATCAGCGCCCGGACCGCCCAGGTGCTTTTCCAGTCGCTCGAATATCGCCGCTCGCCGGGCTCGTACCTCGAACACCAGAAGAGCGCGAAGGCCGCGTCGATCAGGATCATCGAAATGATGAAGTGGAAAATCACCAGCTCCGGCGGCAGGTGGTAATAGACGACGAAGGCCCCCAGGACCGCCTGTCCGATCACCCCGAGCGGAAGCAGGATCCCGATCCAGGCCAGGTGCTTCCGGTAAGGACGACGGAAGAAGGCGAGCAGACAGGCCGCGATCACCGCGATCGATACCACGCCGGTGATCAGGCGGTTGCCGTACTCGATCCAGGCGTTGATCTGGGCGGGAGCCACATACTGCCCGTGGCACTTGGGCCAGTCCGGGCAGCCGAGACCGGAAGCGGTGAGGCGCACCCCGGCTCCGGTGAACACGATGCCGACCAGGGTGACCAGCGCGATCAGGGTAATGACCTGATAGAGCTCAGGCGAAATCGAAAAGCGGCGGATGCGGCTCAGGAGGCCGGAATCAGCTGTTGGCATCAGCCGCAGCTGATGAAACGAGGAACTCGACCAGCTGATTGAGCTGCTGCGGGCTGATCGTGCCTTCGAAGCTGGGCATCGCGTTGGGATAGCCCGGTGCGATCTCGGCCCCCGGATCGACGATCGCCTCGTGGATCTTTTCCTTGGTCATGCCCGGGATCACTTCGTCCAGGTTCGGACCGAGCGTACCCGCCGACTGCGCGGCGGCCAGGGTGTGACAGCTGCCGCAACCGTTGTTCGCGTAAATCTGGGCGCCCGGACCTTCACCCGGGGCCTCGGGCGGCTCGATGCCGGGGACTCCGGCCACGGCCGCGACGTAATGGGCGACGTCCTCGAGGTCATTGCCTTCGAGGATGTCCGCCGGCATGGTCACGCCGGGGTAGTCACCGTCGACCTTCTGCGGACGGATGACCTGGGCACGGACGATGCCCTTGATCGTGTCGCTGTCCATGCCCGCGGCCCGGGCAGCGGCGAAGGAAATGTCGAGATTCGGGCCCTGCTTGCCGGTACTTGCCGCCTGGGCGAGGACGTGGCAGGTTCCGCAGTTCGCGTTGAAGAGCTGGCGGCCACGGTCCTGGAACCCGAGCTTCTCCGGATCCGAGTTCGAAGAGCTGGAACCACAGCCGGCAATCACCACGCCGAGCACGGCAACGGAGGCGATCAGGAGGGGGAGCTTGGTCGAAAACTTGGTCATCTTCATGGCGGTGGGGTGAAGCCCGGCCATTCTATATATCGGGACGGCATCCCTGCCTCGCGGTGCTCGGCACGCCGGATTCGTCCGATTAGAGACAACTCGCACAATCAGATAAGATGGCAACGATCGTTACAAACTCTGAAAGGGTTCGGATGCGAGTTAGCGTCGGGATGTCGGAAGTTGTTCTTCGTGTAGGGCCGGAACACACGCTGCGCGAAGCCGCGCAGAAGATGGCCAGCCGATCGGTTGGCGCGGCGATCGTCGAGCACGAAGAGTGGCCTGGCCCCCAGATCCTGACCGAGCGCGACGTCTTGCGGGCGATCGGCGAAGGTCTCGATCCGGACCAGGAAAAGGTCGGGGATCACATGAGCGAGAAGGTGATCACCGCCTCGCCCGAATGGAGCCTTGAACGGGCCGCCACCGAGATGTCGAAACGGGGCATCCGCCACCTCACCGTCTACCGTGATGGCGAGCTGGTCGGGGTGCTTTCGATGCGGGACATCATGCGCGTCTGGACCTCGGACGGAGCCACCTCAAGCCAGGCCGTCTGACCCGCGGATTCTGATCGAGGGGTCCCTACAGGGCCGTCGGTTCACGACCGGAAATTGAAACGAGAACTGGTCCGTGGTAATTCAACGAGATCCGAGTTTTTGGGGAAATGGTCCTAAAAGTCGGATCTCACTGATCCTGGTTAACGAGAAGAGGGCCCTTTCGGGCCCTCTTTGAAGTCTCTTGGGGGTTGCTCAGTCGGCGGTGGGGGCTCTGAAGCCTTCGACCGGGAGCTCGGCGCGGGCGTCTTCCTGATCGCGGGGGAGGCTGTAGAAGGAACGGCGACCCTTGCTGATCATGCTGCGGAGCGAGAAGAGGCAGAAGAAGAAACCGACCAGGGCGTAGAACCAGGCCGGAAACATGAAGTCATTGGCGAAGGTGCCGGCGATCAGCCCGAGTACCCCGAGAGCGAAGACCGCCGGGGCGAAGGACGGGGCGGGAAGCTGGATCGTTTCGGTGGGCTTGGTGAGCTGGCTCATGCTGGTCCCTAGTTCGCGATGTAGAGGACCGCGAAAACGAATGTGAGGGCGAAAATCGATGCCGAAGTGGCGCCGAGCAGCATGCCCGTGGTGAAGTTCTTCTTGGAGGTGTTGCGATCCATGGGCCTGATTTTTATCAGGCCCATGACGACTGGAGTCGGGCGGGTCTGTCGGCTCGCCCCCGATACCGCCGAACGGGACTATGCGCCTGCCACGGCTGCGACGGCCATGAAGATGAAAAGCAGGGCCAGATAGGCCAGGGAGTAGAGGTAGGCCTGGAGGGTGATCTTCGGGCTGGGCCGGCGCCAGAGCGCGAATGAGAAGCCGATGTAGACGAGGCCGAGGGCGACCGAAGCGGCAAGGTAGAGCGGTCCGAGCAGACCGGTGCAGTAGGGACCGACGGTGAAGGCGACCATGAAGATCGTGTAGATCATGATCGCCTGGCGGGTCGCGGCTTCACCCTTGACGACCGGCAGCATCGGCACCCCGGTCTTGGCGTAATCGTCCTTGATCATCAGCGAAAGCGCCCAGAAATGGGGTGGAGTCCAGAAGAAGATGATCATGAACGGCCACATCGCTTCCCAGCTGAGCGACCCCGCCGCAGCGGCCCAGCCGACCAGCGGCGGTACGGCGCCAGCGCTGCCGCCGATTACGATGTTCTGCGGGGTGAGCGGCTTCAGCCAGAGGGTGTAGAGAAAGACGTAGCCGAAAAGCCCGACCATGGCGAGGGCGGCGGCAAGAAAGTTGACGGTCAGCCAGAGCTGGAAGAAGGCGACGGTACCGAGGACGATCCCGAAAATCAGTCCGTTGAGCGGCTTGATGCGGCCATCGGCGAGTGGCCGGTCGCTGGTGCGGTTGTTCTGGGCGTCCCTGCCGCGGTCGATGTAGTGGTTGATCGCGCCGGCACCGCCGGCCGCGAGGTATCCGCCGAGCATCGTCCACAGGATGGTGGAGAGGGCGGGACCGGAAGGATCGGCCACGAACATGGTCGCGACCGTGGTCAGCAGAAGCAGGCTGATGATCCGCGGTTTGGTCAGCGAGACGTAATCCCGCACGAGCGGGATCAGATCAAGCTGCAGGCCGGACTGCGCGGGCGGCGCGGCCTGCCGAGAACGCACTGAGTGCGCGTCGGCACCGGAAGTCATGACCTTCAGGCTACCGGCTGTGC
>JAEYSQ010000051.1 GCA_023434465.1 Actinomycetes bacterium
TTGCGGGACTCTCCGGCTCGGCGACCGAGGTCATGCCGGCGTTGTTGACCAGAACGTCGAGCCGGCCGAATGCGCCGATGGTCCGGGCGACCAGGGCCTCGGCTTCTCCGGAGTCGACCAGATCGCCGGCGAAGCCTTCCGCTTCGATTCCCTCCGAGCCGAGCTCCCCGATCCGGCTCTCGATTCGTTGCGTGGTCGATGCCACCATCACCTTTGCCCCCAGGCGGCCGAGCAGCGTGGCCGTAGCGAAGCCGATGCCGCCGGGACTGCCGGCCCCGGTCACGAGAGCGACCCTTCCGTCCAGATCGAATCCGGTTCCGGCCAGGTCCATGCTCAGGGTTTCGGCGGCACGGCTGGCTGGCCGAGATCGTAGGTCTGGTAGGCGCCGAAGCGGCTGAAGGTCTTGTGGGTCGGTCCATGGAAGTCTGATGAGGCGGTGGCGGTGACCCCGAGCTCGTTGACGAGGCTCAAAAGGTGCTCGGTCTGTTTCCTGGTGTGCGAGGGGTAGAACACTTCGATCCCCCCGATGTCCAGAGCGCGGATCAGTTCCTCGACCTGCTCCGGCACCTTGATGTCCCAGTAGGGGTGGGCGATCACCGGCACGCCGCCCGCTTCGCGGATCAGCGCGCAGGCTTCGTTTGCGTCCGGCCACTCCCGCGAGACGAACGCTTTTGCGCCGGGCACCAGCCACTCCTCGAAGAACGGGCCGAGATTGCCGGTCGCTCCAGCCGCCTTGGCGATGTGGGGCCGACCGATCGCGTCAGCGGCGCCCGCTTCCCGGACCGCGTCCTCGAAGGTCACGTCGAAGCCGTGGTCCCTCAGGTTCTGGACGATCTTCCGGGCCCGATTCCGGCGCTCCTCCTGGGCCCGCTCGCAGGCCGGGGTGATCTTCTCGACATCGACCCAGTAGCCGCAGATGTGGAGATCCTCGGCGTACTCGTGGACCGATGACATCTCGACCGCCGGCACGATCTCGACCCCCAGCCGTTCCCCGGCCTCGACCGCCTCAGGCACTCCGGCGACCCCGTCATGGTCGGTGAGCGCCAGAACTTCAACCCCCGCCTTTGCGGCCTCTTCGACGACCCCGGCCGGTTCGAGCTGGCCATCGGAAATAACGGAGTGACTCTGAAGTTCGATCATCGCCGCGAATCCTAAGCGCCAGATCCGGTCCCTGCCCACCCCCGAAAAGCCGAGGTTCCGCAGGAGTTCATCACCGACCACAATCGAACGGGCTTTTTTGGGCGATAACGACCCAATTCGGCCCGTTCGTTTCTCCACCCGACGATGAACGCCAACCCGATAGGCACCCCGATCACAAGTGACGGCAAGCCCAAGGTTCAGATGAGTCCGAGTTCACGCGCGATCCGCCTGACTACGCCCGCCGGGTCGGCCATGAACTCCTTCCAGGTCACCCGGATCACCCTCAGACCCTTGCTCTCCAGGAACCGTTGCTTTCGAAGGTCCCGCTTCCGGGCGATCGGATCGGAGTGGAACGCGTCACCATCCAGCTCGAGTACGACCCCTTGCTTGCGCCACAGAAGATCCACCTCGAACCCGTGGACCTTCACATTCACTTCGGGCATTTCCTCATGGGCCTCCACCCAGGCGAGCAGGAACAGGCCTTCGAGGACCGAGCGGATTCGCTCGAGCTCGGTCACCCAAAGTCCCAACAAGGGTTTGAGCTTCGAAGAACCCCGTCTTCCAACCGCCCTCCGGATGCAGAACTCCACGTCCCTTTCGTTGAAGTACCCGAGCCGGCAGAGCTCGAGAAAGGCAAAGCGAACCTCGGTCTCAGGCGCATTTACGGCGAAGTCGATCAGGGCCAGGGTCGGGCGGAGGATCTCCAGTCCGTCTCTGAGGCGAACGTCACCAGGCTCGAACTGGCGCTGGACCACTCTTGCCTGGGTGTTTCTGAGACCCGGGGAGAGGCCGTTGTGAACCCGGTCTCGATCGGTCCTTGTTGCGACCTGGATTTCAAGCGGATCTCGCGTCTGATCTGGATCGCACCCCACTTCTCCAGGGCGACTCTTCCAGTCAGGGCCGAACCGGGTCCGGCGACGAGCAGCCCCGCGCGGAGTGCCGCGTTTCGGGTGTGGATCTCGCGGCCGTATGAATAAACGCCGCGAAACGCCTTGACCAGGCGGCCGCTTCGCTTCCAGCTGCGCAGCCGATGCGGGCTGAAACCTCGCTCAAGCAACTCGGCCCGTCCTGCCACGAACTCGCGGCTCGCCATGTAGCGATAGAGGTCCCTCAGGTCGGGGGCAGGTTGGGTTGTGATTCGCGGTGAGGCTTCCATGCCTCGACGATGCCGGGATAAAGCTCACGCGTGGCTCGACAGGTGTGACGATTCTGCAACGTCAGGGCTTGCGTCTGACGCGCCTCGATTTCCCCGTTTCCGGGGGTCGGCGAAGTTTGGAAAGACGAACGGGCCGTTTTGGGTTGTTATCGCCCAAAATCGACCGTTCGATTGAAGCGGGACGGGAGTGGGAGTGACAAAGCCGGGTTGGGAAGAGACAAATAGACTGCGCGGGCTATGTTTTCGAAGATCCTGATCGCCAATCGTGGCGAAATCGCCATCCGTGTCGCCCGCGCCTGCAAGGAGATGGGCATCACCTCCGTTGCGGTCTACTCGGAGGCCGATCGGGACGCTCCGCACGTCAAGGCCTGTGACGAGGCATTCCTGATCGGACCGGCGGTTCCGGCCGAAAGCTACCTCTCGATCGAGAAGATCATCCAGGCCTGCAAGGACAGTGGTGCCGAGGCCGTCCACCCCGGGTACGGTTTCCTCGCCGAGAACGCCGACTTTGCACGGGCGCTCGACGAAGCGGGAATCAACTTCATCGGACCGCCCGCCTCGGCAATCGACGCGATGGGTTCGAAGACGATGGCTCGCGAGGTCATGGAGAAGGCCGGCGTGCCGATCGTGCCCGGCGCCACCGAGGCCGCCAAGAACCTCGAGGAAGCCCGCGCCCAGGCCGAATCGGCCGGCTACCCGGTCGCCTGCAAGGCGGTTGGCGGTGGCGGTGGCAAGGGATTCAGGGTCGCGATGACCCCGGATGATCTGGCCGAGGCATTCGAGGGTTCCGCCCGCGAGGGCGAGAAGTTCTTTTCCGACGACCGGGTCTACGTCGAGCGCTACCTCGAGGACCCGCGTCACGTCGAGGTCCAGGTACTGGCCGACAAGCACGGCAACGTGATCCACCTCGCCGAGCGCGACTGCTCGATCCAGCGCCGGCACCAGAAATTGATCGAGGAGGCCCCCGGGCCCCACGTGGACGAAGAGATGCGCGAGCGGATCGGCAAGATCGCGACCG
>JAEYSQ010000001.1 GCA_023434465.1 Actinomycetes bacterium
CGATCCGGGCGGAACTGGAGGAGAAGCTGGCCGGGCGGATCTCGTCGCTCTCGATCGGTGACCCTTCGGCGCCGGGAGTGACGGTCGGCCCGCTGATCAGCCAGTCGGCCGTCGACGATTTCGAGACGGCCCGCTCGGCAGCTCTGACTGCGGATGCGGTCGAGATCGCGACCGCCCCAACTCCTTCCGGGCCGGGTTTTTTCGTGTCACCGGCGCTGCTCCGCCAGGACGACCCCGGGGCCGAGGTCAACCAGGAAGAGACTTTCGGACCGCTCCTCACCCTGATCGAGGTTGCCGACGAGGGGGCCGCCGTGGCCGCCGCGAACGCGACCCGCTTCGGACTGGTCGGGGCCGTTCACGGGCGTGACCTGGGCCGGGCCGCCGAAGTGGCTGCGCAGATGACCACGGGCCTTCGCCGGATCAACGCTCCGACCCCGGGGGTCGACTACTACGCGCCGTTCGGGGGTGAAGGCCAGTCTTCCTTCGGTCCGCGCGAGCAGGGTCGGGCCGCCCGCGAGTTCTTCACCTCGAGCACCACGACCACGATCCTCCCCTCAACCTGAGACGCGCGAACCGTCTCACTTCCGCCGCGGGGCTACCCGCGTCTGAGCAAGACGATCGGGATGACCGCGGCCAGGATGTAGATCCCGAGCCCGATCTGTTGGGTGACCGCTTCGGTCGTCGTGAAGCCGGTCAGGTGGCTGATGTGGAAGGCGAAGTGGAGTGCCTGCGCCACGATCCAGGCGGTACAGAGCGGGATGACCAGTTGCCGCGAAGGCTGGACCATCGCCCAGATGAACATCACTCCGAAGCCGAGGTAAAGGCCGCCGATATCGGTGATCAGATGCTCGTTGTAGGGCGGCAGCAGGCTGACCAGAGCCGTGAAGAACGGGTAGTCGGTGTAGAAGGTCTCGGGGGCAAACGAGGCAGGCAGGCCGATCGCCAACGCTGAAAGGCCGAGCACGCCGAGGCAGATTCGGACCGCCGCGTCCATCAACCGAACCGGAGGACCTGATCGTCCATCGGCAGGACGTTCCGGTACCGCCCGCGAAGACGGTTGCGGTTTACGTCTCCGGCTTCGCCGTCCTGGATGCGCTCGACGTTTCGCAGATATCCCTGGCCGATGAAGGAGCGGAATACGAAGGGGACTCCGCTGGACTGCAGGGGCGAAGGTGAGTTCATGACGTGGAAGTGGAGGTGTGGACCGTCCGTGTTCCCCGTGTTACCGAGCAGGCCGAGCACCTGTCCCCGCTTTACCTTCTGGCCCTTGCGGACCCGGAGGGTGCCGGTCGCCAGGTGCGCGTAGAAGGCGTAGCGGCCCTTGCCGATCTTGACCACCACGTAGTTGCCGCCGGCCATCTGGATCGTCGCGTCTGGCGGAAGCGAGCCGGGTGTCTGCTCTTTCAGGTTTCGCTTCACGCCGACCACCCGTCCGGGAGCCGCCGCAATCACGGGTGCCCGGTAGTAGCCGTAACTGAAGAGATCCTCCTTCGGCCCGTCGAAGAGCCGGTCCTCGTCATCCAGTTGGACGAAGTCGATCGCGAACCGCTCCGGCACCCGAACCGTCCCGTCGATGGCCAGGGTTGCCGCGCGGTGAGGACTCAAGGTGCAACAACCGCTGACCGCGATCCACTTCCTGCCCCGGAGCGGCGGCGTGAGGACGACCGGCTTTTGCCGATTCACCCGGGAGGACACGCCGATCATGGTCTGCCGGATCAGCTCACCCGGGTTTGCCGAGTCGGGCCAGGCGAGGCTGATCGCGTGGCTTATCGCGACCGGCGGCTTGCGGGCCGGGCTGTACGCGGCATCGATGAAGATCATCGCGCTTCCCCCGGGTCCGAGCGTGGTACTTCCGGGGGCCGCGTTTGCGTTGATGCGCATCCGCTCAGCCAGCCTGGTCCCGGTGAACGGCAGTCCGAGCCGGTTGCCCTGTGCCCGCGGCGCGACTTTTCTGATCTCGACTTCGGTCTGGGACTGGTTGACCGCCTGGATCTCGTAGGCCATGTGACGCCGGTTGTCCGCCCCCATCACCGGCGAAGGCCGGTTGATGATCTCGAAGGCGACTGGTGAGAGCACGGCCCGTGAGTCGGGCCGAACTGCCGACGCGGGCGAGACGAGGGCAACCAGGCCGGCAAGGACCAGCAGCGACGAGAGAAGCGAGACGGGTCGGACGAAACCGGAGCGTGTCATGCCGTCAGCCTAGTCGCACGGCCGACGGGATTTCAGCGTCGGCGGCGGATCAGGTTGCTGCGTTTGAGGCCGCCGCCGGCCGGCAGGCTGTAGAGGTCGCCGTCGGCGGCCAGCCAGAGCGGACCGTCGAAGCGGTCGGGTGCATCGGCGAGGAATACGTCTTCGAGTCCCTTGAGCGGAAGCGGCGGCACGATGTGGGTGATCGCGAGCGCCCGGGCGCCAGCCTTCTGCGCGGCGTCGGCGGCCTGGGGAGCGGTCGCGTGGTAGTCGAGCACCTCGGCCAGGATCTGCCCCCGCTTCGCGTTGCCGGCATCGGTCTGGGCGCCGGCGACCAGCAGCAGCAATTCCTCGGAGAGCGCATCGTGGACGAGCAGATCGGTGTCCCTCGCGGCGGTGACCAGGTTCTCCGAGTAAACGGTGTCGGCGCTGATCACCGCGCTCCGGCCCTTGTAGTCGAACCGGAATCCGACCACCGGTGCGACCGGTGAGTGGTCGACTTCGAAGGCGGTGACGACCAGGCCGTCGCTCTCGAGTACGACGTTCGACTGGCCTTCCTCGGGCACCGGGAACTCCTCGGGGACCATTGCTCCGACGGTCGGATCGACGAGGCCCTCGCCATGGTGGCCGACCCGGTAACCGCGGTCGAGCTCATAGGCGGCGTTGTAGCCGCGGATCACCTTCTCGACCCCGGGCGGCCCGAAGACCTTCATCGAGGTGCTGCTCTGCTCGGACACCCAGCGCTGCAGGTTGACCGAACCGAGGCCGCCGATGTGGTCGGAGTGGAAGTGCGTGAGCAGCAGTGAATCGATCAGTCCGGGATCGATCCCCATCCGCGCGATCGTCTCCGAGGCGCCTTCGCCGGCGTCGACTACGAACACCTTGCCCCCGGCGATCACCAGCGTGCACGGGTTGCCGCGCTTCTCGTCCGGAAGAGGTGACCCGGACCCGACGATCGCCACATGCAAGCCGTCTTCGAGGTCGGCGATGGGGTCGGCCGTGACGATGTCGGGCAACTTCTTCTTGATCAGGGCCAGGGCGATTCGCGAGCGGATTGAAGGCATGCGGGAACCATATAGTTGACGCGCGTCAGTTTCAAGCCCGACCCACCACGACATTGAAGTTATGAGGGCTATGTGGCGGTAACTTCAACCTCGATCTCCGGCACCGACTGATCGCTGGCATTTGACCCGGACCTGCGGGCGGGGGAACATGTCCCTGCCGGGCCGGGCCTGTAGGCTCGCCCACCCCGCAGGCAGGGGAACACCGGCACACAGGAGCAGACGATGTATTCATCAGGGTTGAAGAGGAGTTTCGGCTTATTTCTCGCCGTGCCGGTAGTGCTGGCCTTGCTGCTGGTATCCGGCTGTGGCGACGGAAGCGACACGGAAGCAAACGGCACCGAAGGCCGGCCGGGGACAGGCGATACAGCCAAGCTCCAGACCGGCGCGGGGGAATCCGCGAAGAGTGACGACGGCTTCGTTCCCGCCTTCAGCGAGGTCAAGCAGGACAAGGGGCCGGTCTTCGGCGAGGGTTGCCTGATCACCGGCGGCAAGCCCGAATCCGGGGAATGCGCCTACGGCCGCACCGGGTCGTCGAACGAAGTCGTGGTCTTCGGGGATTCGCACGCGCTGCAGTGGACGCCGGCCCTGATCGAGATCGCCGACCAGCGCGACTGGCGCCTCGTCGCGCTGCTTCACGCGAACTGCACCGCGGCCCAGGTCAGCGTCAACCCGGACTGCGACCGCTGGCGGGAGAACGCGCTCGCGAGGATCAAGAAAGAGCGGCCGGGCCTCGTGGTC
>JAEYSQ010000066.1 GCA_023434465.1 Actinomycetes bacterium
GTTTTTGGGGAATACCACCGT
This sequence comes from Actinomycetes bacterium, assembly GCA_023434465.1. Classification (GTDB taxonomy): domain Bacteria; phylum Actinomycetota; class Thermoleophilia; order Solirubrobacterales; family 70-9; genus 67-14. Next base: position 22 of record JAEYSQ010000066.1, read on the forward strand.
CCCGGACCCCTCGATCACGTCCCCTCAGGGCCCGGGTCGGGCGGTTCCCCAAAAACCTCCGGAATGAGGAGCGCAGCGACGGTTTTTGGGCGACACCACCGAAGCCGAACCCCTCGATCACGTCCCGCAGGGTCCTCTCGGTCACGTCCTTGAGGGTTGGATCGATCAGGTCAGGCCATGAACGCGGCGCGCGCTTCTTCCTTGTTCTGGAACGGCCGCCAACTAAGCACTTTGGCCTCTTTCAATTCGAAGAGCCAGCCAAGCTCGTCCGAGTAGGCGAGCTCGTCGTTTTCTTCCCAGCGCCAGTCCCGCCTGATCTCGAGCAGAATTCGATCCCCGGCCTGTTCGCACGATTCGACCAGGACCGTCTGCTGCACTCCCCCCGGGGTCTTGGTGGCCCAGGCGCGGGCTTCGTCGCGCCCCTCGCTCAGACCTTTCATGCCGTGGATCCGGACCTCGGGATCGAGCAGTTCGACGAAGGCGTCGAGCTCCGAACGGTTGAAGGTCGAGACGAACGCCCGAACGGTTTTCTCCTCAGGGCTCATGACGGCCCCGGATCAGCGCCTTTCTAGGCTCCGTGGCACTTCTTGAACTTCTTGCCCGAGCCACACCAGCAGGGGTCATTTCGACCGATGCTTTCCTTATCGGACTTGACCACGGTTGCCGCTCCGGCCGGTTCTCCGGTCCCGCCGACGTTCGGCATGCCTCCCGGTGCGACACCGGGAACGCCGCCGGTCTGGGCCGGGCCGGGCGTTGCGCCGGCTGCGACTTCGGCCAGGGCTGAGGGCTGCGCCTCGGCGGTGCCACCCGAGTAGTCGAGTGTTGACTCGTCCGGCTCGTCGACTGGCGGTGCGAAAGCACCATCGACCTGATCGGGTTCGATTTCGATCTCGACGTTGTAGATCAGGCGGCTGAACTCTTCCCAGATGCCGTTCATCAGCTCCTGGAACATCGAGTAGCCCTCGTTCTTGTACGCGACCAGGGGATCGATCTGGGCGAACCCGCGCAGGTGAATACCTTCGCGGAGGTAGTCCATGTCGTACAGGTGCTCGCGCCAGCGCGAGTCGATCACCTGCATCAGCAGGGTCCGCTCCAGGTAACGCATGATTTCCTCGCCGAACTCGGCTTCCCGTTCGTCGTACGCCTTCTGGGCATCTTCGTAGAGCTCCAGCTTGAGCGCTTCGGGCTCGGTCGATTCCGGCGCCATGCCGGCCACGTCAATCGCGCAGGGCCAGATCTGGTGAAGCTGCGAGTCGAGTCCGGGCAGATCCCATTCCTCGATGATGTCGCCGATCAGGAATTCATCGACCAGGCGGCCGATCACCCCGTCGACTTCCTCGCGGGCGATCTCGGACATGTCGCGACCCTCGAGAATCTCGCCGCGATACTTGTAGATGACCCGCCGCTGTTCGTTCATCACGTCGTCGTACTCGAGGACGCGTTTGCGGATCAGGAAGTTCTGCTCTTCGACCTTCTTCTGGGCATTCTCGACGGTCTTGGTCAGCATCTTGGCCTCGAGCGGCATTTCGTGCCCCTCTTCGTCGGTCGGTCCGAGACGGTCGAGGATCTTGTAGATCCGGTCGCCGGCGAAAAGGCGGATCACGTCGTCTTCGGCCGAGAGGAAAAATCGGGAAGCGCCGGGGTCACCCTGTCGACCGGCACGACCGCGCAGCTGGTTGTCGATGCGGCGGGACTCGTGGCGCTCGGTGCCGCAGATGAACAGCCCGCCGAGCGACTTGACCTCTTCGGCCTCCGCCTCGCACTGCGGCTTCAGTTCGGCGGCAATCTTCTCGACCGCCTCGTTGTAGCCCTCGTCTTCAGGCGCGAGGCCCTGCTTGGCGACCTGCGGATGGGCCATCCCCTCCGGGTCACCTCCCAGCTTGATGTCGACGCCACGACCGGCCATGTTGGTCGCGATCGTCACGGAGCCTTTGCGCCCGGCCTGGGCGATCGTCTCACCCTCGCGCTCGGCATGTTCTGGCTTCGCGTTGAGGACCACATGTTCGATCCCCTGCTTCTTGAGCTCGGCCGAGATCATTTCCGAAACTTCGACCGAGACGGTGCCGACCAGGATCGGCTGTCCGGTCTCGTGCCGGGCGACCAGTTCGCGGACGACCGCGTTCCATTTGCCTTCCTTGGTCTTGAAGATCTGGTCGTTCTGGTCGTCGCGGGTGATCGGCCGGTTGGTCGGCACCTCGACTACGGGCACCTTGTAGATCTTCATGAACTCCACCGCTTCGGTGAGCGCCGTACCGGTCATTCCGGAGAGCTTGTCGTAAAGGCGGAAATAGTTCTGAAGGGTGATCGTCGCGAGGGTCTGGTTTTCCTCACGGATCGCCACGCCTTCTTTGGCCTCGACCGCCTGGTGCAGGCCTTCCGACCAGCGACGGCCTTCGAGGATGCGACCGGTGAACTCGTCGATGATCATGACTTCCCCGTCGACCACGGCGTAGTCCTTGTCCTTCTTGTAGAGCGACTCGGCCTTTAGCGACTGGATCAGGTGGTTGACCAGGTTTCCGTTCTCGGCCATGTAGAGGTTCTCGACCCCGATGAACTTTTCGGCGTTCTCGACCCCGCGTTCGGTTGGTGAAACCGTCTTGTGCTTCTCGTCGAATTCGTAGTCGTAGTCCGCGGCGGAAGTGTCCTTCGACTCACCCATCGACTTGAGCTTGGTCTTCGCGGGGACGCCCTCCAGCTGCTTGGCGAGGCGGGCGAAGGTGTAATAGGTCTGTGCGGCTTCCTCCGGGGCACCCGAGATGATGAGCGGGGTCCGGGCCTCGTCGATCAGGATGTTGTCGACCTCGTCGACGATCGCGAAGTCGTGGGTGCGCTGGACTTTCTGTTCGAGCGAACCGGCCATGTTGTCGCGCAGATAATCGAAGCCGAACTCGGAGTTGGTGCCGTAGGTGACGTCGCAGCCGTACTTTTCACGCCGCTCGTCCGGCTCGTCGTTCTCCTGGATCCATCCGACCGTCACGCCGAGCATGTCGTAGATCGGCTTCATCCAGAGCGCGTCCCGCTTCGACAGGTAATCGTTGACCGTGACTACGTGAACTGACTTGCCGGCCAGCGCATTGAGGACGATGGCCAGGGTGCTGGTCAGGGTCTTGCCTTCGCCGGTCTTCATCTCGGCGATCGCTCCGTCGTGGACGACCATCCCACCGATCAGCTGCACGTCGTAGTGGCGCTGGCCGAGCGTCCGCCAGGCGGCCTCGCGGGTGAGCGCGAATGATTCCGGCAGCAGGTCGTCGAGCGATTCGCCGTTCTTCGCTCTTTCCCGGAGCGCGTTGGCTTCTTCGAGCAGCTCGTGGTCTTCGAGCTCCTTCATTTCGGGCTCGATCCGGTTGATCGAATCGACCCGTTTCTCGTATGCCTTGAACTTGCGCCCCTCCCCCATCCTGAGCGCACGATCGATTAGCTGAATGGCCATGAAGACTAGGTTAGCCGTTGGGAGTCACCGCCGACTGAAGGTGGCGGCCCGCGCAAGACGAAGGGGCCGGTTTTCGGCCCCTTCGCACTGACTGGATTCTTTCCGGCCGTGGACCTCAGATCCGCGGCCGACCCCTTTCTCCGGCCTAGAGGCCGGGCTGAGCACCTCCGGCTTCTCGGCCCTGGAGGCGATTTACAAGTTTGCGGGTTTCCCTCCGCTTCCTGCGCTTCTCCCGGTGTCGCTTCACCTGCCTGCGCATGTCCTCTGCGATTTCGTGGATGGTGTGGGTCATCTCGGGGCTGGCCTCATGGGCATGAAGCGTCACCCCTTTCAGGTGCAGGGTTGCCTCGGCCACGTACTTGTCGGCAATGGCCGGGTTCTGCTCCTCGGAGACGACAACTTCGATGCGGGCAAGCGGCGAAACCTGTTCTCCAAGCCGCTTGAACCGCTGGGTCACCTGCTCGCGCAACTCGTCGTTTACCTCGACGTTGCGACCACGAATTTCGATTCGCATGGGACCTCCTCGCGGGGTTGTGTTCCTTTTCCGGATGGTAGCCGGGCGACAGGTCGTTGGCAAGGGGGCGAACTACGGATTCCGTCCTGACCCGAAAATTGCAGGGCGGGGATCGCTTCAGCGCTCACAATCTTCGAGTGAAAGTGAGGGCGTAAATCTCCGCTGCCCCGGCCCGGCGGAGTGCTCCGGCCGCCGTCGAGAGAGTCGCTCCGGTGGTCATCACGTCGTCGACCAGGAGTATTTCGCGTCCCCCGACGAGCCGGGGCGCCTCGTCAGCGGGACGGATGTCGGGCGGGCTGCCCAGGCGACTGCTTCGACCGCCGCCGCGTTGCCGACCGGAACCGCGACGATGGAGGACTGGTTCCGGGGCTCGGCTGACTTCGGTCAGGCCGGCCACCTCGGTGGCCAGCACTCCGACCGGGTCAAAGCCGCGCATCCATGTCCGGATGCGAGCGGGCGGTACCGGCACCAGCAGCCGGTTTGCGGAAGCTCCGGCGGCATCAGTCATGAATCCGGCGATCAGGCCGGCAAGGGCGGTCAGGTGCCGGAACTTGAAGGCGGCAAGAAGATCCCGGGCGATCCCGTCGTGGTCGGCGCATGAAGCAATCCGGTCGACCCCCTCCGGGGGTTCGGTCCTGAGCACAGGCGAACGATTGAGCTCCCGCATGCAGCTGCCACAGATCAGGCTTTCGGGATCAACTGCCGCCCCGCAGAGCGGACAACGCGAAGGCACAAACCAACTGGCAACCCGACCAGAGTCCATCCCTGAATCCTGCCCGGAAAAACCTCACAAGTGGCTCGACAACTGCAACAAATCACCACCAATCAGAGCCCCTGCCACCATCCGGGCCCCGCCCGACTTGCAGGTTCTTCAATCCCGGGTGGGACCAAGCAGGCCGCCGGCCAAAAAGGCGCCCTTCTCGAGCGAAGAGCGGCTGAGCAGGACGGCTTCGCGCACTCCGGCTCCGGCGCCGATCGAACAGTTCGTTCCCAGCACGAGCGGACCAACCAGCTGTGCCCCCTCACCAATCCTGACCCCGTCTCCGATCAGGACCGGACCGTCAATTTCGGCACCTTCAAGACCCTCGACTTCTCCTTCGGCCCAGACGTCGGGAAGGATCTGCTCGCTCGGCAGTCCCAGGTCCACCTCACCGGACAGTCCGTCGAAGTTGCTCTGGATCAATTCGTCGATCGTTCCGATGTCGTTCCAGTACGCCTCGGTCTCGTAGGCGTAGAAATCGATTCCCGCGTCGAGCAACCCGGGAAAGACGTCGTAAGCCCAGTCGGCGAAATCGTCGGGATGTCCAGGTGCCATCAGCTTGCTCTCCCCGGGTCCGGGAAAGTGATCGAAGATCTCGCGGTTGAACATGTAAATGCCGCAATTGGCGAGATCCGAGAGCGCCTCTTCGGGATCCGGTTTCTCCTGGAAACCCTGGATGCGGCCGTCCTCGTCGGTGATCACCACGCCAAACTCGGAGGTGTCGGCGACCGTTCGCGTGGCGAGGGTGGCGATCCCTCCATGCGAACGGTGGAACTCCCTCATCGCAGCCAGGTCGAGGTCGGTCATCGCGTCGCCCGAGATGACGAGGAAGTCATCCTCGAAGAAATGGGAAGCGAAACGGACCCCGCCCGCGGTACCGAGCAGCTCGTCCTCGAACGAGTAGTTCAGCTCCACCCCGAACCCGGAACCGTCCCCGAAATGGTCCTTGATCGCGTCGGGATACCAGTGGATGTTGGCTATGACTTCAGTGAAATCGTTGCTGGCGAGCAGCCTGATTATGTGTTCCATAACCGGCCGGTTCAGAACCGGGACCATCGGCTTGGGCACTGCTCGGGTGACCGGCCTGAGTCTCGTGCCCAGTCCGGCGGCCAACACCATCGCTCTCATCAGGTCTTGCCCAAACGCCGTTTGAAATTCTGGATCTCGTCGACAGGAAGCGGATCGACTCCGCGCAGGGAAGCGACCTCGACCGAGACCAGGTCCCCAAACATGACCGCCCAAAAAAGCCGCTCGGAGCGGGTTTCGCCCGAGGTTTCCACCGAGAAGACGGGTGCTCCGGTCTTTTCAATCGACTCGGCGGTCAGTTCCATCCGTCGCCGTTCCCGCGGCGACTGGCCGGAATCGGTCAGAAAGATCGCTCCCAGACCGCCTGTCCCCTTCGACCAGGCCTCCATCAGATTGTGGTTCGCTTCGGGGATCTCGGCCGCGAAGGCGAGCTGTTTCGCGTTCTCGTTGAACTGGTTGGCCCAGCGCGTGGCCGGGGCCGTTGTGAGGCTTGCTCCGTGCACTACAACCGGAGTGTCCCCGATCTGCGAGGCAAGTGCCCTCGCGAGGGGCTCCATGTCGCCCTTGCGGCTGTCAAGGAAGTCAGCCGCCTGTTCGAGTTCCCGGCGCACGTCCGGGGCGACGCCGGCCAGATGGGCGACATGGGCAGATACCACGGTCATGTATCCGACCGTCATTCGGGGCTGGAAGAACCCCGGCAGGCCCACCACGCCGATCCCGGCGTCACGGGCCCTGGCGCCGAGCTCACCGCCCGTCCCGGCCACCCAGCGATGGGTGCCGGCTTCACCAGCGTCCTTGAACGAGGCGATCGTCTCCTCGGTATCGCCCGAGTAGCTCGAAGCGAGGACGGCCCAGTCGGCGGTAATCCACTTGGGAAGACCGTAGGTCCGGGAAATGATCATCGGACCGGTCAGGCGGTTGTCGAGCAGCCCTCGCGCCAGCTCGGCGCCGATCGCCGACCCTCCCATTCCGCAAACCACGAATCCAGAGGAAGGCCGTGCTTTCAGCTGAGCCGAGTCAACCCGCCAGAGCGCGTCGCGGATGTGGTTGGGAATGTCAAGTACGTCCTCAAGCATTTACGACCTCACCGCTCTCATTCTTGCCAAGGACTTCATCTCCTACCGTATCCCCTGCCGCAATTCTCACACCGGCACCGATGATCGATCCTTCCACGGAAGCCCCTTCCCCGACCTCGCTACCTTCGAGCAGGACGGATCCGTTGACCCTGGCCCCGGGGCCCACCTTTACTCCCGGGCCGATCACCGCGCGCGGTCCGACGGTCGCGTTCGGGTCGACCTCGGCCTCCGCGGATACATGGACACCGTCGCTGTTGGTCTTGACCTCGGTTTCGATCCTGCCTTCGAGGATGTCCCAGGTTGCCTCCGCGTAGCGCTCGGGGGTTCCGAAATCCATCCAGTAGCCCTCGAGCGTCTTCGCGTAAAGCCCGTCGCCGGTGATCGAGGGATAAAACTCCCTCTCGATCGAGACGTTCTTCCCGGCCGGAATCGCGGCAATCGCGTCCCGTTCGAGCACATAGGTGCCGGCGTTGATCAGCCCTGCCCCGGTTCGTTCCGGATCCTTTTCACTGAACTTGAGCACCTGTCCGTCGTCATCGACGTCGACCAGGCCGTAGCTGCTCGAGTCCTCGACCTTGTACAGACCGAGGGTCGCCTTCGCTCCGGTCGCTTCGTGTTGTTTCCAGAGCGAAGTGAGGTCGAGGTCGGCGAGCACGTCGCCGTTCAGCGCGAAGAACCTTTCGTCAAGGTGCTCGAGGGCGAACCGGATCGCCCCGGCAGTTCCGAGGGCCTCCTCTTCGACGAGGTATCTGAGCCGGGGACCGCCCGGCTCGCCGTCGCCAAGCACCGCTTTCATCTCATCCGGCAGAAACCCACAGGCGAGAATCACTTCTTCGACTCCGTGCCGGCCAAGCCACTCGGTCATGTATGTGAGAAACGGCCGGTCGACCAGAGTCAGCGCCGGTTTCGGGGTCGCGTACGTCAGAGGCCGGAGCCTCGTCCCCCTACCACCGACCAGTACCAATGCCTGCAATTCGTTTTACCTGCTTTCATCACCGGTCCCCGGCCTTGCCGATCCCTTCGTAGAGGAATCCGGCCTGGCGGAGGCTGCCGGCGTCAAGAAAATTTCGTCCGTCTATGAGCAAAGGCCTCCGCATCCGATCGGCCGCCTCAGTCCAGTCGATCTCCTTGAACTCTGACCATTCCGTGACGAGAACGGCGGCGTCCGATTCAGCGAGAGCCGACTGGGCTGTCTCCTTCATTTCTACTCCGGGAAGGAGACTCCTCGCATTCGGCATCGCTACCGGGTCGTACGCAACGACTTCGGCACCTTCTCCCCGGAGGCGAGCGGACAGGACGAGGCTCGATGCTTCCCTCATATCGTCCGTATCGGGTTTGAAAGCGAGGCCCAGGAGGGCGATCTTCTTCCCGACCAGCGATCCGAGATGTTTCGTCAGTTTGCTCACGACCCGTCGTTTCTGGAGTTCGTTCACTTCGATGACGGAGTTCAGCAGCTGGAAGTGGTAGCCCGAGTTACCGGCCAGTAATTTCAGCGCGTTGACGTCCTTGGGGAAGCAGGAACCGCCGAAGCCGATGCCGGGCCTCAGGAAATGCGGGCCGATCCGTTCGTCGAGACCCATGCCGCGGGCCACCTCACCGACGTCGGCGCCAACTTCTTCGCACACGTTGGCGATCTCGTTGATGAACGAGATCCGGGTCGCGAGGTAAGCGTTCGAGGCGAGCTTGATCATCTCGGCGCTCGAGGTGTCGGTCATCACGATCTCACCCCCGAGCGGCCGGTAGAGATCGGCCACCTCTTCCGCCGCGGCGGCATCTTCCGGTTCCGCTCCGACCACGACCCGGTCCGGATTCATGAAGTCCGCCACAGCGGTCCCTTCTTTCAGGAACTCGGGACAGGAGACGTAAGCGAGGCCCGGCAGGTCGCGTCGAATCGAGGTGCCGGTACCGGCGGGGACCGTGCTCTTCATGATCAGCACGTGATCGCCATCGGACTTCAGATCCGCGACCACGGAACGGACCCGCGACAGATCGGCGTCTCCCGAGTAGGTCGGTGGCGTGTCGACACAGACGAAAAGCAGACGGGCTGACGCGAGCAGCTCATCCATGTCGGTGGTGAAGGTCATCCGGTCGCGGTTCTTTTCGAGCAGCTCGGCGAGGCCTGGCTCGTGGATCGTGATCTCGCCGCGACGGAGGGAGTCGACTTTGTCTTCAAGGACATCGCGGGCAATCACCTGATGGCCCATCTCGGCGAAACATGCTGCGGTCACGAGGCCGACCCAGCCGACCCCGACGACGCCGATCGGCGCCTTTTCTTCTGGTTTCATTTCACTCACTGGTTGGGGGTGAACGCCCGGGAGGACCGGGCCATGCCGAGCATCTGCTCGTTGTCAAGAGTCAGCAGCAACGAGTTGGAGATCCAGTACACGTTGTCGCCGTCGGTCCAGGAAACCAGCCGGATGCGGTCGCCCTCGGCGTAGACCTGGAACTTGCGGTCATCCATCTCGATTTCCTCGTGTGGAGCCTCGAGGATAGGGGGATCCTGCCAGCCGCGGATTCCCTGCAGCCCGAAATAGTGGGTTCCGTCGTCCTTGAGCACCGACAGCACGATGCGGAAGGCTCCGTAGACGTTCTTGTCGGGGTCGCGGGTGTGGTAGACCCGGCTCTGATCGGTCTCGTAGATCGCGCCTTCTGGAATCCGCTTCGGATAGAAGACCGGGAAGTCCTGCCGCACAATCTGTTCGTCCAGATTCGCGGCTTCTGCCAGCCCGCTGTCGGACGCGTCGATCAGCCCGTCGTTCTCCTTGGAGGGGATCTCCGTGGTCGAGCTCTTCTCCGCCTGCTGGCGCTTCTTCTCGGCTTTCCTCTTGGCCTTTTTCCGTGACTGGTTGGCAGCTCCGTCGCCTTCCTTCAGCGTGCCGACCGGACCGGGGTCATCCTCGAACCCGAGGAACTGGTTGACCGCCGTCTCGATCTCGGCCGGGGTCGCCTCGACGTAAGAGACCCCGTCGCGCATGGTGAAGGTCGACGGAAAAGAGACTTCTGTCACTGCCGCTCCGCGTGAATCGAACAGCAGGGAAAGCAACTGAATGATCTGATCGCCTTCGCCGATATCTGACTTCGTGTTCTCGGTGAAAGCGCTGAGCAATTCGTCGCGACGTTTCCAGACTTCTCCGAGGGTCAGGCGATTGCGGACCTCGCCCATCAGGTCCTGCTGCCGGGCGGCCCTGACCAGGTCGGAATCGGTGTGACGGTAACGGGCGTAGTCGAGTGCGTCATAACCGCACAACTTCTGGTAGCCGGCTTCGATGTCGATCGTCGCGTACTGCTCCTCGAACGGAACCGTGGAATTGTCGTTGAAGTAGTGACGGTCCACGTCCGCATAGACGCAGCCGATCGCGTCGATCACGTCGGCGAAGCCCTGGAAGTCGATGTTGACGACGTGGTTGACGTCGAGCCCGGTCATCGACTTGATCGTTGCCAGAGTCAGCTCCGTACCGCCATACGAGTACGCGGCGTTGAACTTGTCGCTGCCATAGCCGGGTATCTCCACGTACAGGTCCCGGGGGATCGAGAGCATCGCGATCTGATCGGTCTCCGGGTCGAGCCGTACCAGCATCGCCGTGTCTGACCTTCCCGGATCATCGGTCGGGCTGCCGCCACCCGTCCGGACATCCGAGCCGACGATCAGGATCGTCTGGGGTCCGTCCGCATCCTTCAGCGCGTACGGAGGGAGCTTGATCTCGCTGTCGCCGGCGCCGATCTTGCTGCCGATGTCGTCGACGAAGTGCATTACCGACGCCTGGGTGGCGGTCGCGAATGATCCGATGATCAGCAGCGTGGCCAGCAAGAATCGCCACCAGTACCGGGGGCGCTTGGCCGGCTTTTCGAAGTCGCCCCCGACCGGTGGGCGCGGCGGATCCCAGGCCTCGCCGGTCCGGCGTGAGAACTCGAGGGCATCGTGGACCTGGCTGCGAGCTGTGGCCTGGAGAACGGCGGTCTGTTCGGCGGTGATCCCGGTTTCCGAGGGTGCCTCCCATTCCTGGGTACCGGTCGCGGGTTCTTCGCCGGTCGGCGGCTCTCCGCCGGTCGACGGGAACTCGTCGGACTGCTCGAAATCACCGGTTGTCGGGACAGCCGATTCATCGGTGCTGGCCGGGGGTTCAGCCGCTGGCGGTTCAGTGCCGGCACCTTCGGCCGGGGGCGTATTGGCCTTTGGGGTACCGGTCGGTTCCGGGGGCACGGATTCGTCGGCGCGAACGCTCTCCGGGCTTTCGAGCAGAGCCGCCCGGAACACCGGGTCCAGATCGGGAACGTCACCTTCTTCCACCCGGGCCTCGAAAGCAAAGAGTTCCTCGGTCGGAGGCTCCACGTACTCGCCAGCCTCTTCCGGCGCTGGTTCCCCTTGTGCCGGTGGGGCGGGCGGGTGCTCGCCCTCGACCGTCCGGTCTTCCTCTTCGTCGAACTCGTCGCGTTCGTCGCTCACCGGTTCACCCCCTTCCCGCGGCTCGTTCGAGGAATTCGCGAAGCGTCGAGCGATAGGCGAAAAGCGATGGGATCGAGACCCACTCCTCGGGACCATGGTGCCCGGCACCGACCGGGCCGAACTCGACTGCCGGGATTCCCGCCTGGATGAACGAGACCGCATCGGAAGCACCGTCGCGGCCGACCGACAGCGAGGGACCCTCGTGATGATCGGAGGCGGCTGTTGTCAGAGCCTTTATCCAGGAGGAGTCGGTGCCACCTCCGCTGACCGGTGGCAACTCGATGATCGTCTCCACGCGGGCAGGGCCGAGCCCCGCAATCTGGTCGCGGATCTGTGCCGGGTCCTGATGTGGCAGGTAGCGGATGTCTACGTCTATCGCGCAAGAATCGGGAACCTTGTTGAGCGCGTCGCCGCCCCAAATCCGGCCGAGATTTATCGAGGGACGGTCGAAGAGCTCGGAGCTTTCTCGGGCAAATGGTAGTGACTCAACCCCCCGGAACATGTCGACGGCCCGTAAAACGGCATTGTCGCCCAGCCAGGGGGTCGATCCGTGAGCGGCGCGACCGGCCACCGTCAGCCGCAGAGCCAGGACTCCCTTGGCCGCCACCCCCACGTGCATGTCGGTCGGCTCGCCGGTGATCGCGAAGTCTCCGGCCAGTCCCATGCCGCCGCTGGCCGGCTCGCCACCATTCAGAACGGGTTCAACAGCTCCCGGCTCGCGAACCAGGTAGTTGCTGCCCCGGTTCACGGCCTCCTCCGATTCCTCGTCGGAGACGATCCCGAGAACCACGCGGACCCCCGGCAGGGGATCCTCGGCAGTCGGCAGCGCGAGCATCATCGCGGCCAGCGCCGCCTTCATGTCGTAGGCGCCGCGCCCGACCAGGCGGTCGCCTTCGACCCGGGCCTCGAACTGACCGGGTTCGGCCGGAACCACGTCGATGTGGCCGTGAAAGATCACGGTCGGATCGGACGAATCGCCCTGTGCGGCAGTGATCACGGGCAGACCCCTGCAGCTCCCCTGTTCGGTCTCTACACCGCGGCTGTCCAGCCAGCCCTTGACGAAACCGGCAGCCTCATGCACCCCGTCCTCGGAAGAGGTGTCATAACCGATGAGCTGCTCGGCCAGACCGAGGAGATCGTCCATTAAGGAAGGGTATTGGTTACCCCGAAACTACGTTTTTCGGAACCTGGCGAGAGGCCCGGTCCCGTTCGGAGAACTGAACGCTGTGAGACGTGGTCGAGGGGTTCGGCTTCGGGGGTGTCCCCCAAAAACCGTCGCTGCGCTCCTCATTCCGGAGGTTTTTGGGGAACACCCCCGACCCGAACCCTGCAGGACGTGAAGGTTCACGGTGGGAGGTTCTGGCTGCACTTAGGTAGCTATACGCCACTTGACTGCAGCCAGAGTCTCCGGCGGTCGTGAAACGGGGCGGTCTGGGTAGCCGTGGGG
>JAEYSQ010000106.1 GCA_023434465.1 Actinomycetes bacterium
CCACGGCACGGGGCGGGCCCTGCCCAACATCTCGGCCCAGATCGAGCGGGTCAGGCTGATGGGAGCCGACGGTGAGGTGCGCGAGTTCGGACCGGGCTCGGACGAACTTCTGGCCAGCCGGGTCGCGATCGGCTCGCTCGGGGTGCTGATCTCGCTCACCCTCAGAACGGTTCCCGCTTTCAACCTGCACCGGGTCGACGAACCGGTCGACCTCGACGAGGTGCTGGGCGACTTCGACCGGATCACCGAACAGAACGAGCACTTCGAGTTCTTCGTCTTTCCCTACACCCGGACCGCGCTGACCCTGAAGCGGAACCGGACCGACCGGCCGCTGGCTCCCCGCTCTGCCGCCGCCCGCTTCCTCGGGGATGTGGTCCTCGAGAACGGTCTCGGTGACCTGGCGCTGAGAATGGCGGGTCGCTTTCGTTCAGCGATTCCGCATCTCGCCCGGCACTCGACCGGCTTCATGTCGCAGTCCGAGCAGGTCGACCGCTCGCACCGGGTCTTCGCCAACTACCGGACGATCCGCTTCAACGAGATGGAGTACGCGCTGCCGGCCGAAGCGGGTCCGGAAACGCTCAACCGGGTGCTCGCCCTGATCGAAGGCGAGTCGTTCCCGCTGCCGATGCCGATCGAGTGCCGGATCTCGGCTGGAGACGACGCCCTGATCAGTCAGGCTCACGACCGGCCCACCGCCTACATCGCGGTCCACCAGCACCGGACCATGGAGTTCGAGCCCTACTTCCGCGAGATCGAGAAGATCTTCCGGGAGGTGGACGGTCGCCCCCACTGGGGCAAGCTCCACTTCCGGGAAGCCAGGGATCTGGCCCCGAGCTTCCCTCGCTGGAACGATTTCCAGGCGGTTCGTGAGCGGCTCGACCCCGGACGCAACTTCAGCAACGCCTATGTGAGCAAAGTACTCGGCCCGTAACGGACTCAAGGGTCCGTTTCGCTGTACCATCCGGACCCGTGAGTCCGGTTAGCGAAACCGAAGTGGCCGAAGGTAACGCCGGGGAGGAGCCTCAGCGCCCCCACCCGATGCGCAGTCTGCTGATCCTCGGTGTCGCGGCGCTCTCCTTCGCTCTGGCCCAGACGACCCTGGTCCCGGCTCTGGCACATCTGGCCGAGGAGTTCCAAACCGACGCGACCGGGATCGCCTGGGTCCTGACCGGCTACCTGATCTCCGCCGCAGTTTTCACCCCGATCTTCGGGCGACTGGGTGACATGTTCGGCAAACGCCGGCTGCTCGTCATCGCCCTTCTAATCTTCGCCGCCGGCTCCACAGTCTCGGCCCTCGGAGACAGCGTCACCGCGATCGTCGCGGGCCGCATCCTCCAGGGCGTCGGCGGCGGGGTCTTCCCGCTCTGTTTCGGAATCATCCGGGACGAGTTCCCGGCCGACCGGGTTTCAACCTCGATCGGCCTCATTTCCGCGACCGCCGGCATCGGCGGCGGTCTCGGTCTGATCCTCGGGGGTGTGATCCTCGATCACACCTCCTACCACTGGATCTTCTGGCTCGGCGCGGCGACCGCGGTAGTTGCCGCGATTGCCGCGGTCATCTGGGTTCCGGAATCACCAAACCGGATCCCGGCAAAGGTCGACATTCGGGGTGCTGTCGTCCTGGCGGTCGGGCTCTCGATCCCGATGTATGCGATCTCGATGGCCAACGAATGGGGCTGGGCCGATCCCCAGACCCTCGGCCTGATCGCGGCCGGCCTCGCGATCCTCGTCTTCTGGGTCTGGCTCGAGACCCGCACCGACGAGCCCCTGGCCGACGTCACGCTGCTCCGGCAGCCGACCGTGGCGATGACCAACTTCGCCACGCTACTGATCGGCTTCGGCATGTTCGGCTCCTTCATCCTGATTCCGCAGCTGGTCGAAGCACCGGAATCGACCGGCTACGGATTCGGGCTGACCGCGACCCAGGCCGGACTGGTCATGTTGCCGGGTGCTCTGACCATGCTCTTCGCCGGCCCGCTTTCCGGCCGGCTCGGCACCCGCTTCGGCAACAGGATGCCGATGGCGCTCGGTGGTCTGATCAGCGGTGTCGGCCTGCTTGGCCTCGGGCTCGACCACGGTTCGATTCTCCACATCGTGATCTGGAACCTGGTCGGTTCGATCGGCATCGGCCTCGCCTTCGCGGCGATGCCAAACCTGATCATGGGTGCGGTTCCGATCGCCCAGACCGGAGAGGCAACCGGCATGAACGCCCTGATCCGGTCGGTCGGCTCCTCGCTCGGCTCCCAGGTTACGGCTTCGATCCTCACCGCAACCGCGATCGGCGCCGTTGCCCTGCCGACCGATCAAGGATTTGAAACCGCCTACCTTCTCTGCGCCGGCATGTCGATCCTTGCCGGGCTGATGGCCCTGCTGATTCCCGGGGCCGGGCGACTGCACCTGCCGGTCGGCGAAGAGATCGGCGCGGCCTCGATCCTGCCTGAACCCGCCCAGGCAGCCAAACGATGAGCGTCACCCGGACATCAGAAACGGTCCGGGAGACCACCAGGGAGTCACCCCGGCGGGCCGACGCAGTTCGCAACCGCGAGAAGGTGATCGCGGCCGCGGAACAGGTTTTCGCAGAGCACGGAATCGAAGCCGGCATCCCCGAGGTGGCGGAACGCGCCGGAGTCGGCAAGGGCACCGTCTACCGCAACTTCGAGAGCAAGAACGATCTGATCGCAGCGATCCTCGCCCGGCGCATGGCCCGGTTTGATGCTGACATCCGCGAAGCGATCGAAAGCGACGATCCAGGAACCGCCTTCCGCGAAGTGCTGCACCGGGCGGCGTCCCGCGCCAGCGACCTCAGTTTTCCGGCCAGCATCTACTGGACCGGCCACACCCCCGAGCTGGACGAAATCAAGGAACAGGTCAGCCGCAACATGACGACGCTGATGGAACAGGCCAAAAAGTCGGGGGCGATGCGCCGCGACGCAAAGGTCGAAGAGGTCTGGGTCCAGTTCAGCGGCATCATGCGCGGCCTCGGCGACGCCGGCGAGCAGGATCCCCAAACCTGGCGACGCCACGCCGACCTGGTCGCCGACGCCTTCCGGCCCTGAGCCAGCAGACACTTGGCCAGGGGGAATTAGAGAAAATCTCGATGAACCCTTGCGTGATGTCGTCACATACGCTAACTTGAAATGTGCCAAAGCGTTTTGGTGTTTTCGCCGGAGCGCTGCGTCGAGCGAGAGGATCTGAGGTATGGCAGTCGGGTTTCGT
>JAEYSQ010000146.1 GCA_023434465.1 Actinomycetes bacterium
CCGGCAACCTCCTCGAATCCAGCCTCACCGAAGACCCCAACGCCCCCTACAACTTCTAATTTAACTGCAAGTCGGGCGGGGTCCGACCCGCCGTCCCAGGTAAATCCGCCCCTCCCATTCGAATCAAAGAATGGTTGGGAGGGGCTCAGTCATCTCCGCACCGAAATCCCGACGATCAGGCGATCCGGAAGGCCGAGCGCGTACTGGAATGAATCACCGCGGATCCTGGTCGTCCCCCGGGTGCCGGTCAGCCTGGCCCACATCACCCGGCCCGAAACTCCCTGCCGGGTGACCTGGATCCCCCGCAGCCGCCCGGAGACGTAGTTGCCGAGCAGCGAGTTCATGCGCGCATGGGAGTAGCGGTAAGTCCAGCGGTAGTACGGCGACACCTTGTCCCAGGGGTCGGGGACCCCGCGCAGGTAGGGAACCGGTTCGCCGAACCACACGTTCTCGACGTTCTCTGTGTGCCCGCCGGAGGAGGCGGAAAAGAGAGCCATCGCGACTTGCCCTCGGTAGAAGAGGGCCTGGCTTGCGGTTTTCGCGCAAGCCCGGTTGGTGCGGGAGAACTCGGATGAGATCGGCTTATAGACCTGGCTGCGAGTGTCCGGATAGACATCGAAGCCACCCTTGGAGCCTTTCGCTTCAAGCCCGATCGAACGGGCCGCCAGGGCAAAGGCCTTGAGTGTCTCGAGCGGCCATGAGGGGATCAGTTCCCCGGCCAGTACACCCCGGCAGTAGAGGTTGAGCGGCACGTTGTTGATCACGTAGAGCGAACCGCCGCCGCGCTTGATCTCGACTCCGCCGCGGTAGTGGCCGAGACCTTTGAAGACAACCGACTTGTTGGCTTCGGTCCGGAGAACCCTTCCGCATTTCTTGAGTGGTTTGCCGCCCCCGCCGCGCAGGAAGATCCCGTTTCGACCGATTCCGGCACTGTAGGTGAGCCGGGGCAGCAGTTTGCGCCCGCAGGCCCAGCGGGCGCCGCTGAAGCGGGGTGCGGAGCTGACGTTGAGCAGGACCTTGATGTTGCGCTTCGCCTTGACCTTGCGGATCCTGATTCCGCGGTAATAGTGGCGGAGGATCCGGCCGTATTTGTAGCCGTCGAGGCCCATGCCGTAGGCGCCGTAGGCACTCATTCCGATCCCGTGGCCGAAGCCGCCGCCGCGCAGGGTCCAGGTCGCCGCATCTGCCTTGACCGGGGAAGCGGCCGGCAGCAGGAAAGCGGCGACGATCAGGAGCGGAAGCAACAGCCGGAGTTTTGACGAAACGTCCAGGGGGGAGGTCATCTCTTGTCTCAACAAGTCTGGTGGGAAAAGGTCGCGGCGTGCCATTATCTTGGAAAGGAGTCTTGACCCGGGGCCGGACCAGCCCCAGAAGCCACATCCGAGGAGAAGTCGAGTTGGACCACAAGTTGCTTTTGGCAGGTAAATGGGTCGAAACCGGTGACTGGGACGAGGTGTTGAGCCCCTGGGACGAGAGTCCGGTCGCCAGGGTCGCCCAGGGTGACGAATCGACGGTCGATGAGGCGGTGAAGGCTGCCCACAAGGTTTTCAGCGAGGCTCCGATCCCCCAGTACGAGCGGGCCGAGATTCTCGACCGGGCCGCCCATCTGATCCGCGAACGCCAGGAGGATCTGGCCCGGACGATCTCGGACGAAGCCGGAAAGCCGATCAAGACCGCCCGGGTCGAGGCCTCCCGCGCCGCCGACACGATGACTTTCTCTGCGGTCGAGGCCCGCAAGCTGACCGGCGGCACCGTGCCGATGGAGGCATCCTCGGCCGGGGTCGGCAAGCTCGGGGTGATGCTGCGCATGCCGCTCGGCGTGGTTGGAGCGATCAGCCCCTTCAACTTTCCGCTCAACCTGGTTTGTCACAAGCTCGGCCCGGCGCTCGCGGCCGGCAACGCGGTCGTCCTCAAGCCGGCCGGCCAGACTCCGGTTTCTTCGCTCAAACTGGCCCAGATCCTGATCGACGCCGGACTGCCCGACGGCTGGCTCAGCGTCGTGCCGGGCGGCGGCTCGAAGGTCGGCAACGCGATCGTCGAGCACGAGCACACCGCCGCGATCTCGTTCACCGGCTCGGCCCCGGTCGGCTGGGGGATCCGCTCGAAAGTGCCGCACAAGAAGGTGGGACTGGAACTCGGCTCGAACGCTCCCCTGATCGTCAATGAGGACGGTGACTGGGAGACAGCCGCCGACAAGGCTCAGATCCACGCCTTCTCCCACGCCGGCCAGAGCTGCATCTCGATCCAGCGCATCCTGGTTCACGAAGCGGTCGCCGATCAGTTCATCGAGCGACTGGTTTCGAACGTCGAGAAGCTGAAGGTCGGCAACCCGGCCGAGGACGATGTCGACGTGGGTCCGCTGATCACCCGTGGTGACCGGGACCGAGTCAAGGAATGGATCGACGAGGCGGTCGCTGGCGGCGCGAAGCTGCTGACCGGTGGCGAGCTGGTCGACGAGGACCGTTGCCTGGCCCCGACCCTGCTCGAGGGCCCTTCGCGGGAAGCGAAGGTGTGGTGCGAAGAGATCTTCGGACCGGTCGCTACGGTCGACCGGTTCAGCGACTTCGAAGACGCTCTGGCGCAGGCCAACGACTCGAAGTTCGGCCTGCAGGCAGGCGTGTTCACCCGTGACATGGGCCGCGGACTGAAGGCGGCCGAGACGCTCGAGTTCGGCGGCGTGCTGATCAACGAAGTACCGACCTTCCGGGCCGACCAGCAGCCTTACGGCGGAATCAAGGACTCCGGCAACACCCGCGAGGGTCCCGCTTTCTCGATCACCGAGTTCACCGAGGAGCGCTTCATCACCCTCCAGGGCGGCTGAGTTCAGGGAGAGTCGGCTTCGATCATCCAGCAGGCGGCGTTGAAGCGGACCTGACCGGCATCGGCGTAGGGATCGAAGGCGCGGCGGACGGTTTCGACGAGTTCCCCGGGGATCTGGTCCGCGGGGAGCCCGTCGAGGTGCCGGGCGAGCGGCCCGAGGCCTGAGAAATACCGGACCAGTTCGGTTTCGGGGACGGAGCAGGCCACGTCGACCGGGCGAAGCGTGACCGCTTCCCAGCCCGCCTCCTGAAGGATCCCGGTAGTGGTCCGTTCGTCGGCAAGGCCGAACTGGCCGGGTGCCTCGTCGGACCGGCGGGGCTCGAAACCGGGCAGGAATGGAGCGGCTGCATTCTCGGCCACGGTCATGAACGGATTCTCGGTGTGGCTGCGCCAGCTGAGCGCTCGCAGGCGACCGCCCGCGCAGGCTTTCCGAAGGTTCCTGAATCCGGCAACCGGATCTCCGAAGAACATCAGCCCCCACCGGGAAACCACCTGGTCGAAGGCACCCTCGCCGAAGTCGTGGGTCTGGGCGTCCGCGAGCACGAACTCGACCTCGACCCCGGCCTTCTCGGCTCGCTCCCTCGCGGCTTCGAGCATCGGACTTGAAACGTCGATGCCGGTGCATCGGGCCTCCGCTCCGAGCCGCCGCGCGATCGCGACGGTGGTGGCGCCGGTTCCGCACCCGACGTCGAGGACACGTTTGCCTTGTCCACGCATGACCTCATCGGTCAACAGTCGTTCGACCGGCGCGTAGACGCTGTCGGTGAGATCCTGGATCCCGACCCAGGCTTTCCCGGCACTGGTGCTCCATTCGGGTTCCGCCGAATCCAGCTTCTCTGGTTCCTCTTTCATATCGGCCATTCTCCCTCTTCTGCGCCCGACATCGGCGGGGCGAGGTTCTTCGCTGGCGCCGGCGAAAAGACGAACCGCAACAAGGCGAGGTCTGGCTGGTTCTTTGCATGACGATGCCTTAAGCTCAGATCCGTCCAGGTCCGGGGAGACGGACGTACTTTCACCACAAGCAGTGCCGGTTTCAGACAGCCGGCCACAAGGAGAATTGATGAACCGGTTCAGGACCAAAGTCGCTGCCGCACTGATTGCGATCGGCGTGCTCACTACCGTCGCGATCGCCCAGGCAGCACCTGGAGACACGCTCGGCGTTTCCACCCTGAACCAGCGGATAGTTCCCGATTCCTCGTCCGGCTTCAATTTCCTGACCGCCGGTCCCGGCGAGGGCTACACGGTCCGGGACGGTTCCGAGAGCGGTACCGCGATCGGCGCCGCCGTCAGCGGCCGCGAGAAGCGCCGCACCTCGATCTCTTACTTCGGCCAGCTCACGGACTTCCAGCTCGCCGACGAGGAAAGCCCGCTCCGGGTTGAGTTCCTCGATCCCCAGGGCGGCGCCTTCACTGCCTCCTGGCGGTCAAACGAGGCTCTCAATCCCCAGGAACAGGACGCGATGATCCGTCAGTTCAACTCGTTCTCCGCCAAGCCGCCGAACCGGGCCCGTGGTGGCGTCAAGCCGAAGATGGACTTCGTGGTCAACACCGGCGACATCTCCGACAACAACCATTACAACGAAGCTCTCTGGAACCTTCAGTTGATTGAAGGCAAGACGGTCAACCCGGGCAGCGGGGTCGATCCGGCCAGCTCGATCGGCAAGCATCCGCTCTGCCCGGCCGGCATGAACGTACGTGACGCCGACGACCCGACCAGGTACACCGGGGTCCAGGACCGCGACGAGTGGCCCGCCCCGACCATGGGCTACTTCTGGGATCCGGACGAGCCGAACCCGACTCCGGTACCGGCCAACCCGGACTTCAACAACCCGTTCGCCGACTGGCCTTCCTACCCGGGACTTATGGACCGGGCCCAGCGCCCCTTCAAGGCGGCCGGCCTCCGGGTGCCCGCCTACCAGGTGCTCGGCAACCACGACTCACTGGTCCAGGGCAACGCCTGGGGCACCAACGTCTTCAACCAGATCGCCACCGGCTGCCTCAAGCCGATCAACGACGATTCCGCAAACAGCGGCCGCTCCACCAGCCCGCTGCTGAGTTTCGTGCTCAACCCGACTTTCACGGCCCAGGACTTCCTGGACATCAGGAGCGATGAGCCCAACTACTTCATGGAGGTTCCGCCGGACCCGAACCGGCGTCTGATCTCCAAGAAGGAGCACATGAACCTTTACCGCAGCTCCGGCAAGGACAACGGTCACGGATTCGGATGGGTCCCCAAGGCCGAACGCAAGGCCTCGAACGGCTACGCCTCGTACTACTCGTTCAGCCCGCGGGCCGGGGTCCGCTACGTCTCGATCGATACCACTTCGGAGGGTGGCACCGTGCTGGTCTCCGACAAGGGCAACCTCGATTACCCGCAGTTCAAGTGGCTGGAAGCGACGGTCAAGAAGGCGACCGCCAACAACGAACTGGTCGTGATCTTCTCCCACCATGCCCCCGCCAGCATGACCGCCAACGTGCCCGACGAGGCAGCGGCCGGGTGTTCGACCGTCGATCCGGCCGAAGTGCCGGGCTGCGACGGTGATCCGCGTGACTCGACACCGATCCAGCTCGGTAGCGACACCGCGAACATGCTGCTCAAATACCCGAACGTGATCGCCTGGGTTGCCGGTCACAGTCACGAGAACAAGGTGACCCCGTTCGCCGCGCCGGACGGCAAGAACGGCTTCTGGAGCATTCGCACCGCCGCCCTCGTCGACTGGCCGAAGCAGAACCGCCTGCTCGAGATCTTCGACAATCGGGACGGCAACCTGTCGATCTTCGGCACCGTGATCGACCAGGCCGCAATGGTCGACGCGCCGGCAGCTGGCACCAACGCCGCCAACCTCAGCACCGACGAGCTGGCTTCGCTCTCGCGGACGATCGGTTACAACGACAACCAGAACGGCGCCGAGGCCTGCGGGTCGATCAAGTGCGGCGAGGGTGAGGCCGGTGACCGCAACGTGGAGCTCCTGATCAAGGACCCGCGCAAGAAGAAAGCGAATGTCAACCAGGTGACTGTCCGGCCGAAGAAGCGCAAGCTGCGGGCCGGCAAGAAGTTCAAGCTGACCGTGAAGGTGAGCAACTTCATCACCGCGACCGCTGCCGCCCGGAACGTCAAGGTGATCGTCAAGTCCTCGAACAAGCGGGTCAAGGTCCGCCGGAAGATCAACATCAAGAAGATCCAGCCGGGCCGGACCGCGAAGGTCACGATCCCCGTCCGGGCGCTCGGCAAGGCGCGCGGCAAGGCCCGGATCACGGTCAAGGCAGCCGGCAAGAAGCGCACGACCTGGGTCCGCGTGATCGCCAAAAAGAGAAAGCGCCGCTGACGCAGTGACGTGACGCCGTGGGGTCGGGTGGGCGTTCCTGGGACGCGGCAAACACCTCGGTCGGCATTCAGCCTCCCTCCGCCTGAGTGTTCCAGGAACGCCCACCGACCCCACGGCTACCCCCAACCGTCGCGTCCATGAACGCCGGACATTCCGGCTTCATTCAGCCTCCCTCCGCCTGAGTGTCCAGGAACGCCCACCCGACCCCACGGCTACCTCAGCCCGGCCGCGGTGACGCAGGTTATGAACCCAATGGGGTCAAGACCTGCGTCACCATCGGAAGACCAGTTCCGGCAGAGCCCCTCCCAACCATTGTTTGGTGTGAGTGGGAGGGGCGGGTTCTACTTGGAGGCGGAGCGAAGCTCGCCGACTACTTATGAATGAGGATTGGCCATTTTGTGGTGGTCGAGGGCTTCGTCGAGGACCTTTTCCTCGACGCCCAGCTCGACCGCCACTTCGCGGAGGGGCCGGCCTGAAGCGGCTGCCTGCTTGACGATCTCGCTGGCCTTGTCGTAACCGATGTAAGGGTTGAGGGCGGTCGCCGTGGCGAGGGTCGCTTCGGCGTGCTTTTCGTGCTGGGGGTGGTTGGCCTCGATGCCGGCCACGCACTTCTCGTCGAGCAGGCGGGTGGCGCTGGCGAGGATGCGGATCGAACCGAGCAGGTTGCGGGCGATCAACGGCACCCGGACGTTTAGTTCGAACTGACCCTGCGAGCCGGCCATGGTGATCGCCATGTCGTTACCGACCACCTGGGCCGCAACCTGGATCACTACTTCCGGAATCACCGGGTTGACCTTGCCGGGCATGATCGAGGATCCCTTCTGAAGTTCCGGCAGATGGAGTTCGGCCAGACCGGTACGAGGGCCCGAGCCCATCAGGGCCAGGTCGTTGGCGATCTTGTTGAGGGAAACGGCGTAGACCTTGAGCGCGCCGGAAAGTTCTACCAGCGAATCGCGGTTGGCCTGGGCTTCGAAACGATCGTGAGGCGGAGCGATCGCGAGGCCGGTTTCGGCTTCGAGCAGAGCACGAACCTTGCTGGAGAACTCGGGGTGGGTGTTGAGGCCGGTGCCGGTCGCGGTGCCGCCGAGCGGGATCTGGCCGACCCTGGCCAGCGTGGCTTCGACCCGGTCGATGCCGTGGCGGACCTGCGAGGCGTAGCCACCGAACTCCTGGCCGAGGGTGACCGGCACCGCGTCCATCAGGTGGGTGCGGCCGGCCTTGACCACGTCTTTGAATTCATCGGCCTTGGTTTCGAGGGCGACCGCGAGCTTCTCCATCGCCGGCAGCAGGTCGTTTACGACCTGGTCGAGCGAGGCGAGGTGAACCGCCGAGGGGAAGACGTCGTTCGATGACTGGCCCATGTTCACATGGTCGTTCGGGTGTACCCCCTCGCCGGCCAGGTTGGCGATCACCTCGTTGGTGTTCATGTTCGCAGAGGTGCCGGAGCCGGTCTGGAAGATGTCGATCGGGAACTGGTCGTCGTACTGACCGGAGCCGACCTTGTCGCCGGCTTCGGCGATCCTTCCGGCGATCCCGGCGTCGAGCAGGCCGAGCTCCGCGTTGGCCCGGGCGGCATTCGCCTTGATCAGACCCAGCCACTTGACCAGTGACGGCGGGATCGTCTCACCGGAAACCGGGAAGTTGTCAATCGCCTTGGTGGTTTCGCCACCCCAGAGTTGCTC
>JAEYSQ010000178.1 GCA_023434465.1 Actinomycetes bacterium
ACCCAAGGTCTGCTTCCTGCCCACCGCCTCCGGCGATGCCGATCACTATCTCGTCCGGTTCTACAACGCCTTCCGGAATCGCGGTGACGCTTCCCACATCTCGCTCTTTCGCCGCGCGCGCGGCGCCGGGTCGATTCGCGACCACCTCCATTCACAGGATTTGATCTACGTCGGCGGAGGCAGCGTGATCAGCATGCTCGGAGTGTGGCGGGCCCACGGTATCGACCAGATCCTGCGCGAAGCCTGGGAACGGGGTGTAGTGCTCTGCGGACTTTCGGCCGGGTCGCTCTGCTGGTTCGAGGAATGCGTCACCACCTACCAGAAGGAGACCAAGGTGACGATCGGGCTTGGCTTTTTGCCCTGGTCAAATCAGGTCCACTTCGAACTCGGCTCCGCTGCCCACAAGGCTTTCGAGCAGAAGCAGGCGGAAGGACTCCGGCCCGGCTTTGCAGCTACCGACGGAGCGGCCTTCCACTTCATCGACACCGAACTGGCTCAAGTGGTTGCCTCGCGTCCGGAAGCGCGCGCGTACCGGATCGAACTTAAAGGGGACCGGCCCCGGACCACCCAGTTGGCGACCCGGTACCTCGGTGCCTCCGGCCAGGTCCCGTTGATCGAGGAATCACCGATCCCGTGGACTTCGGTTCCGATCGAGGCTGCGTGATGCCGGGAGCACCGACCGGGGTCAAGGGACGGATCATGGTCATGGGAGGTCACGAATTCGACCGTCTCGATGGCAACGAAGCGATCGTCGAGCACATCATCACGCTGACCGGAAAAAAGGCACCACGGATCTGCCTGCTGCCGACCGCTAGCGGCGACCCGGAAGACCAGATCTCCCGGTTCCGGAGGTCGTTCGGCAGCCGCGGCTGCGAGGTTTCGGACATCTCCCTGTTCCGCCTCGGGGCCAACCCGATTGACGTCTCCGCACACCTGATGAGCCAGGACGCGATCTACGTCGGCGGCGGCAGTCTGGTCAACCTGGTCGCCGTGTGGCGTCCGCACGGAATCGCCGACCTGATCGAGCGGTGTCTCGCGCGAGGGGTGATGGTGATTGGACAGAGCGCGGGGGCGATGTGCTGGTTCGAAGCCGGGATCACCTCCTCGTCCGGTCGACCCGAGCCGGTCAGCGGGCTCGGACTCCTCGCGGGAAGCCTTTGCGTTCACTATCACCGTGACCCGGAGAGGCGGGCCCGGTACCTGGCGGCGGTTGGCAAGGAGATGGTGGGGGGTTACGGCGCAGACGATCAGACCGGCCTGCTCTTCACCGACGGTGAGCTGAGCGAAGTCTTCACCGCGCGTGAGGGGGCCGGGGTGTGGAAAGTCGACGCTGGTGAAGAAGGGACGACCGAGAAACCGGTCGAAACGATCGACATCCGGCCCGGACCTGGCCCTGACCGTCCGGCCGACGCCGTAAACGACTTCCGTGCCCTGAATGCCTGGAGGCAATCCGCTTCGATCAGGTGACCAAGCGGCGACGGATACGATGCCGCCGTGCCGGAGACCAGCCAAGCGAAGGGCGAACCCAGGGCTGCCCACCTTCCGGCAACCATCGCGCTGGCGGCTTCAGCCGTCCTCCTTTCCTTCCTGAGCCTGCTCGGCCCGATTCACGCGGTCGTGCCGGAAGTGGTGCTCCAGCCGCCGCTCGTTCCGCACCATCAGACCGCCGAGACGATGCTTTACCTGCTCGCGTTCTTCCTCCTGATGCCGGTCGGGGCCTGGTTGGCCCTGTGGCTTACTGGTCGCGTCCTGGCCGGAGCCAATCCTGAGCTGGTCGGGCCGCTGGCCGCCGCGAGCGTCCTGGCCTCGACCGGGATCCTGGTCCTGGTCCGGGTGGCCGGTCCCGCCGGAGAAGAGCTGTGGTTGCTTTCGGGTCTGAGTGTCTTCGCCGCAGCGACCCTGGCCGGGCTTTGGCGGTGGGCCGCAGGGCCGGCCCGGGCCGTGACCTCCCGTCTCGCCGGACTCTCCTTCCCGCTGGCCGGGCTGGCCGGAGTCGCCGCCGTCGCAGCGGTGATCTCGTTCGGCTATTCATCCCACGTCGATCTGCCCTGGCTTCTTGCCGGACTTGCGCTAGCCGGCGGTGTCCTGCTCGTTTTTCGCCGCGTGCGGCTGCCGCGGCTGCCAAGACCCTGGGGCCCGGTACTCGATGCCGTGATCGTGATCCTGGTCGTCCTGGCCGTGCCGGACATGGTGATCTTCCAGGGGGTAGGCGAAACGAGCCAGCCCGGCAACCCGTTTCTGACCTATGTCATCAACTTCCACCAGGCGCTTTACATCGGCGCCGCCGGACAGATACTGGAGGGCTCCGCTCTCCTGGTTGACACGGTGTCCCAGTACGGGGTCGCCTCGGTCTACCTGCTGGCTGCTTTCTTTGAGATCGCGCCGATCGGGAACGGGACCCTCGGTTTTTTCGACGCCTCGCTGACCGCACTCACCTTCGGGGCCGGTTATGCGGTCCTGAGGTTCTCCGGAGTCGGCAGGATCCTCGCGGTGGCGACCATGGCTCTGGCGGTCCTCCTGCTGGTCTGGGGGCTCCAGTATCCGATCGGCGGACTGCTCCAGCACGGTGGCCTGCGATTCGGCTTGCCGATGCTGCTGGTCCTGTTCTGGGTTGCCGCGGCCCGCTATCCGGGAGCCCGGCGCTGGCTGCGCGGCGCCGGCTGGGCCGTGGTCGGCCTTTCCGGGATCTGGGCGCTCGAGGCTCTCGTCTACACCACCGGTGCGCTACTGGCGATGATCGCGATCGAGGCGGCGCTGAGGCCGGAAGGCCGGGTTCGCTGGGTCGTCCGGCAGGGCGTCTTCGCGCTCGTCGCCTGGCTGGTCTTCCAGTTGGCCTTTGCCCTGGCTACCCTCGTCTGGGCCGGGGCGTTGCCGGACTGGGGTCTTTATCTCACCTATCTGCGGGATTTCCTGGCCGGGGACGTCGGGGACCTCACCTATGACGTTCCCGCCTGGTCGCCGGGTCTTACCGTCGGCTTCGCCTATCTGGTCTCCGCCCTCGCCCTGATCGTCGCGGCGGCGCGCCGTCCGGACTGGTTGCGGGCCAATTCCAGCGCCTCACTGGCGCTGGCCGGTCTGGTCGGCTACGGGATCCTGCTCTACAGCTACTTCGACAACCGCTCGCTGGCTCATGTCATCCCGTACATCTCGTTGCCTTTGGTGCTCAGTCTGGCGATCTGGCTCTGGCAGGTGATCAGCAACCCGACCGTCCCGCGTCGCGCGGCGATGGCCACGCTCGGGTCGGTACTCGCGGTGGCGGCTCTCGCGGTCGCGACGGCGATGCCCGACGCCGGGGACCGGGGCCGGACCTCGCT
>JAEYSQ010000246.1 GCA_023434465.1 Actinomycetes bacterium
TCGAAAAAATGCTCGGCGTCATACATGACCCGTTTGCCTTCGCTGCGCAGATACGCGATCGATTCGCCGATCATCGCCAGGTTCTCTTCCCGAGAGACCTTCGTGACCTTTTCGAGATGGAGCGACCAGGTCTTGCCGACCAGGGTGACAACCGGGGCGAAGGTCGAGGCGAGCAACTGGAGGGCCTCATCCTGGTCGGCCTCCACCCCACGCCTCCGGGTCATGCCGAAGGCGCAGATTGCAGCCTGCTCGAGGTTCTCCTTAGCCAGCAGCTCGAATAGCTCGGCCTCCTTCGGATTCGAGGCGGGGAATCCGGCCTCGATGAACTGGACTCCGAGTTGATCGAGGGCATGGACCACACGCACCTTTTCGGCCGCGGATAGCGACATGCCCTGCCCCTGCATGCCATCTCTGAGCGTCGTGTCGTAAAGCTTCACTGCTGTCATCGGATACTGCCTTTCAGAAGATCAAAAAAGAAAAACTCCGGACGGACCGCCCGGAAGGACCGCACGCGGCAGGGCACCGCGCTGCCGCGTGGCCTCAGTGGCCCGCAGCCCCCGTAATTCGGGTAATCCTGAT
Source organism: Actinomycetes bacterium (assembly GCA_023434465.1). Lineage (GTDB taxonomy): Bacteria > Actinomycetota > Thermoleophilia > Solirubrobacterales > 70-9 > 67-14. The sequence goes on from JAEYSQ010000246.1 coordinate 580, forward strand.
CTCGTTGAAAGCGTGAAGCATCGGCCTCAGACTGTACTGGGTTCGGTCTTTGCCGCGGGATCGTTGACCAGATCGAGCCACTCGGTGTACTCGGGCGAGCGACCGTAGATCGCATCCTCGTAACCGGACTGGACCAGTCGGCAGACCTCGCCCGGCTCGCCGAGCGGATGGTCGTCGACCTCGCGGACCGGAACGACTTCCGCCGCCGTGCCGCACATGAAGACCTCGTCGGCCAGGTAGAGCTCGGACCTGGCGATGTCGCGCTCGATGACCGGGAAACCCTTGTCTTCGAGGATCTGCATGACCGACTTGCGGGTAATTCCGTCGAGGATCGACGCGACCTGCGGCGGCGTGAAGACCTTGCCGTCCTTGACCATGAAGATGTTCTCGCCCGAGCCTTCGCAGACCATGCCACGCTCGTCGAGCAGGATCGCCTCTTCGTAACCGGCCTTGGCCGACTCGGTCTTGGCCAGGATCGAGTTCAGATACTGCCCCGAGGCCTTCGCGTGCGGGATCAGACTCGCTGAAGAAACCCGGCGCCATGAGGACACCTTGGCCCGGATGCCGTGCTTCTTGCCGTCCTCGCCGAGATACGCACCCCACGGCCAGACCGCCACGATGATCTCGACCGGAGCCGACTTCGCATAGAGGCCCATTTCACCGTAGCCACGAAAAGCCAGCGGTCGGATGTAGCAGTCGCGCAGACCGTTCTTGCGAATCAATTCGCGGGTCGCGGCGCCAATTTCCTCCTTGGTGAAAGGAAGATCGAGAAAGTACATGCGAGCCGAGTCTTCGAACCGCTGAAGGTGCTCGGCGTGACGGAAGATCGCGGGGCCCTTGGCGCCGTCGTAACAGCGGATGCCCTCGAAGACGCCGGTGCCGTAGTGGAGACCGTGGCTCAGTACATGCACCTGCGCCTCGTCCCAGGGGACGAACTTGCCGCTGTGCCAGATGTACTCAGCCTTTTCCACTACTTCTCCTTCAGGTTGCTTTCCCGGTGATGGTACGCCAGTTCCGCCCCGCGCACCGCGCTCATTCTACCCCTGACCCAGCTCGGCCAGAATCGCGTCGGTGACCTCTCTCGTGCCCGCCCTGGTTTCTCCTTCTCCGCCTTCGAAGATGTCAGGCGTACGGAGGCCCTGTCCCAGGACGGCGTCGACCGCATTCTCGATCCGGTCGGCGGCATCGGAATCACCGAGGCCGTATCGCAGCATCATCGCCGCAGAAAGCATCGTTGCCAGTGGGTTGGCGACGCCTTCCCCGGCAATGTCGGGCGCCGAACCATGTACCGGTTCAAAGAGGCCGGGCTCGCCTTCGGCGCCGATCGAAGCCGAGGGCAGCATTCCCAGCGATCCGGTCAGCATCGCCGCTTCGTCACTGAGGATGTCACCGAAGAGGTTCTCGGTCACGATCACGTCGATCTCGGCCGGAGCCGAAACCAGCTTCATCGCGGCGAAATCGACGAGCAGGTGGTCAAGTTCCACGTCCGGGTAATCCTCGGCCACCTTTTTCACCGTTTCCCGCCACAATCGCGAGGACTCGAGCACGTTGGCCTTGTCGACCGATAGGACTCGCGGAGAGTCCGAACGCTGGCGAGCCGCCTCGAAGGCAGCGCGCGAGATCCGCTCGATCTCGGCGACCGAGTACGCGCACTCGTCATAGGCGACGGTCCCGTCTTCACGGCGACCGGAATCACCGAAGTAGATGCCGCCGGTCAGTTCGCGGACGACCAGCAGGTCGGTGCCGTCAATCAGTTCCTTCTTGAGCGGACTGGCGTCGATCAGCGCCGGCGAGGGTTTGACCGGCCGCAGGTTGGCATAGAGGCCAAGCGCCTTGCGGATGCCGAGCAGACCCTGCTCGGGCCGGGGAGCGGTCGGATCCTTGGCCACGGCTTCGTCCCACTTCGGACCGCCGACCGCGCCGAGAAGCACGGCGTCTGACGCCCTGCAGGCGTCGATCACCTCGTCGGTGAGCGCGACCCCGTGCTGGTCGATCGACGCTCCTCCGATCAGGTGCTCGGTGTACTCGAACTCTCCGACCGCGTCGAGAACCTCGCGGGTGGCGGCGACGATCTCGGGGCCGATGCCGTCGCCTGCGAGGACGACGATCTGCCTGGTTTCACTCATTCTCGTACTTCCTTTTCGCGGTCATGTTCAGGCGAACATAGTTGAACGTGGAGGTCTGGCCGAGCTCGGCCAGCAGTCGGTCGGCGTACCGGGTGAACTGATCTTCGTCCAGCACCCCGCGGGCCGGGGCCAGAAACGAGGCTTCGAAAAAGCCGCGTGGGTCTTCCGGGTGGGCGACCCGCTCTTCCAGCCAGCACTCGACTTCCCGGTAGCCGGCTTCGATAAGTCGGATCTCGGTTTCTTCCGGTCCGGCGAAGTTCCACGGATCTGTGTGACCGCCGAAGATTGCGGCAAAGGGCTGTTCGGCGTTCACGGTACGCAGCGCCTCTACGACTTCGGCCACGTTGCCCCGGCCGCCGCACTGGGCGACCAGGCTGCCACCGGGTTTGGTCGCCGCAGCGAGGGAACGGAAAAGTCGATCGTGATCGCCGATCCAGTGGAAGGCTGCGTTGGAAAAGACGTGGTCGACTGGCTCGTCCAGTTTCAGTTCGGTCAGGTCCTGACAGACGAAGTTCGTCCGGGGGTCGTTGTCAAGCCGCTTCTTGGCCTGTTCGACCATGCTCGGCGAACCGTCGATCCCGATGACCCTGCCGTACGGCAGCCGCCGAAGCAGATCCTCGGTCACGTTGCCCGAACCGCAGCCCGCGTCGACCACGGTTTCGTCACCCCTCAGAGCGAGGCGCTCGAGCACGGCTCCCGACCACTCCCGCTGCGGGGTCGCCGTGCGCGAGTACTCCTCGGCCTCCCAGTCCGCCGGACGGGATCCGTCACCGGTCACGAGACAAGCCTCAGAGAGTGGTGGTGACGGGCCCATACGTCCCGCCGGGCCCCGCTTCGAAGGCCTCGATCTCGTGTTCACTCTGCAGGGTGAGCGCGATGTCATCGAGTCCGCCCAACAGGCGACGCTTGATCTCGCGGTCGATCTCGAAGGACGCCTCTCCCCCTTGCCAGCTCACCGTCTGGCTCTCGAGGTCGATCTTCGCTTCGCCCGCCTCAACCAGCTCCCGGCAGGTCTCATCCGGCAGCACCACCGGCAGGAAACCGTTCTTGGTGCTGTTCGAATAGAAGATGTCGGAAAAGGAGGGGGCGATCACGGCCTGGAAGCCGAACTGATGGAGCGCCCAGACCGCGTGCTCACGGGAAGAGCCGGAGCCGAAGTTCCGCCCGGAAACCAGGATCGGATGCGGTTCGAGCTCGATCTCGCCGTCGCGCACCCAGTCGTAGAACAGGAATTCGCCATACCCGGTCCGTTCGACCCGTTTCAGGAACTGCTTCGGGATGATCTGGTCGGTGTCGACGTCGCTGCGGTCGAGCACGGCGATTTCGCCTTCGATTGTCTTGATCGGTTCCATCTCTAGCTCCAGTTCCTGATGTCGACGAAGTGACCTTCGATGGCCGCGGCGGTGGCCATGGTCGGGCTGACCAGGTGGGTCCGGCCGCCCTTGCCCTGGCGGCCTTCGAAGTTGCGGTTCGAGGTCGAAGCACAGCGCTCGCCCTCGAAGAGTGTGTCCGGGTTCATGCCGAGGCACATCGAGCAACCCGCCCCGCGCCACTCGAAACCGGCCTCCTCGAAGATTCTGTCGAGACCTTCCTCTTCGGCCTGGGTCTTGACCAGCGCCGAGCCCGGGACCACCATGGCCCGCACGCTTTCAGCCACCTTGCGTCCCTTGATGGCACCGGCAGCCTCACGCAGGTCGGAGATCCGGGAGTTGGTGCAGGAACCGATGAAGACCCGCTCGGGGCGGATCTCCTCCATCGGGGTTCCGGCTTCCAGGCCCATGTACTGCAGGGCGCGCTCGGCAGCCTCCTTGTCGGCCGGGGAGTCCATCTTCGCCGGGTCCGGCACCGCGTCGGTGACCTGGATCACCATGCCCGGGGTCGTGCCCCAGGTGACCATCGGCGAGATCCGGGTCGCGTCGATCTCGACCTCGGTATCGAAGGTCGCGGCATCATCGGTCGGCAGCTGCTTCCAGCGCTCGACCGCGGCGTCGAAATCGTCCGGTACGCCGGCCTTGCCCCGCATGTACTCGAAGGTGGTCTCGTCCGGGGCGATCATGCCGGCCTTGCCGCCGCCTTCGATCGTCATGTTGCAGATGGTCATCCGCTGTTCCATGGTCAGCGCCTCGATCGCCTCGCCGGCGTACTCGACCACATAGCCGGTCATCCCGGAAGTACCGAGCTTGCCGATTGTCGCGAGGATCAGGTCCTTCGACGTCACACCCTCACCGAGGGTGCCCGAGTAATTGATCCGCATCGTCTTCGGCTTGTTCTGAAGCAGGGTCTGGGTCGCCATCACATGCTCGACTTCGGAAGTCCCGATGCCGAAGGCGAGCGCGCCAAAGGCTCCGTGCGTAGAGGTGTGCGAATCCCCACAGACGATGGTCATGCCCGGCTGGGTCAGGCCCAGCTCCGGTCCGATCACGTGGACGATGCCCTGGGTCTCGGAGCCGAGGCTGTAGACCGGCACGCCGAAGTCGGCCGCGTTCTTTTCCAGGGTTTCGACCTGCTTGCGCGAGAGTGCGTCCTTGATCAGTGCGGCGGCGGGGGTGCCGTCGGTCGGCACGTTGTGGTCGGCGGTGGCGACTGTCTTGTCAGGACGACGCAGCTTGCGTCCGTTCATCCTCAGACCTTCGAACGCCTGCGGCGAGGTCACCTCGTGAACGAGATGGAGATCGATGTAGAGCAGGTTCTCCTTGACCTCATGGGCTTCCCAGATCTTTTCGAACATGGTTTTCGGCATCTGATCTCCTTCCTATCCGCGGCGGAGTCCCGCCGCGATCACAGCGATGAACTCAACCGGCGCATCGCTTTCGTTCTCGAAATGGTGTGGCAGATCGGCGTCAAAGGTGACGCTGTCTCCGCTTGACAGCTGGTGCCGGTCGCCCTCGAAGACCAGCGTGACTTCCCCCTTGAGCAGGACCGCCGTTTCGCGGCTGCCCGGCTCGTGCATCGGGGTGTCACCGCTGCCGCCGGTACTGGCCCCGGGCTCCAGGCTGTGGGTCGAAACGTCGGCTCTCTGCCCGGGCAAGGGCGGGGTCAACTCCTCGATCCGGTGGCCCCCGCGGTTGCGGATCAGATGGTCTCCCCGACGGCTGACCACAACGTGCTGGAATTCATCGAGCCGCAGCAGCTGGGACAGGCTCAGGTCCAGGCCAGCCGCGATCTTCTCGGCCACCGCCAGGGTAGGGCTGGTGCTGCCGCGTTCGACCTGCGAGAGCATGGTCGGGCTGACGCCGCTGCGTTCGGAGAGATCCCTCAGGGAGAGACCCATCGCCTCGCGCAGGGCCTTTACTCGTGCTCCAACGGCATTGTCGGGGCTACCCGTGGGGGTTCCTTCACTGCCGCTTCGGGCCTGCGGTTCTGCGGTCGCCTGACTCATTACAACTGTACGTTATCACGCACAGCAGGGTTGTCAAGGCCCCCCTGCAACGTGAAAGCCCCGTCTTTCGACGGGGCTTTCGAAGCGTTCGGGATCCTGGATCCCTTTGTGCCTACCGGTCGTTCCGGGGCTGCTTCGGCTTGTTGTGATCGACCGGAGCTGAGGCACTGAGCAGGCTGAAGATAGCTTTGCCCATCATGGGTATCACGTCTCACTTATGTTGCGGTTCACATTGCAGGAAGACCCTGCAAATACAAGGTACAGAGGGAAAACTGACCCGTCTGTGACCGCCCTCACTCATTACTGAACCTTTACCCGGACCGACAAACGCGCTTCGAGGGCCGGCGCAGGAGACCCGCACCAGCCCCGGCCGCAATCAGGGGGCGCGGTCCTTGACCGCTTCCGCAGTGACCTCCTCAGCTTCGGCGATGGCGGCGCCGTCGAGCAGGTTGCCCAGGGCCCGAACATAGGCACGGCCGGAGGCTTCGAGGATGTCAGTCGCGACTCCCTGGCCGGAAGCCGTCCGACCGTCGGCCCGCAGCACCACAGTCACCTCGCCGAGGGCGTCCTCCCCCCCGGTCACCGCACCGACGTGGTACTCGCGCAGCTCGGCTTCGGCGCCGGTCGCGTTGAGGATCGCGCTGAAGATCGCCTCGACCGGACCGTCGCCTCCACTCTCGCCTTCTGACGTTTCGCCCTCGGGGAGCTTCACGCGGACCTTCGCCTTTGGCTCCCTGTCACTCGATGCCTGGACCTCGAACCACTCCAGCTCGTGGGATTGTGGCCGTTCACGCATCTCGTCCGAAACGATCGCCTCCAGGTCGAGGGCGGTGACCTGCTTCTTCTTGTCGGCGACATCCTTGAAGCGCTTGAACGCCTGGTTCAGGGCCTCGCCGTCGACGATGAAGCCGAGCTGTTCCAGAGCGTCCTTCAGGGCGTGACGGCCGGAATGCTTGCCCAGCACCAGCTGGTTGGAATCGAAACCGATCTCCGTCGCGTCCATGATCTCGAAGGTCTCGCGCTCTTTCAGAACTCCGTCCTGGTGGATGCCGGACTCATGAGCGAAAGCGTTCTTGCCGACCACGGCCTTGTTTGGCTGGACCACGTAACCGGTGAGGCGGGAAACCATGCGGCTCGCCCGGGCCAGCTCACGCGTGTTGATGTTCGTGTGGAGACCGTGCACATCCTCACGCACCTTGATCAGCATCGCGATTTCCTCGAGCGAGCAGTTGCCGGCCCGTTCGCCGATCCCGTTGATCGCACACTCGACCTGCCGGGCTCCTGCCAGCACGCCCGCGTAGGAGTTGGCAACAGCCAGGCCCAGGTCGTCGTGACAATGAACCGAGAGACGCACTTCCTTCAGCCCGGGTGCGAAGCGGTAGAGATCCTCGAAGTACTTGCCGTACTCCTCCGGTGTGGTGTACCCGACGGTGTCGGGGATGTTGACCACGGTCGCGCCTTCCTCGACCGCGATCGCGCAGACTTCGGCCGTGAACTCGACGTCAGCCCGGGTCGCATCCATCGGTGAGAACTCGATGTCCTCGCAATACGACTTCGCCTGGGCAACCGCCGCCCGGGCCCCCTTCTTCACGTCCTCCCGCGTGTTCCGCATCTGATGCTCGATGTGGATGTCGGAGGTCGAGATGAAGGTGTGAATCCGCGGCTGCTCGGAATCCTTGATCGCGTTCCAGGCGGCATCGATGTCCGGCGCCTGGGCACGGGCCAGCCCGCAGATCGTCGGACCGTGAACCTCACGGGCGATCCGCTGGACGGCCTCGAAGTCACCTGGCGAAGCGATCGGGAACCCGGCTTCGATCACGTCGACTCCGAGCCGGGCGAGCTGCTGCGCGATCTCGATCTTCTCGGAAGCGTTGAGCGAGATACCCGGCGACTGCTCACCGTCTCTCAGCGTGGTGTCAAAAATATGAACGCGGTCTGCGTCTGCGTCTGTGTCCTGGTTGGACATGTGCTTCTCCTTCTAACTCAAAACTCGAATCTTGCTTTCAGCTCGCGGCTATCGCGCCGCCCGGCGATCAATCCCCCCAGAGGGGGAGAAGGAGAAGTAGGGCCGGGCTGTTGAACCGGTGATTCATACCGAAGGTCAAGCGTAGCGCAGTGACCGGGCGGTATTCAAGAGCCGGTTGACCGCGAGGTTGAAGCCATGCGCGCTATGCGGCACTAACTTCAACCTCGCGTTCCGCCGGCGCTTCGCCGGAGGTTCAGAGTTCGATCGAGTAGCCGTCGGAGAATCCGTCGGTCTCGGTGATCGTTTCGATCGTCCCGGCGGAGACCGGAGCGTCCGCGGTGACCACCATCACGGCCTTCCGGCCGCCTGCTTCGGCTCCGACCGCGGCCGACCCGATATTCACTCCCTGCTCGCCGAACAGCGACCCGACCCGGCCGATCATGCCCGGCTGATCGGCGTAGCGGAACACGGCCATGTGGTCGGCGAACGGCAGGTAGAAGCTCTGGTCCCAGATCGAGACGAGGTAAGGCACGTTCTTCGGACCGACCGTGGTGCCACCGACCGTTACGACTTCCTCCCCGGACTGGATCGTGACACGGATCAGATCGGTGAACTCGTCGGCGGTCGCGTCCTGGATCTCGATCACCTCGATGCCACGCTCCTCGGCCATCTGCGGGGCATTGACCAGGTTGACCGCTTCCTCGGTGTGTCCGGAGAGCAGACCCGCCTGTACGGCGATGCCGAGCAGGCGCGTGTCGTTGTCGGCGACGCCGCCGCGGAACTCGACCTCGACCCGGTCGATCGATCCCGGGGTCAGGCCGACCGCCAGCTGCCCGAGGGTCTGGCAGAGCGGTACGTACGGGGCGAGCGCTTCCATCACGGCCGGGCTCACGGCGGGAATGTTGACCGCGTTGGTGACCACTCCCCCGGTCAGGGCGGCGGTCACCTGTTCGGCAGTGTCGGTGCCTGCGCGATCCTGCGCTTCGGCGGTCGATGCGCCGAGGTGCGGGGTGACGACCACGTCTTCACGGGCAAAGATCGCATGTTCGGTAAAGGGCTCCTCGGGGAAGACGTCGAGCGCCGCCCCGCCGACCTGACCGGAATCAAGTCCGGCGACCAGGGCCTCGAGGTCGATCAGCTCGCCGCGCGCGCAGTTGACGATCCGCATGCCCGGCTTGAACTTGGCGATCGCGTCGGCGTCGATCCAGTTGACCGTCTCGGGGGTCTTCGGCAGGTGAATGGTGAGCAGGTCGGCCCGCTCATAGAGCTCGTCGGCCGAATCGACCCCCTCGACCCCGAGGTCCTTGAATCGTTCGGCGGAGACGAACTTGTCGAAGGCCAGGACTTCCATCTCGAAGCCCTGGGCGAACTTGGCGACCAACTGGCCGATCCGGCCGAAGCCGATCACACCGAGGGTCTTGCCGTATAGCTCGGCGCCCTTGTACTTGGCGCGGTCCCAGCGGCCATCGACCAGCGCGGAGTGAGCCTGCGGCACGTTCCTGAACAGCGCGAGGGCGAGCGCCATCGTGTGCTCGGCCGCGGCGACCGAGTTCGACTCGGGTGCGTTGGCGACGATGATCCCACGCTTGGTCGCGGCCGGGATGTCGACGTTGTCTACGCCCGTGCCGGCCCGGCCGATGACCTTCATGTTGTCGGCCTTCGCGATCAGCTCCGGGGTCAGCTTGGTCGCCGACCGGATCAGGATCGCGTCGAACTCGCCGATTCGCTTTTCGAGCTCGGCGTCGTCCATCTCGACACCGATCTCGACGTCGAAGTTCTCCTTGAGCTGGTCAACGCCGCTGTCGGCGATCTTCTCCTTGACCAGGACCTTTGCTCGGTTAGACAAATCTGCCTCCTAGTTGGCCGGCTCGAGTGAAACCGGCTTCGATCAAAACTTTCACGCGGTGACCCCGGCGTTGCCGATCACCCAGTCGACGCAGGCCGTGAGCGCCTCGACATCGGACGGTTCGACCGCCGGGAACATCGCGATCCTCAGCTGGTTGCGGCCCAGCTTGCGGTAGGGCTCGACATCGACGATGCCGTTGGCCCGCAGCGTCGCCGCGACCGCGGCCGCGTCGATCGAGTCGTCGAAGTCGATCGTTCCGACCACCAGCGAACGGTTCGCCTGATCGGTCACGAATGGCGTGGCGAAGTCGCTCGCGTCCGCCCACCCGTAGAGGTGCGAAGACGAAGTGGTGGTCCGCTCCACGCAAAAATCGAGCCCCCCGCCCGCAAGCATCCAGTCGAGCTGCTCGGCCAGCAGGAAAAGGGTAGCCAGCGCCGGGGTGTTGTAGGTCTGGTCCTTGCGGGAGTTTTCGACGGCCGTCTTCAGCGAAAGGAACGGCGGCTGCCACCGATCGGATGCCCCGTCAAGCTCCTCGATCCGGGCGAGCGCGGCCGGGCTGAGAGCGGCCAGCCAGAGACCACCGTCGGAGCCGAAAGACTTCTGTGGTGCGAAGTAGTAGACGTCGGCCTCGTTCAGGTCGACCGGAAGCCCACCGGCACCGGAAGTCGCGTCGATCAGCACCAGAGCGTCGTCGGCACCGGCCGGCCGTTCGACCGGAACCATGACGCCGGTCGACGTCTCGTTGTGGGCCCAGCAGATCACGTCGACTCCGTCGCGGGACTCGGGAGTCGGGGCGCTGCCGGGTTCGGCCTCGATCAGGACGGGATCCGACAGGAACGGCGCGCCGGTTGTGACCTGGGCAAACTTGCGGGAGAATTCGCCGTAGACGAGGTGAAGCGACTTCTCGCGAACCAGCCAGGCGGCGGCCGCGTCCCAGAAGGCGGTCGCGCCACCGTTGCCGAGGGCGATCTCGTAACCGTCCGGAAGCGAGAAGAGCTCGCCAAGGCCGGTTCGAACGCGACCGACCAGGTCCTTCACCGGCTTCTGCCTGTGCGAAGTACCGATCAGGTCCGCCTGCTCCCCCAGCGATTTCAGGGCCTCGGGCCGCACCTTCGAGGGGCCGCAGCCAAAACGGCCGTCGGCGGGCTTCAGGTCATCCGGGATCTTGGCGAGGTTACTCATCTCGGTTGAGAATATTGATCCGGGCCGCTCGACCACCCGGCGGGGTCGATGTGACTCTGGACGGGGTCCGGGGGCCCGGATAGTCTGGATCTGCGTTCGCAGTCCCATCGAATTTAAGGAGAAACCTTTGTACCCAGTCACATACGAGGCCGACTATCAGCGAGAGCGAAACCGGCTGACCACCTTCTTCCGCCTGATCGTCGCCATTCCCTGGCTGATCGTGGCCTACATCTACGTGATTGCCCAGATGGTGGTCGTACTGATTGCCTGGTTTGCGATCCTGATCCTCGGTCGTTTTCCGGAAGGCATGTACAACTTCGTCGGCGGAGTCCTGAGATTCTCCGAAAGGGTGAACGGATTCATGTATCTGCAGACCGATGCCTGGCCTCCCTTCGGGATCGGCGAGGACCCGCAGTACCCGGTCCGGGTGAACTTTCACCCGCCTGCCGCGAAGCAGAGCCGCCTGAAAGCCTTCTTCCGCATCATCCTCGCGATCCCGCTGCTGGTGCTCTCCTACGCGATGAGCTACGCCCTGATGGCGATTGCGGCGATCTCCTGGCTGACCATCGTCTTCCGGGGCTATCAGCCGGCGGCGATTCACAACGCGATCGCCTACCTGATGGGCTGGAACACCAGGGCCACCGCCTACATGTTCCTGATGCGGGACGAGTACCCGCCGGTCGGTGACGAGACCCCGGTCGAGGTCGACCCGCCCGCCGACGCCGCCCTCACCGCTTCCGAAGCGGCACCGCAGGGCCCCCCCCGCGGGGGGCGGGGGGGGGGGCGGGGGGCGG
>JAEYSQ010000038.1 GCA_023434465.1 Actinomycetes bacterium
GATGGTGCGGACCATCCCGTCCCGCAGGCGCGATTCGCTCGCCTTCCGGGACAGGTTGCGACCCTGGTGCTTAAGGCGGTAACGACCGCCGATCGAGGTCGAGAGGATGATGTGCCGGGGTCGCAGCTGTTCGATTCGACGCAGGGCCCTGCCTCGCCATTTCGCACAGTTGCTCTCGGTCACCACGTTGGCGATCGGACATCCCGCACGAATCACGGAGATCAGCCGCCAGCCGCGTTTCTTTGCCAAGGGGATCAGAGCCGGGCCCCACTGGAGGGCATGCGAATCTCCGAACAGCACGACCCGCTTCTTTGCATTCCTTTGGCCGTAGAAACAGACCAGCGGCGCGACCCTCTTGCCGTGCGCCCTGCAGTTGTGCTGGACCAGCTCACCTTCGTCTTTTCGCGCCTTGTCGAGTGACGGTTTGAACTGATCGGCGACGCCGGTCGTCGGTGACTCGCCGACCGCGATCAGAACCGCGGCGGTGACCAGCCCGGCAAAGAGCAGGCGGAGCCCCACGGCTCTCACGATGTGCCTTTCGGAAACAGACCCATATCTTCGCAACCGGGCGCTCCCGGCCCGGTTGCGGCACTGACGAAACCTTTAGTCGAGGCGAACGGAGCTCAGAAACCGATGCGCCGGCCGAGCCAATCGGTCAGGGTCCGGGCGAAAGTCGCGGTGAGGTGATCGGAATCCCGGTAGATCACGAGATTGCCCCGGGCCGAGTAGCACCAGCGCCGTGCGCAGAGCGCCTCGAGCGGATCGATCGCCGGCAAGAGACCTACCCGTTTCGCCCCGGTTACGTCGAAGCCCGGACCGAACTTGCGCGTGCGGGCGAAGCGGCAGACCCCGGGATCCTCGGGATTGTTGGCAAGGCAGCGCGGCGGCAGGAACGGGGCAGTTACCTGGTCCCGGATCAACTTCACCCGCGGGCCGTGACGGACCAGGCTTGGCAGGCCCGAAAGTCGCCGCAGGGTACGGGTCATGCCGCGGGCCAGCTTGTTCTCGCTGCCTCGCCGGGTCAGCTTCCTGCCGCGCACCGAGAGCGTGTAGCGGCGGGCGATCGAGGTCGAGACGATCACGTGGCCGGGACGCTGAGCTTTGACCGCTTCGAAGGCCAGGTCGCGCCACAGGTCGCAGTTCATCTCGAACTTGACGTCGGCGATCGGGCAGCCGGCGCGCAGGAATGTGACCAGACGCCAACCGCGACGTTCGGCCAGGCGGATCAGGGGCGGTCCCCACTGCATCGCGTGCGAGTCGCCGACCAGGGCGACGGTGTGGTCCGAGGCCGGATCGCCATAGGTGCACATGACCGGTTCGATCCGGTCCGGTTTCGGGCGGCAACCGTCGAAGGCCATCTCGCCTTTGTCGCGGGCCACGAGGTCAAGGGGCGGAATCCATTCAGGAACCTCGGCGCGCACCCCCGGGAGCACGGCAAAGAAGGCGATAAACGCAGCGACGGCGACTCCCTTGATCTTCATGATCCCCCTCTGTTGACTGGACGAACGCGGACTGGATCGGCGCTTCTGAACTACCCAACACGCCGAACCGGGCCGGGTTTCGCTCGCCGAAGTCAGGCAGGTTCTATGGTTGGGCCATGTCCGAGGGCTTCATTCACGTCTTCGAGCCGGGCGACCCCGAACGGACTCTGCTCCTGCTCCACGGCACGGGCGGAGACGAAAACGACCTTGTCTCGCTGGGTCGGCAGCTCGCACCGGGGGCCGGGATTCTCAGTCCTCGCGGGAGGGTGCTCGAGAACGGGATGCCGAGGTTCTTCCGCCGACTCGCGGTCGGGCAGCTTGACGTTCCCGACCTGTTGGAGAGAACCGACGAGCTGGCCGACTGGATCGCAACCGCCGCGGGCGATTACGGATTCGATCAGGCGGGGCTGACCGGACTCGGGCTCTCCAACGGGGCCAACATCGCGGCAAGCCTGCTCTTCCGTCGACCTGACACGCTCGGCGCGGCCGCCCTGCTTCGACCTATGCTTCCCTATCCGCCGCCGGATGATCTCGACCTGGCCGGCACCCCCGTACTGGTCGCCTCGGGTGGCCACGACCAGTACGTTCCGGCCGCGGAGAGCGAAGAACTTGCGAAGGTACTGGAGGCTCACGCGGCGGAGGTCGAGTTCGTGTTCGATCCCGACGCCGGTCATGGCCTTACCCAGGATGACCTGACTGCCACCTTCCGCTGGCTCGAACGGATAAAGCCCGGTGCCGCATAGATTGTTCTTTCACCCGCCCGTCACGACGACAGCGAACTACTGACCCCACAGGAGAAACATGAGCGACGAAGAGAAGCAGTACGGACCCGAAACCAACGCACTCCACGCCGGCCAGGTGGCCGATCCGACTACCAACGCGCGGGCGGTACCGATTTACCAGACGGTTTCCTACGAGTTCAACGACGCCCAGCACGCCCAGGACCTTTTCGCCCTGGCCGAGCCGGGCAACATCTACACGCGGATCATGAATCCGACCTGGAACGTGCTCGAAGAGCGCATGGCCGCGCTCGAGGGCGGGGTCGCCGCGCTCGCGCTCGCTTCCGGCCAGGCCGCGGTCACCTACTCGGTGCTGAACGTGTGCCGCGCCGGTGACAACATCGTCGCCCTCTCGACGCTTTACGGCGGCACCTACAACCTCTTCGCCCACACGCTTCCCCAGTACGGGATCGAAGTCAGGTTCGTCGATCCCGACAAGCCGGAGGAACTGGCCCAGCACGTCGACGAGAAGACCCGTCTCGTTTTCGGTGAGACGATCGGCAACCCGCGGCTCAACGTGGTCGACATCGAAGCGTGGGCAAACGCCGCCCACGCCGAGGGCCTGCCGCTGGTCATCGACAACACGATCCCGACCCCGATCCTGACCAACATCTTCGAGCTGGGCGCCGACATCGCGGTCCACTCGGCGACCAAGTTCATCGGTGGTCATGGCACCACGATCGGCGGTGTGATCGTCGACTCGGGCAACTTCGACTGGGTCGCGAACGCCGACCGCTTCCCCGGCCTGACCCAGCCCGACCCCTCCTACCATGGCGTGGTCTGGTCGGATGCGCTCGGCCCGGCGGCCTACATCGGCCGGGTTCGCACCGTGCTCCTCCGCAACACGGGTGCCGCCCTTTCTCCGTTCAATGCCTTCCTGCTGCTGCAGGGCGTCGAAACGCTGCCGCTTCGCATGGAGCGGCACAGCGAGAACGCGCTGGCTGTGGCCGAACACCTCGAGGGACGGGACGACGTGCTCTGGGTGAACTACCCGGGCCTGCCCGGTTTCAGCCACCACGAAGTCGCCAGCAAGGTGCTGACCGGCGGGTACGGTGCGCTGGTCACTTTCGGCATCGAGGGAGGCCGCGACGCCGGCCGGAAGTTCATCGACTCACTCGAGCTGTTCTCGCACCTGGCCAACATCGGTGACGCAAAGTCGCTGGCGATCCACCCCGCGACGACGACTCATTCGCAGCTCAACGACGTCGAGCTTGAGGATTCCGGAGTGACCGCTGACACGGTCCGCCTCTCGGTCGGCATCGAATCGATCGGTGACATCCTCGGCGACATCGACCAGGCGCTTGCCAAAGCGAGTTAGCGCTTGAGCGGCGCCGGCTCTGCCCGCAATGCCCTGCTGTCCGACGAAGGTTCGGGTGGCGTGGGCGTCGTGGAAACCAGGCGGGGGGGGGGGG
>JAEYSQ010000080.1 GCA_023434465.1 Actinomycetes bacterium
CTTCAACCCTGGCGGCTCGGTCAAGGACCGGATCGGAGCGGCGATGATCGGCGCTGCGGAAGCAGGTGGAAAGTTGGTCCGTGGTGAATCGGTGATCGTCGAACCGACCAGCGGCAACACCGGAATCGCCCTAGCCATGATCTGCGCGGCCCGTGGCTACGAGCTCGTCCTGACCATGCCGGAGGGGATGAGCCGGGAACGGTCGAAGCTGCTGCGGGCCTACGGGGCCGAGGTCCAGGAGACTTCCTCGATGGGAGGGATGGACGAGGCAGTCGAGCTCGCCAAGAAGATCGCCCGGGATCGGCAGGGCTACATGCCACTTCAATTTTCGAATCCGGCCAATCCCGAGGCACACTTTCGAACGACCGGACCCGAGATCTGGTCCGACACCGGTGGCGAGGTCGACGCCTTTGTCTGCGGAGTGGGAACCGGAGGTACGGTTACCGGTGTCGCCAGATACCTTCGGGAACAGGGCTCCAGCGCCAGGATCATCGCGGTCGAACCGGCATCCTCGCCGGTGCTCTCGGGCGGAAGCCTGGGCCCCCACCGGATCCAGGGAATTGGTGCCGGCTTCATCCCGGAAGTGCTGGATGTGGACCTGCTCGACGAAGTGATCCAGGTCAGCGACGACGACGCACTGCGGACGGCCCGCCACCTCGCGGCGAGGGAAGGCATCCTCGGCGGCATCTCCGCCGGAGCCAACGTGCACGCCGCACTCGAACTTGCGGCCCGGCCCGAACTCGCTGGTGGAAGGATCGTCACGCTGGTCTGCGACAGCGGCGACCGGTACATGTCGCTCCCGTTCTTCGGCAGCTGACCCCCGGCCCACCCGCGAGTTTCGCGAGATTGAAGTTAGCCGCCACATGACGCTCCTGGCTTCAACCTCGCGGTTGATCACTACCCACCGGTGCCGAGCCTCTACGCTTTGCCGGTGGCCGACGACCTGATCAGCCGAACCGTCGGGGGCCTTCGCTCCCACATCGCCGCCGCCCGCGGTCGCGATCCCGCGACCGCGAACGTGTCCAGCATCGAGATCATCCTGACCTGGCCAGGAGTCCAGGCGATCCTCGCGTACCGGCTGGCCAACCGGTTGCGCCGCTCCGGCGTGCCGTTGCTGCCCTTTGCCGTCGTCTACCTGAGCCGGGCGGTGACCGGGATCGAGATCCATCCTGACGCGAAGATCGGCCCGGGGCTCTTCATCGACCATGGCGCCGGTGTGGTCATCGGTGAAACCGCCGAGATCGGCGAAGACGTGACCCTGTACCAGGGGGTGACTCTGGGCGGGACCGGTTTCCAGTCCGGAAAGCGGCATCCGACCGTCGAGGACAACGTGACGATCGGCTCGGGTG
Organism: Actinomycetes bacterium; assembly: GCA_023434465.1. Classification (GTDB taxonomy): domain Bacteria; phylum Actinomycetota; class Thermoleophilia; order Solirubrobacterales; family 70-9; genus 67-14. The sequence goes on from JAEYSQ010000080.1 coordinate 1,350, forward strand.
CGAAGCTGCTTGGTCCGATCAGGATCGGCCACGGCGCCAAGATCGGTGCGAACACAGTGGTGGTGGAGAACGTGCCGCCGCGTTCGACCGTGGTCGGGAACCCCGGGCACCCGGTCAGGGTCGATGGTCACAAGGTCGCCGACGGCCCTGATGCCGACTGGATTCACCTGCCGGACCCGCTTCAGGACGCGGTGAAGTCCCTTTCGGCCCGGATCAAGGAGCTCGAGAAGCAGGTAGCGGACCTTTCCGGGGAACCTCACCCGGATGTCGACGAGCCCGACTCCGGTCCCAAGAAGGGGCGCTCCTCGGCCGGCGGCTGAATTCCGGGGGAGGCCGGGTTTCCGGCGTCCACCGAAGGGGTCGGCGCCGCCGCCTCGATGGGTATCCTCGACTGGTGGAAGCGGCTTCAAATTACGAGAGTGGCGTACCCGATTCACCCGGGCCGAACGAGGCCGGGACCGGGGCTCCCGCGCACCTCTTCGCCGATGGCCTGAACCCGCCGCAACGGGAGGCGGTCGAATACGGCGACGGTCCGCTCCTGGTCATCGCCGGGGCCGGTTCCGGCAAGACCAGGGTGCTGACTCACCGAATCGTCCACCTGCTGGCCACGCGGCGGGCCCGGCCGGGTGAGATCCTGGCGATCACCTTTACCAACCGGGCGGCAACCGAGATGCGCGAGAGGGTGGAGGAACTGATCGGTTCGAAGTCCCGCGCCATGTGGGTCACCACCTTCCATTCGGCCTGTGGCCGGATGTTGCGCGGTGACGCCGAGAAACTTGGCTACGCGCGGGCTTTCACGATCTACGACGAAGCTGACTCGATTCGAATGATCAAACGGGTTATGGAAGAACTCGACGTTGACCCGAAACGGTTTCCCGCCCGGGCGATCAAGAACGCGATCTCGGGAGCCAAGAACGAATTGATCGATCCCGAGGAGTACAAGCAGCGCGGCGGCTCCTATTTCGAGGACACCGCGGCCAAGGTCTACGCGCTTTATGAACAGCGCATGCTCGAGTCGAACGCGATGGACTTCGACGACCTGCTGGTGCGCATGGTCAACGTCCTGGAACTTTTTCCCGAGGTTCGCGAGCGATGGCAGCGGGCCTTCCGCCATGTTCTCGTCGACGAGTACCAGGACACGAACCACGCCCAGTACCGGCTGCTCCAACTGCTCTGTGGCGAGCACCGGAATTTGACCGTGGTCGGCGACGAGGACCAGTCGATCTATGGCTTCCGCCACGCCGACATCCGCAACATCCTCGACTTCGAGAATGACTTTCCCGACGCGAAGGTAGTCAAGCTCGAGCAGAACTACCGCTCGACTCAGACCATCCTTTCGGCCGCAAACGCAGTCGTGGAAAACAACCGGGACCGCCGGCCGAAGAAGCTCTGGACCGACCTCGGCCAGGGTGAAGAGATCGAGGTGGTGCGGCTGACCGACGAGCACGAGGAGGCGCGCTGGGTGGCCGGCGAGCTGGAGCGCCTGGTCGAGGAAGAAGGCATCTCGCCGCTCGACGTGGCCGTCTTCTACCGGATGAACGCCATGAGCCGGGTACTCGAGGACACGCTGGTCCGCTTCGGCACCGCTTACCAGGTGATCGGTGGTACGCGCTTCTATGACCGGGCCGAGATCAAGGACGCGATCGCCTACCTGCAGTACATCGCCAATCCGCGAGATTCGGTCGCTTTCACCCGAATCGTCAATTCGCCCAAGCGCGGGATTGGCAACACCACCCAGGGCCGCCTGCTCAGCTTCGCCAACACCACCGGCGATGACATCTGGGACGTGGCGAGCCAGGTTGAAAGCGTGCCCGGAGTCGGCACCGCCGCGATCCGGGCGGTCACCGAGTTCCAGCGAACCATGCGTGGCCTGAAAGAGGATGTGGAAGGCCGCCCACTTGCCGACCTGCTCGAGCGGGTGCTGGACGAAACCGGGTACCTCGAAGCGCTTGAATCCGAACGGACGATCGAAGCGGAAGGCCGGGTCGAGAACCTGCGTGAACTGATCGGCGTCGCCGGCGAGTTCGACACCAACCGGGCGCTCGAAGGTGAAAGCGACGTCACGCCACTCGATGAGTTCCTGCAGCAGATCTCGCTCTACTCGGAGCAGGACAAGCTGGCCAAAAAGGAAGAGTTGCTGACCCTCATGACCCTCCACAACGCGAAGGGCCTGGAGTACGACACGGTCTTCATCATCGGTTGCGAGGACGGCGTCTTCCCGCATCAGCGCGCGCTCGACGAGGGCGAGGAAGAGGAGGAACGCCGGCTCTGTTATGTCGGCATCACCCGGGCCCGAAAGCGGCTCTACCTGACCGGGGCCCGCACCCGTCGGATGTTCGGGGGCCGCGCGGAAGCGACCATGCCTTCGCGATTCCTCGACGAGCTTCCCGCCACCCTGGTTCACCAGCAGGGCTCGTCGGTGGGAGGCGGCTTCAGCACCGGTTACACAAGCGGCGGGCACGGCAGCGGCCGGGCTCGCAGCTACCGGGCGCCGGGCCGGCCCCGTTCGGGCCCCAGCCCGGTCCAGCCTGAAACTGCGGTCCAGCTCGCGGTCGGTGTTGATGTGACCCACGCCTCCTTCGGGGACGGCGTGGTATTCGGGGCTGAGCCGGGAGGGGTGATCGTGGTTCGTTTCGCCAACGACGGCAGCGAGCGGAAACTGATGGCCGAATACGCACCGATCCGGAAACGGTCGGCGTGAAACGCGGTGCGAATGGACAATGAATAGGGAAGGTTCGGGCGGTTGAGCGCAAAGATCATCGATGGCAAGCAGGTTTCGGCGGAGGTCCGAGAACGGGTCGGCGCCCAGGTGGAGGAGTTCATCGCCGCCGGGGGCCATCAACCGGTTCTGGCCACCGTGCTGGTCGGTGACGATCCGGCTTCCCATGTTTACGTGGCGAACAAGATCAAGGCCTGCGAGGCGGCCGGGATTGGCTCGGTGCATCACGAACTTCCGGCCGACACCAGCCAGGCGGACCTGCTGACCCTGGTCAAGACGCTTGGCGATGACGATTCGGTCGACGGGATCCTGGTTCAGCTGCCGCCGCCGGATCACATCGACGCCGACGCGGTGATCGCGGCCATCGATCCGGCCAAGGACGTCGACGGTCTCACCGCGACCAGCGCCGGCCTTCTGGCCAGTGGTCGCCCCGGACTCGTTTCCTGCACACCGGCGGGAGTGATCGAGCTACTCGACCACGCCGGAACTGAACTCGAGGGGGCGGAAGCGGTGATCGTCGGCCGCTCCAACCTGGTCGGACGTCCGTTGATCAGCCTGCTACTTGGCCGCAACGCCACCGTGACGGCCGCCCATTCGCGCACCCGGGATCTGGCCGCGGTTTGCCGCCGGGCCGACGTCCTGGTCGCCGCCGTGGGGGTTCCCGAACTGATCGGTGCCGGGCACGTGAAGCCCGGAGCGACGGTGATCGACGTCGGCATCAACCGCACCGAGGACGGGCTGAAGGGCGATGTCGACTTCGAAGCCGCAGTCGAGATTGCCGGTGCGATCACGCCGGTGCCTGGCGGCGTCGGCCCGATGACGATAGCCATGCTGATGGCCAACACCCTTGCCGCAGCCCGGGCGAGGTCCAAATGAAACTCTCACGGGTGCATCCGTTCGAGTGGCTGGCCGGCCTGGTCGGATTGACAGTGGTGATCGGAATGATCTCCGAAATCAATTCGCCTGGCGCGCTTCACGTGATTGTCTTCCTGGTCGCCGCAGCGGGCGCAGTCCTGCCAGTTGCTGTGGCCATGAGCGCGAGAACAAACGTGCCGATCATCTACGAGACCCTGCTCTGGATCGTCTCCGGCCTGGTCGGCCTGATCCTCGTGATCAAGTCCGTGTTTTCGTCCGAGGTTGGCTTCGAGCCAGGCTGGCTGGCTCTGGCGGGGATGCTCGCCATGAGCTTCGCGCTCTGGCGCAGCGTCGCGCGAGAACATTGAGCGACCGGGCTGACGCGCCCGCTTCACCGTCCATAAGATCATTTCCGTGATTGAGCGCGAACAGGTTCTGCATGTCGCCCGGTTATCCCGGCTGCGGCTGAGTGAACAGGAGATCGACACCCTGACCGGGGAACTCTCCTCGGTCCTCGACCACGTCGACAAGCTGGCCGAAGTCGACATCGATGGGACCGAGCCGACTTCCCACGTCGTGCCGCTGGAGAACGTCCTGCGCGACGACGAGCCGCGGCCCAGCCTCGACCGGGAGGTCGCGCTTTCGCAGGCTCCGGATCCATACGAAGGTGCCTTCCGGGTGCCCTCGCCGCAGGCAGAGGCCTAGGCGATGGCTGATATCGAGCTGATTGCCGCCACCGGAGCCGAGACCGCGGCGAAGATTGCCGGCGGGGAGATCTCGGCTGACGAGGTTCTCGACTTCTGGCTGGAACGCGCTTCTCGGGACGGGCTGAACGGCTACCTTTGGCATGCCGATCGTGAATCGGCCCGGGCGGGTGTAAGGCCGGACGGTGGTGCGCTGAACGGCGTGCCGCTCGCGATCAAGGACATCTTCTGCACCGAGGGGGTTCCGACCACTGCCGCCTCGAAAATTCTCGGTGGCTACGTCCCGCCCTATACCTCGACCGCAGTCAGCCGGCTGCGCGAGGCCGGCCTGCCGATGCTGGGCAAGACCAATATGGACGAGTTCGCGATGGGCTCATCGAACGAGAACTCGGCCTACGGTGCCTGCCTCAACCCCTGGGATACCGAAAGGGTTCCCGGCGGATCCTCCGGCGGCTCGGCCGCCGTGGTGGCAGGTGGACTCGCCCCTTGGTCGATCGGCACGGATACCGGTGGTTCGATCCGCCAGCCCGCCGGCTTCTGCGGGATCGTCGGCCTCAAACCAACCTATGGCGCGATCTCCCGTTTCGGCATGATCGCCTTCGCTTCCTCGCTCGACCAATGCGGGCCGATGACCCGGAACGTCACCGACGCCGCCCACCTGCTGGCCGTGATGCAGGGCCGGGACGGGATGGACTCGACCTCGGTCGGGATCGAAGGCGGCATCAAGGCACCGAGCGCCGAACGGCTCGACGGACTCACCTTCGGGGTGCCCCGCTCGTTGATGAGCGACGGGGTCGAGTCGGGCGTGCTGGCCCGTTTCGAGGAAACCCTGATCAGAATCGCCGAACTGGGCGGAGAGATCGTCGACATCGAGCTGCCCCACGCGGAGCATGCGATCTCTGCCTATTACGTGCTGGCCCCGGCCGAGGCATCGACCAACCTTTCCCGCTACGACGGGGTTCGCTACGGCTTCCGGGGTAGCGACGAGGACCTCCTCTCGATGTACGAAGTAACCCGTGAAGACGGCTTCGGCCCGGAGGTCAAACGCCGGATCATGCTCGGTACTTACGCGCTCTCATCCGGTTACTACGACGCCTACTACGGCCGTGCCCAGCGGGTACGGACCCGAATCGTCGAGGATTTCGACCAGGCCTTTGGTCAGGTTGACTTCGTAGTCACACCGACCTCTCCGACCGTCGCCTTCAAACTCGGTGAGAAGACCGCCGACCCCTGGACGATGTACCTGAGCGACATCTTTACGGTGCCGATCTCCCTGGCCGGTATTCCCGCGATCTCGATACCGGCTGGTCTGGCCGAGCCCGACGGGGGAGGGCCCGAGCTTCCGGTCGGGTTCCAGATTGCCGCACCGGCTTTCGGTGAGCAGAAGCTGCTCGAGACTTCCTACGCGCTGGAGCAGGCAATCGGATTCGACGGTTCGCGCGGATTGAATGGAGGCACCGCATGAGTACCGGGTACGAAGCGGTGATCGGGCTCGAGATCCACGTCCAGCTCTCGACCAGGACCAAGATGTTCTGCGGTTGCGAGCTTTCTTTCGGCGACGACCCGAACGTTCACACCTGCCCGGTCTGCCTCGCCCTGCCTGGTGTGCTTCCGGTGCCCAACCGGACCGCTTTCGAATATGCCCTGAAAATTGGCGCGGCTCTCGACTGCGATCTCTCTCCGGTTTCGACCTTTGATCGCAAGAACTACTTCTATCCGGACAATCCCAAGGCGTACCAGATCACCCAGGCCGCAACTCCGTACGCGGTGAACGGCAGACTGGGCGACGTCCGCATCCACCACGCACACCTCGAAGAGGATGCCGCGAAGACGATCCACACCGGCGGTTCCGGCCGGATCCAGGGTTCGAACGCCTCCCTGGTCGACTTCAACCGGGGCGGTACCCCGCTGGTCGAGATCGTGACCGAGCCCGACCTCCACTCCGGTGCCCAGGTCCGCGAGTGGGGCCAGTTGCTGCGGGCGACGATCAAACAGCTTGGAGTATCCGACGTGAACATGGAGGAAGGGTCGCTGCGCTGCGATGCCAACGTTTCGATCCGACCGGTCGGCAGCACCGAACTGGGAACCAAGACCGAGATGAAGAACATGAACTCCTTCCGGTTCATCGAGCGGGGAATCGATGCCGAGATCGCTCGCCAACAAGCGCTGGTCGAAGCCGGGCAACCGGTGGTCCAGGAGACCCTCCACTTCGACCCCGCGACCGGGGAGCTCCACTCGCTTCGCTCCAAGGAGGAAGCGCACGACTACCGCTACCTGCCCGAACCGGACCTGGTTCCGGTCGTGCCGACCCGGCAGATGCTCGACGAGGCAAGGGAATCTCTGCCGGAGCTTCCGGCCGCCCGTGCCGAGCGCTACGAAGGGATCGGAGTCAGCCAGCAGGCGGCCCTGCTGCTCTCCTTCGAACTGGATCGGGCCGAGTACTTCGAGGGGGTCCTGGAGGCTGACGATTCGATCGAGCCGCGGGTCGCCGCCAACTGGGTGACCGGCGAGCTCAGCGCCGAACTGCGCAGGCAGGACGATCAACCGCTGGCCGAATCGAAGGTCACGCCGGGCTCTCTCGCCGCCCTGATCGGTCTCGTCAGCTCGAAGAAGATCTCCCACGGGGCCGGCAAGACGGTGCTGGAATCGATGGTCGCCGAAGGCGCCGACCCCGAGGCTGTGGTCGCGGAGAAGGGTCTCGAACAGATCTCAGACTCGGGTGAGCTCGAGAAGATCGTGATTCAGGCGATCGAAGACAACCCGAAACCGGCCGAACAGATCCGGGCCGGTAACGAGAAGGCGATCGGCGCCCTGGTCGGTGCAGTGATGAAGGCGACTCAGGGCCGGGCCGACGGCGGCGAAGTCAACCGGCTCCTGCGCCAGCACCTCGGACTCTGAGTAGAGAAACCTCAGCGGCGCTTGAGCTTGACCCGGAAACTGCGGACGATCTGCCCCTTGCTCTTCCTGCCGGTCTGGTCGACCGCCCGCACGCGAAGCGTGTGCTTGCCGGGACTCAGGCGCCTGATCGTGATCTTTGACGAGCAGTCGACCGCCTTCTGGCGATCCAGCCTGCAGGTGAAACCGAGCAGCGTGGCTGCGTTGCCGCCGAACCTGAACCTGACGGCCCGTTTCCGGACTACCTTCGGCGGAGCCTTGAGCAGCTTGACCGTGGGTGCCGGGGCGCCGCCCGCCTTCACGTAGAGCGACTTGGCTGCGTTCGAGAAAAAGGTTCCGAAGATGACTCCACAGGTCCTCGGGAGAGTGTCGCAGTATCCGTAGCTGACGACCGAATTCAGGTAGTTACCGAGAGTGACCCAGCCTCCACCGCTCGCTCCCTGCTGCATACTGCAGGGGGACGCGGCGAGCGGGAGCGGCCGCACCTTCTTCCGCTTCCTGGGAACCTGGATCACCTGGCCGCGCTGGTTGTCCTGACCGATGATCGCCGAATGGCACCCCCTCAGCACCTCGCCATCAAAGGGCGGATTCGGCTTCGAGGGATAGCCGTAGAGCGTGTACTCCCGGTTCCTCGGGTAGAGATCGAAAGCGACCTTGCGGGCACCGAAGTAATCCTGGGCTGGCTGGTCGAGGACGACCACCCCGACGTCGTACGCGTTGTCGCCCTTATTCACCCACCTGGAAGTGGTCAGGAGAGTCGTCGCCGTTCCGAACCCGAGGGGAGATGCTCCGTTCTCGTAGGCGGGAATGAAAACCACATTGGACGCGAAACTCGCCGATTCCCGGTCATAAACGCAGTGACCGGCGGTGTAGATGACGTTGCGGTTTTTCGAATCGACGATCGTTCCCGAGCAGCTGAAAGTGTCAGCCCCGACCTGGAAAAGAATCTTGCCGTGGACCACCTGCGGGAAACCGGTCACATTGCCGGGAGTGAAGTCCCCGGTCGCAGCTGAAGCGGAAGCGTCGCTGTCACCGAAGTTCGGAACATCGAAGCTGCCCGCCGGGGTCGGCATCGGGGCCGGACGGGCGGAGGCAATCCGGGCGGGAGTCCAGAACCGTTCGGCCGAGGCGGGGCTGGCGACGGTCTCGCTCACGACGTTGGAAGCGGAAACTTTCGCAGTCCTAGGTTTCTTCGATCCGCTTTCGATCGTCGCGCCTGCCGCGGTCGACGAAGACACCAGCGATACGGCCATCACGAGCATCCCGAGAGCCAGGACCTGCCCGAACGTTCCACCCCTTGCCTGGACTGAAAACCCCATAGGTTCATTAGAACAGGTATCCGGGGCTTCGGTTGCGGCGTGGTCACACAAGCGCCTGCCTATACTCGGCGCCATGGCCTGGAACATCGTAATCGTCGGCGGCGGGTTTGCCGGAGCCAATGTCGCCCGTCACCTCGAGAAGGTCCTGCCCCGGCAGTCGGCCCGGTTGACACTCGTGAACGATGTCAACTTCCTGCTCTACACGCCACTCTTGCCGGAGGCTGCGGCCGGGACCCTGGAGCCCCGTCACGTGGTCACGCCACTCAGGGAAATCCTTCATCGCACCAACCTCCGGCTCGGAGTCGTCGACGACCATGACCGGGAGGCCCGCGAGGTCACTCTTCGCAGCCACATGGGGCAAACCGAGCAGATTCCCTACGACCACCTCGTTCTCGCGCCTGGTTCGATCTCCCGCTTCTTGCCGGTGCCGGGCCTGAGCGAACACGCGGTTGGCTTCAAGAGCCTCGCTGACGCGATATTTCTCCGCAACCATCTGATCGAGACCCTCGAGATGGCCAACGCCACGGACGATGCCGAACTGAGGGAGGAGCTGCTGACCTATGTCTTCGTCGGGGGCGGGTACGCAGGGCTGGAAGCACTGGCCGAACTTCAGGATTTCGCCGCCGACGCGATGCGCGACAACCCCAAGGCCCGCCTCCACGGGATGCGCTGGGTTCTGGTCGAAGCGGCCGACCGTGTCCTGCCGGAAATCGACCAGGAACTCGCCGATTATGCGGTCGACGAGCTGCGCGGTCGCGGCATCGACATCAAGATGGAAACGACGCTGGATGAAGTCACCAGGACCACGGCGAGCATCTCCACCGGCGAGGTGATTCCGACCCGGACCGTCGTGTGGACCGCCGGGGTCGTGCCGAATCCGAGCCTGGCCAATTTCGGTGTGCCCCTCGACGAGCGGGGCCGGGTCAAGGTCGACGAAAGCATGGCAGTGGAGGGAAAGAGCGGCATTTGGTCGCTGGGTGATTCGGCCGCCGTTCCCAACCCGAAGGGCGGGGTCTGCCCGCCGACCGCCCAGCATGCGGTACGTCAGGCGCCGGTGGTCGCCGCAAACATTGCCGCCGCGATCGGCCTCGGTGAACCGAAGACCTTCGAATACAGGGGCAATGCCTCCTTCGTGAACCTCGGTCGTTACAAGGCGGTCGGCAAGATCAGCGACCGCACCTTCCGTGGCTTCAAGGCCTGGTGGATGGCCCGCTCGTACCACATGAGCCAGATACCGGGCGTATCTCGCAAGGCCCGTGCGGTGATCGACTGGACCGCCAGCCTGCCGTTCTCACGTGACATTTCCGAGGTCGGATCGATCGGCCGGCCCGGGGTGCTCAGCCCGGAGCGCTACCGGCACGGGGGCTCCCACCGGCCGATCGAAGGTGACCCGCCCGCCGCGGGCCGCGACCGGGCCGAAGCGGAGGCACCGAACGATGAGCGGCCTGACCCTGATTTCGTCGACTAGACGCCGTGGGATTCGAGTATGTCTTCATTGCCCTGCTGTTCGGCATCGCGACCGGAATCATCGGCCGTGCCAAGGGCGGATCCTTCTTCGTCTGGCTGATCGTCGGCTCGATCCTGCCCGGCCTCGGGCTTGTGGCCGTGTTCCTGACCAGAAACGAAGCCAACGAGCCTGAACGCCGCTGCGACAACTGCGGAAAGATCCTCAAGCTCTACGTCCAGGTCTGCCCAAGATGCGGCTACGACCTGTACCTACCCGACCCAGAAGAAACCCGCATGCCACCAAGGTAGGACTGCTGGGTGGGCACCCCCGGGAAGCGGCACACAAGGAGTCGGTGAGCTTCGGTTCGCCTTTGTCCCGGTGGCCTTTGTTGCGCCGTGGGGTCGGGCGGGCATCCCCGGGAAGCGGCAAACACCTCAGTCGGCATTCAGCCTCCCTCCGTCTGAGTATCCCGGTGACGTTACGTTGCGCCGTGGGGTCGGGTGGGCGTCCCCGGGAAGCGGCAACACCTCGGTCGGCATTCAGCCTCCCTCCGCCTGAGTAT
>JAEYSQ010000126.1 GCA_023434465.1 Actinomycetes bacterium
TACCTGGACCATGGTCTCGGTCCTGATCACGATCCCGGTCACCGTCGTCCTGGTCGTTCCGCTCGACCTCGGCGCGGAAGGTCTGCTCCTCGGTAGCTACGGCACTGGCCTGGCGATCGTCCTCGCCATGATCTACTACCACCGGCGACGACTGGCCCTGGTCCCGGACCGGCCGCTGCTGAGGCGAATGATGAATTTCGGACTGCCGACCATGCCGGCCGAACTTTCGCTCTACTCGCTCAGCTTCATCGACCGGATCCTGATCGCCCGCACGCTCGGTCTCGCCGAGGCGGGTCTCTACTCGATCGCGGTCAAGATGTCACAGGGAATTGCGGTCCTGGTCCGCGGTTTCCAGCTCGCCTTTCCGCCGCTCGCCTACTCGATCCAGGATGACGAGGAAGCCCGGATCGCCTACTCGGCGGTGGTCACCTGGTTCGTTGTGGTGATGAGTTTCGTGGTCAGTTTCCTCTGGCTGGTCGCGCCCTGGCTGCTCAGGGTCTTTGCGGCCCCGGAGTTCTTCGAGGCGGCCGAGGTGGTCGGACCGGTCTCGGCCGGTGCCGCGCTCTACGCGCTCTACATGGTGCTGCTGGTGGTGCTCGGCCGGACCGGCCAGACTAAATACAACCTGCCGGCAACCGGAGCAGGGCTGATCGCCAACATCGGCCTCAACCTCCTCCTTCTTCCGGTCTGGGGCATCATCGGCGCCGGGGTCTCGCTGGTCGTCTCCTACCTGCTGGTCGTGGTCCTCATGTACTTCTTCACCCAGCGACTCTTCCCGGTGCCCTACGAATGGCTGCGCCTGGCGAAGGTGCTGATCGCGACCTCGGCCCTGATCGCGGTCGGCGAGGTCTTCGTGCCGGAGGACGGGATCGGGTGGCTGGCCGTGCGGTTGCTGCTGGTCGCCGCGCTCCCGGTGCTGCTGCTGGCTGGTGGCTTCTTTACCGCGGAGGAGCGGCGATGGCTGCTCCTGTTGACCAGGCCAGGCGAGCTGAAGGAGAAGGTGCTCGAAGCCCGGCGGGTCGGAAAAGCGGCTGGCGAGGAGAGCGAAGGGACCGGCACGTCGGGTCGGCCCGGAGGCCCGGGTGGCCGCGAAGGTCAGGGTCTGCCGGAGTCGGTTGAGGTCGAACAGTGGGACGAGGACCTTCGCTCCTGACGGTGCCGCAGGTCCTGACCCGATCCGGTGCATAACCTGCGGCACCGTGGAATGAATCAGGGGGTTTGGCGATCTGAGGCGCGGTCGGCGAGGCTTTCTCCCTTGTAGGGAAGCAGGGCCTGGCGGGCGTGGGCGGCGTAGACCCTGGTCGGAGCTCCCGGGATGAAGACGGAAGCGATCGTTCGCAGGGAGTAGGCCCAGGAGGTGAGGATGCGGACCGCAAAGGCTGCCGGGCGGCTGTGGTGCTTTCGCATGTAAAGGTCACGATTGCGATGGAACTCGACGATCCGCGGCAGGCCGGAGGAGAGGTCGCTCGAGAGCTGGTTGTGGTGGACCGCTTCGGCGGTCGGGACGTAGAGCGTGCGCCAACCGGCATCGGCGAGTCGCTTGCAGAAGTCGCATTCGTCGTAATAGACGAAGAACTGCGGGTCGAGCCCGCCGATTTTCTCGGCCGCTTCACGGCGGACCATCAGGGCCGAGGACTGGGCCCAGTCGACCGGCCTCGTCACCTCGCCCTGGCTCTGGACGGTCAGGCGTGAGTGCAGGAAGAGCGCTCCGACGAAGGCCGACCGCACTCCGGGGAACTTCCAGGCGCAGGCATAGGGGCTGCCATCCCCGTCGAAAAGCTGCGCCCCTGCGGCGCCGGCCTCGGGGTCGTCCTCCAGAGCTTTGACCAGCGCGGCGACGGCGCCGGCCCGAAGCTCCGAATCCTCATTCAGCAGCAGGCAGAACCGGCCGCGGGCCTTCTCGAGCAGCAGCGAGTCGTTGGCCGCCTTGCCCTGCTTCCGTTCCAGGGCGATCACTTCGGCCCCGGGGAAATTCTCGCGGACGGCCGCCGCCGATCCGTCGCTCGATGCGTTGTCGAGCACCAGGATCTCGCTGGTCAGGACCCGGGGATGGAAGCTCTCGATCGCCTTCAGGCAGGCCATCAGGTACTCCCGGCCGTCGTTGTTGACCACGCAGTAGCTCAGGTCCGGTTCCGTGGCATCGCTTGCAGGGGTGTCGGTCGGGGAGGGGGAGTTCACCTTCGCCCACGATAATCCCGATCGTGCACGTAAAGCTGATCGACCCCTCGGCTTTCACCCCGCCGTACGACCGGTCGCTGGCCTCTGCGCTTGCGGCGGAGGGCGCGGAGGTCGAGCTGATCACTTCCGAGTTCACCTACGGTCCGGTGCCGGAAGCCGATGGCTATGAAGTCAGTCTCGACTTCTACCGCCGCCTTTCCCCGAAGGCCCGCCGGCTCAGCAAGGCGATCCAGCACTTCCCCGAGATGCGCCAGCTGCGCCGGAAACTCGACTCTGCCCCGGAGCGGACGGTCGCCCATTACCAGTGGCTGACCATGCCGCGGGTCGACCACCGACTGATCTCGAAGCGCCAGCCGCGGGTGATGACCGCGCATTACATCCTGCCGCCCGGTCCCACCGGCAAGCAGCTTCGCGAGGCGATGAACGTTTTCGGCTCGATGGACGCGGTGATCGCCCACTCCCGTCGCGGGGCGGCGCGACTGGTCGAGGAGGTCGGACTGCCCGAGGAACGGGTCCGGGTGATCCCCCACGGCGCTTTCGACTACCTCACCCGATTGCCGGAGGAGAAGCCGTTGCCGCCGGAGCTGGCCGATCCCAACCCGGTCTGGAACGGCGAGCCAGGCTCCCGACCGCCGGTCGTCCTGTTTTTCGGATTGCTTCGTCCCTACAAGGGGATCGACGTGCTGATCCGCGCGGCCGAGC
>JAEYSQ010000193.1 GCA_023434465.1 Actinomycetes bacterium
TGCAGGCCGGCCGGCTGATCAACCAGCCGATAGCCCACATACCGCTCGATCCATGGCGCTAGCGCTCCTGAAGGTTGTCCGAACTCGAACGGGGGCATCGACTCCAGTATGAAGCGACCTAATTCACCGTGACGCCTTTGCGGGTACTTCGATTGAGGCGCTTGATCGTGATCACGTAGTCACCATCGACCACGCAGTCCCCGTCTTTCATGTCGGTGGTGTCCGAAGGGATCTTCTTGCCGCGATAGACGACCGGCCTGCTGCAGTCACCACCGACCCGGATCGTCCGGATCAGCTTCTTCTTCACCCCGAGCGTGCGCAGCTGCTTGATCTTGATGTCAAGTGGCAGCACCATGGCAGCGAAAATGTTGCTGAACTGTTCGATCTGCGCACCGAACGGGGTCGGGCGGCTGCTGAGACCCCAGGTGCAGTCGATCGTCTGGTTTCCACCTGTCGCCCGGCCGAATCCGATCGAGACCCGTTTCGGACCCTTCCGCCGCGGGTCCGGATAAAGCGCGAGGCTGCCCTTGCCGGCGAGGCTCCTGCATTCGGGCGCTTCGAGTTCGACGGGTTCGTCGGGCGGGCAGTAGTTCGACTCCTCGTACTTCTCCAGCCTGTTCTTGTTTTCGGCACCTCCGGGAACGACGATCGAACTGGTCCTGACCCGCTGGTTCCTAAACGTCTCGACGAGCAGATTTCCGCGCATCTCGACGTCGGAGTCCTCCTTCATGGTCCAGCGCTGGCCCGGCGCGCAGTTCTGGAAACTGTCGTGGTGGCTGGTGAAAGTGACACCGCCGGCGATGTGCACCATGGCCTTGTAGGTGAGCAGGGCCGGAACCGGCTTCTTCTTCGCTCCAGCGACGCCCGACGCGCCGAACAGTCCCAATCCCAGAGCCACAACGAGGCCCACCGCCAACACTCTGCCCGGACTTCTCATTTCAGAACTCTCCTCACCGTCTTGCTCTTGCCATTTGCGGTCACCTTGATGACCAGCGCCTTGCCCTTCAGCCGGGCGAGCCGGTTTCGCCAGGCAGCGGTCGCGACGAGCTTGATCTTCACCTTGCCGGACTTGCGGGCCTTTCCGCTGCCCCGGGCGACCAGCTTGCCTTTGACCTTGCCGGAGATCGAGACCGGGCCGGCCTTAGCCACCTTGATCGTGATCCAGATTCCCTTCCTGAGCCCGGCCGCCTTCACTTTGGCCGGGACGCTCGGAACCGGGGCCGAGACTCCGCCTCCGCCCCCGCCACCGCCACCGGTGGAGAGGCTGGCGTTGCCGATCGAGGGGTACTTGCCATTGGTGGCAAGTACTACCGGGGGCCTGGTCAGGTGGCACGGGTCGGCCCCGGAGAAGTCCGGCACGCCGGCCGAAACCACACCGCGGTCGTCCTCCCAGGCGATGTCCTTGCCGTCCTGGGAGATAGTGATCTGGCCGGCATCTCCCTGGGTCGGCAGCACGCAGCCTCCGGAACCCACGATGTTCTCGCCCGGGCCCGGGGTCACGTTCGGAACTCCGGTGATCGGGTAGAGCTCGATCGTCTTGTAGTCGAGCTCGATGCCGAACAGTCTTCCGTTCGCGGCCACGTCGGTTCGGTTGATCGTGTATCCGTCCGGGATTGCAAGGAATCCGACATCCGGGTCGGGCGTGAACGGCCTGCCGTCACCGGGTGCCTGCAGCCACACTTCCTGGCCCTGGGTGGCGACCAGACGTTCGCCGAACAGGGTCGGCCATTCCCAACCGTTGAGCTCCAGTGGCTCCAGGACGAATGGTTGCTCGACGGTCCGGACATATGTCCCCTGAACGAAGGTCCAATTGGGAAAGGTCGGGTTGTAGTTGGAAAACCCGTAAACCGCGACGCCACCGTCGGTCAGGTCCAGACTGACCGGGTAGGCGTAGGAGGTCCAGCCGCTCTCGTGGGTGAGGCTCCCCTGCTGGATCACCGTGCCGGAAGGCCCGAAGAGCGTGAACGAGTTGAGCTGGGCGACCTTGCCGGGTTCGCGCCGAACCGCGACGATCTTGCCGTTGTCAGCCTGGGCCTGCTCGGTCCAGACGCGGCCGTCGCCAGCCGGGCCTGACAGCTTCTTTTTCTGGGTGCCGGCCGGGTTGCTCAACCAGAGTTCGTCACCGGCGATGTAGGAGACGGTTGCGGCCGGGGAAGACCCTGCGAACGAAAGCACCGCGACCGTCAACAGCCAAACCCCCAGCATGACCCGACTCATCTCCTAGCCAGTATGTCGCCGGGAGCGGCGCCGGTCAACCCGTCAATGAAAACAGCGGCAGAACTCCGCGGGCGGAGCTTTCCGGGATCTAGGCAGGTCCGGTCTGGTTGACGGTGACGCGGGCCATCGAAGTCATCGAGAGGTAGTAGATGTCCCGGTCGAAGCCGGGAGCCGGAAACAGGAACGACTGGCTCGGTGACGGCACGCGGGTTCGCCCCTTCTCGGCGCCGCTGTCGAGGTCGAGGACGACCAGGCTGTCCTGGCCGATGACCGGATACTTCCTGACCAGCGCGTAGCGGCCGAGCGCCTGGACCGACTTCCGGAAAAGCCGC
>JAEYSQ010000202.1 GCA_023434465.1 Actinomycetes bacterium
CGAGAACCCCGCCACCCCCCCCCCCACCCCACGGCTACCCAGCCCGCCCCGTTTCACGACTCCGTGAACCTTCTGGTCCTGCAGGGTTCGGGTCGGGGGTGTTCCCCAAAAACCTCCGGAATGAGGAGCGCAGCGACGGTTTTTGGGGGACACCACCGAAGCCGAACCCCTCGACCACGTCCCGCAGTTCGGGTCGGGCGGATTACCAAAAACCTCCGGAATGAGGAGCGAAGCGACGGTTTTTGGGGGACACCACCGAAGCCGAACCCCTCGACGGCTTCCCGAACCCTCGACCATCGCTGACTGGCCTCCGGAGCGAAGGGTAGGCTGGTCGGTCCTATGTCTGGCCTGTCTCCGTCCAAGGTTTTTGTGATTACCGGGCCCTCCGGGGTCGGGAAGGGGAGCCTGATCTCGCTGCTCCGGCACCGGATCCCGGAGCTCGAGCTTTCAACCTCAGCGACGACCCGGCAACCGCGAACGGGGGAGCAGCACGGGGTCGACTACCACTTCCTCGACCAGTCGGAATTTCTGCGTCGAGTCGAGACCGGCGATTTTCTCGAGCATGCGGCCTACAGCGGCAACCATTACGGAACGCTTCGCTCCGAAGTCGAAGGCAGGGTGGAGGCCGGTCATCCCGTGGTGCTCGAGATTGAGGTTCAGGGAGCCCGCCAGGTCGCCGGGTCGATGCCGGAGGCGGTGCAGATATTCATCGCTCCACCGGAACTCGCCGCACTGAAGCAGCGACTCGAGGGCCGGGGCACCGATTCACCCGAGGCGATCGCCCGCCGGCTGGAGGTTGCGGAGGGAGAACTGGCCGCTCGCGACGAGTTCGATCACGTGGTCGTCAACGACGAACTCGAGCGTGCGTTGGACGAGCTCGAATCCATAGTCCGCGGCAAGCTGTCAGAATGAGGTCAATGATCAAGCCTCGCGTCGACCATCTTCTCCAGCATTCGGACTCGCATTACGCGGCCGTGGTTCTGGCTGCCCGCAGGGCGCGCCAGATCAACAGCTACTACCAGAGCCTCAGCGAAGGCGGTTACGGGGATTACCCACCGCCGATGGTTCCGGCCGAGCCCGGCAAGGGCGCGCTGACCCTGGCGCTCGAGGAAGTGGCCACCGGCAAGCTCAAGTACGAGTACCGCTCGTAGGGCTACTCCCGGGCCGCTCGCCCAGACGGAGCAAATTGTGCCGGCCAGGATCCTTCTCGGAGTAAGCGGGGGGATCGCCGCCTACAAAGCAGTCGAGTTCGTCCGTCTCGCGACCGGGGCCGGGCATTCGGTTCGCGTTCTGATGACCGCGTCGGCCCGCAAGTTCGTGGGGCCTGACACCTTCGAAGGGATCCTCGGAGCGCCGGTCCTCACCTCCGAATTCGAACGCGATCCGATGCGGGGCGCTTTCCCCGGTGACGAGCTGCCCGAGCACGACCCGATCGGCCATCTCGCGGTGGCCGAGTCGGCGGATGTCTACCTGGTCGCCCCGGCCTCGGCCAACACGATCGCCAAGCTCGCTACCGGACAGGCCGACTCGATCCTGACCACCGCCTTCCTCGCTTTCGATGGCCCGCGCCTCGTCGCCCCGGCGATGAACGAGCGGATGTATCTCTCGGCGGCAACCCAGGCCAACCTGATCCGGCTCAGGGAACAGGGGGTCGAAGTGATCGACCCCGGCGAAGGACGGCTGGCCTCGAAAGGCGAGGCGGGAGTGGGGCGACTGCCCGAACCCGCCGAACTGCTCGAAAGGGTCGAGGCGGCACTCGATCAGGAGCGGACGAAGGACCTCGAGGGACTGAGGGTGCTGGTGACCGCCGGCGGTACCCGTGAAGGGATAGACCCGGTCCGCTACATCGGCAACCGCTCCTCGGGCCGGATGGGACTCGCGATCGCCGAAAGGGCGCGCAAGCGGGGGGCGGAGGTGACCGCGATCTGCGCCAACGTCAATTTCCCGACCCCGAACGGAGTCAGGAGGGTCGACGTCGAGTCGACCCTGGATCTGGCCCGGGCCTGCCGCGAGCAGTTTCCGGCCCACGACCTGCTGCTGATGGCGGCGGCCCCGGCTGACTTCACGGTCTCGGACACTTCAAACGAAAAGCTCTCCCGCACCGGCGGCGAATTCACACTGACCCTGGTCCCCACCGAGGACATCCTTGCCGGCCTTTCGGCCAACCGGATCAAGGGGCAGACCGTGGTCGGTTTCGCGGCTCAGCATGGTGGCGACGCGATCGGCCGGGCTCGCCAGAAGCTGGAACGCAAGGGCGCCGACATGATCGTCCTCAACGACGTCTCCGACAAGACGATCGGCTTCGACTCGAACGAGAACGCGGTCACCCTGGTGACCGGCTCGGGCGAGGAGGAAGTGGCGAAGGCGCCGAAGACCGAGATCGCCGACCGCATTCTCGACCGGGCAAGCGAACTCCGGGCGGGATCCCGGGGCGGGGAATGAGGGCGCTGGTCCAGCGGGTCACCCGGGCTTCGGTCGAAGCCGGCGGAGAGACCGTTTCGGAGATCGGCCCGGGAATGGTCGTCCTGCTCGGGGTCAGGAAGGGAGACACGGAAACCCAGGCCTCGAAGCTTGCCGCCAAGCTGCTCAAGCTCCGGATCTTCGAAGACGCCGAAGGACGCATGAACGAGCCGCTGGCCGGGCGCGAAATTCTCTGCATCAGCCAGTTCACCCTCTATGGTGACGCCCGCAAGGGCAACCGGCCGAGCTGGATCGAGGCCGCCGGGAGCGATGAGGCCGAGCCGCTTTATGACCTGGTTTGCGAAAAGCTCGGTGCCAGAAAGGGCGTCTTCGGAGCCGACATGAAGGTCGGGCTGACCAACGACGGCCCGGTGACTCTGCTGATCGAGACCTGACCTCGGTTGCGCCCTTTCCCTGACTTGGCGCACGGGCTATACTGGTAAGTGCTTTTCCCCTTCAAGCTGTGTCGAAAAGTGGGCCTTGCCCGCTTTTTTTTGGCCCTCAGGCCGGAATTATCACTAATGGATCCCACCCCCCAGGACATCGAAAACCGCCTTGCCACGCTCGATCCCGAGATCGAGTTTCTGGCGCTGGAAAGCGCCGGAGGAGATGCTCTGCGCCTATTCATCGACCATCCGGGCGGGGTCACCCTGGAACTTTGTCAACGGGTGACTTCGGGACTCCAGGATGTGCTCGTCGACCATTCGCTCGAAGTGTCCTCTCCGGGGCCCGAGCGGCCCCTGAGCAAGCCCGGTCATTTCGGTCGTTTCGCCGGACGCCGGGCGAAGGTCAGTACCGCCGAGCCGCTGGACGGCCGCAAGAACTTCACAGGAACCATTATCGAGGCAGGGGAAAGCGCCGTCGTCCTCGAAGCGGATGGCCGGAGTTTTGAAATCCCTTACGCGAGCATCGAGCGCTCTCACCTCGTGCCAGAAATCCCCCAAGGAGCAGCCAAGTGACCCAAGAGATCGTCGACGCAGTTCGAGTACTCGAACAGGAGAAGGGGATCGCCGCCGACACCCTTATGGATGCGCTCGCAGATGCGCTGCTCTCCGCCTATCGGAAGAGTCCCGGCTCCGCCAAGTACGCACGGGTCGACCTCGACCATGAGACCGGGGATTTCCGCGTCTTCGAGTTGATCCTGCCCGCTGAACTCGAAGAGAAGCTGCTTGAGGAGGCCGCGGCCGAACAGGAACGCACGATCAACCCGGAAACCGGGGAGTTCAACGAGCCCGAAGATCCGGAGATCGACCCCGAGGTGCTCGAGCCGTACCGTGATCAGATCGAAACCCGGGACGTCACCCCGGACGACTTCGGCCGGATCGCTGCGCAGACCGCGAAGCAGGTGATCTACCAGCGGATCCGTGAGGCTGAGCGCCAGATGATGTACGAGGAGTACCGCGACCGCGTCGGTGAACTGATCACCGGCCTGATCCAGCAGTCGGACAAGCGCTACACGCTTGTCCAGCTGCGGGAGCGGGTCGAGGCGCTGCTGCCCAAGTCCGAACAGGTCTACAGCGAGCGTTACGACCACGGGATGAGGGTCAAGGCCGTGATCACCGACGTCTCCGAGTCGACCAAGGGCCCGAGCATCGTGGTCTCCCGCCGCAGCCCCGAACTGATCAAGGGCCTTTTCGAACTTGAAGTTCCGGAGATCGCCGACAAACTGGTCGAAATCGTCGGCGTGGCCCGCGAACCCGGATACCGGTCGAAGATCGCGGTCGTTTCGCACGCTGACGGGGTTGATCCGGTCGGTGCCTGCGTCGGCCCGCGCGGCTCGCGCGTCCGGATGGTCGTCTCCGAACTGCGCGGAGAGAAGATCGACATCATTCCTTACAACGAGGAGCCCGCCCGCTTCGTCGCCAAGGCGCTTTCGCCGGCCCGGGTCCGCGAGGTCCTGGTCGACGACGAGGACATGCAGGCGACCGTGGTGGTTCCGGACGACCAGCTTTCACTGGCGATCGGCCGCGACGGCCAGAACGCACGCCTCGCCGCCCGCCTGACCGGCTGGCGGGTCGACATCAAGTCGGAAAGCGAGTTCGCCCGCGAAGAAAGCGAGCACGATTACGAGGGCGAAGAGGAATTCGACGGCCGCTGCCTGGCAATTCTTTCGAGTGGTCGACGCTGCCCCAACGCCGGGGTCGGCGGTTCGACCTACTGCGGCCTGCCGCAGCATCAGGCACTGTCGCGCTTTTCGACCAACCACGTCGGGGTGCTGGCCGGTCTCAGTGACGAGGACATCGCGCTGCTGGCAAATCCGGACTCGGATGAAACCGCAGTGAACGCGATCGTCTCAACCGCTGAAGGGGAGTTTGTCGAGCCGGTCGAAGGCGGGGAAGCCGCTGAAGCGGTCGAGCCTGACTCGGCCGAAGACGAAGCCGAAGAGATCCTGAGCGAAGAAGCGGCCGGTGAAGAGCTGGCCGCGGCCGAAGAGGTCGAAGCGGAAACCGAACTCGTGGAAGCAGAAGCTGAAGCCGAGGAAGAGGCCGAGGCCGCTCCCGAGCCGATCAACGAAGCCGAAGAGGCCGACCAGGAAGCGGAAGCGGCAGAAGGCGAGGCCGAGTGAGCAAGAGGCGCGTTCACGAAATTGCCAAGGAAGCGGGCGTAACCAGCAAAGAGCTGATCGCCGCGCTTCAGGCTGCCGGAGTCGAAGTCAAAGCCGCTGCCTCTAACGTGGAGGAGGCCGAAGCGAAGAAGGTTCTGGCCAGCCTCGGCGGCAAGGCCGAAGCACAGCCGGCGGCTGCGAACCCGAAGGCTGCGTCCAAGCCGAAGGCTGCGCCCAAACCGAAAGCTGAAGCCGCACCGAAGGCGCCGGAGCCGAAAGCATCGAAGACTGCCGAAAAGCCGAAGGCCGCTGCCAAACCCGCGGCCGAGAAGCCGAAGGCCGAGGCGGCGCCAGCCGCCGCGAAACCTGCCGCCAAGCCAGCTGCGGGTTCGAAGAAGCCGGTGCGGACCGATGGCGCCTCGTCCGGGGCGACCTCGGGAACCACCGGTTCCGCCGCTCCGAGTGGCGGCGCATCCTCAGGCGCCGCCGGCAAGAAGCGTCGCCGGGTCGTAATCGATTCGCAGGCATCGCGTCGCGAACAGGGTGGGGGGCCTCCCCCGCAGCGCCCGCCGCGGCGTCGCGGAGGCCGCCGCCGACGGCCGTTGCTCGAAGAGCCGGAGCCCCAGCAGGCGGATCCGGCTGAGCCGCAGGCGACCAGGATCGGCTCCGGCGTCACGGTCCGTGATCTGGCCGAACTGCTCGGCCTCAGCTCCGCCGACCTGATCAAGAAGCTGATGACCATGGGCGAGATGGCGACTCTGACTCAGACCCTGACCGACGATTCGGTCAAGGCGATCGCCGACGAATACGATCGCAAGATCGAGATCGTCTCGGCCGCCGAAGAGGAAGTCGACGCCCCCGAATTCCAGGACACCGACGAGCAGCTCGTCGATCGTCCGCCCGTGGTCACGATCATGGGTCACGTCGATCACGGCAAGACCTCGCTTCTAGACGCGATCCGCGAGACCGAAGTCGCCGCGGGCGAAGCGGGCGGGATCACCCAGCACATCGGGGCCTACCAGGTCCATCACGACGATCACACGATCACTTTCCTCGACACCCCGGGACACGAAGCGTTCACTGCGATGCGTGCCCGCGGCGCGCAGGTGACCGACGTCGCGGTGATCGTGGTTGCCGCTGACGACGGGGTCATGCCCCAGACCCGGGAAGCGATCGACCACGCCCGTGCCGCCGACGTTCCGATCCTGATTGCGGTCAACAAGATCGACAAGGAAGGCGCGAATCCCGACCGGAACCGCACCGACCTCGCCCCCGACGGGCTCAACCCGGAGGACTGGGGTGGAGACACGATCTATTGCAACGTCTCCGCGAAGACTCACGACGGTCTCGACAACCTGCTCGACATGATCATCCTGGTGACCGAGCTCGAGGAGCTCGCGGCAAACCCGGATGCGCCCGCGTCGGGCTCCGTGATCGAGTCGAAACTCGATCCCGGACGCGGACCCGTGGTCAGCGTCCTGGTCAACCGGGGCACCCTCCGGGTCGGTGACTCGATCGTCGCTGGCGCCGTGTGGGGCAAGGTTCGCGCGATGCACGACTACCTCGGTGCCAAGGTTGACGAAGCCACGCCGGGCATGCCGGTGGAAGTTCTCGGCTTCGACGGAGTTTGCGAAGCTGGCGAATTCGTCCAGGTCGTCGAGAACGACCGTCGCGCCAGGCAACTGGCCCAGGAACGGCTGAACCGCCTCAAGGCGGAGACCATAGCCCGTCGTTCGGCCCGCAAGGTCACCCTCGAGGAGATCTTCGCCCGGGCCCAGGAGGGCGACCTCAAGGAACTCAACATCGTGCTCAAGAGCGATGTCGCCGGCTCGCTGGAAGCGCTTCAGGACGAGATCGCGAAGGTTCCCCAGCAGCAAGTCGCGATCAACATCATCCGGGCCCAGACCGGCGGCATCTCCGAATCCGACGTGATGCTCGCCTCGGCCTCGAACGCGATCATCATCGGCTTCAACGTAAGGCCGCTGGCCGATGCCCGCAAGGCGGCACAGGTCGAGGGCGTCGACGTCCGTACTTACTCGGTCATCTACAAGATCACCGAGGACCTGCGGGCCGCCATGGAGGGAATGCTCGATGCGGTCGAGGTCGAGGAAACGGTCGGCGAAGCGGAAGTCCGCGAGGTCTTCAAGGCTTCCAAGGTCGGCCGGATCGCCGGTTGCGTCGTCACCGAGGGGAAGATCCAGCGGGATGCCTCGGTGCGGCTGGTCCGCGAGGGAACCGTCATCTGGACGGGGCGGCTCGATTCGCTCCGCCGGTTCAAGGATGCGGTCCAGACCGTCGAAGAAGGCCAGGACTGCGGCATCGTCCTGGACGGGTACGCCGACGTGAAGGTGGGCGACGTACTCGAGTTCTTCTCGACCCGGCAGGTCGAACAGACCCTGAACTAGGGGGTTTTCCATGTCCAAGGCGCGGATGCGCAGGGTGAATGAGGTGCTTCGTCAGGTGATTTCCGATGCGATCACCAACGATCTGAGCGATCCTCGCCTGGAGATGGCAACCGTCACTTCGGTGGATACCACGCCCGATCTGCGCCACGCCAAGGTTTACTTCACGGTGCTGGGCGACGACGAGGCCAAGACCGAGGCTCTCCAAGGGCTGAAGCGGGCCCACAGCGTGCTCCAGAGCAGGGTCGCCGCGGAAACCAGGATGAAGCACACCCCGGCACTCGCTTTCGAGTACGACGAGTCGATCGAAACCGGGATGCGAATCGACGCGCTGCTCGCCGAACATGAAACCGCCGACCGAAAAGAGACCGAGTGAACCCGGCCGCCGCCAGCCAGCTCGTCGTCAAAGGCGACCTGGACGCGATCGCGACCCTGGTCAGGGATGAATCGAAGTTCCTGCTGACCACGCATGAGGGCCCGGACGGTGATGCGCTTGGATCGCTGCTCGGCATGCATCACCTGCTCGGGAGCCTGGGCAAGGATTCGGTGATGTTTCTCGCCGCCAAGGAATTCCCCTTGCCGATCGAGTACCGGCACCTTCCGCTCGAAGGCGTGTTCCACGAGTCACCGGCCGACATCCGGGACCGGGTCGTGATCTTCCTCGATTGCGGGAACATCGACCGGATGCCGGTCGACTTTCTCCGGGACGAGGGCAAGCTGGTCGTCAACATCGACCATCACCACGACAACACCGAGTTCGGTGACCTCAACTTCGTCGACGCCGGCGCGTCGTGTACCGCCGAGATCATCTACGAGCTCTCGGTCCTGCTGGACGTCAAGGTCAGTCCGGCAATGGCCCGGGCGCTCTACATCGGGATCGTGACCGACACCGGCAAGTTCATGTACGACGCGACCGACGCCCGCACCCACCGGGTCGCCGCCGACCTGATCGAGGCCGGGGTGGACGTCGATGACGTCAACCGGCGACTGTACGAAAGCGTGCCGATCGAGAAGATCCGACTGCTAAGTCGGGCCCTCGACAATCTCGAACTTCATTGCGACGGCCAGTTGATCGTCAGCTACATCACCGAAGTCGATTACCGGGAGACCGGGGCCGGCGAGGAGATGACCGAAGGCATAATCGACAACCTGCGGGCGGTCGACGGGATCAGGGTCGCTGCCGTTGTTCGCGATCAGGTAAGTCGTGGTCGGGCGGCACGCAAGATCAGTCTCCGGGCCGGGGATGATCACACCGACGTCTCGGTCCTGGCCCGCAAGTTCGGCGGCGGCGGTCACGTGCGAGCGGCCGGCTGCTCGACCGAAATGGGTTTCGATCAAATCGTCGCCGAGCTCTGCGCCGGGCTTGGCGATCAGCCCTCTCCTTCAGCCTGAGGCACCGGGGGGAGCGGATTTGGCCGCAGAGTCCGAAACCGGTGTCCTGGTGGTCGACAAACCAGCCGGGGTCACTTCGCATGACGTGGTCGCCCGGGTCAGGCGTGAGCGGGGCGGGAAAGTCGGTCATGCCGGCACCCTCGATCCATTTGCGACCGGTGTGCTGACCATCCTGCTCGGTCGCGCGACCCGCCTGCAGCGCTACCTGCTGGAACTCCCGAAGACCTACCGCGCGACGGCTAGGCTGGGCTGGCGTTCGAGCACCGGGGATCCGGACGGTGAACTCACCGAAACGGGCGTCCTGCCTGCTGCCCTGGAACTCCCGCTCGGCCGGATCAGTCAGATGGTGCCCATGACTTCGGCGGTCAAGGTCGGCGGCGAGCGGCTCTACAAACGGGCCCACCGGGGGGAGGAGAGCGAGGACCGGCCGGTTCGCGAGGTCGAGATTTACCGGGCAGAGCTGCTGGACGCGCCGTCCGGGCCCCTCTCGGTCGGGCAGGAGATCGAGTTCGAGGTCGAGGTCAGCTCCGGCACCTATGTCCGGACTCTTCTCGAAACCCTTGGCGATGCGTACTGTTCGGCTCTGCGGCGCACCGCGGTCGGCCCGCTGGACATCACCATGGAAGGCGAGGTATTGACCCCGCTCACAGCCCTTTCGTTCTTGCCCCGGGTGGAGATCGACGAAGCCCAGGCCCGCGCGATCGGCTTTGGCCAGAAACTCGATCCGGACCGGCTCGAGCTGCCAGCTGCCGTTCAGCCGGGGTCCCCGGGGAGTTTCACCCTCGTCCACGGGGATAACCTGATTGCCGTGGCCCGTCTCGAAGAAGAATCCGTCCGGCCCGAAGTCGTCCTGGAGCCGGCCTCGTGATCAAGGTGACTCCGCTCGGAGAAGCGGGATTCCGGCCGCGCAAGATCGCGATTGGAACCTTCGACGGGGTGCATGTCGGTCACCGGGCGGTGATCAAGGGCGCCGATACCGTGCTCACCTTCGAGCCTCATCCACTGGAGATCCTCCATCCGGCCGCGGCTCCGAAGCTGCTCATGCCTTTCGACGTGAAGCGCGACGTGCTGGACGGACTGGGCGTCGAGGAGATGATCGTGATCCCCTTCGACGAGTCCTTCACCAAGATCACCGCCGAGCAGTTCATCGAAGAGATCCTGGTCGCCCGCCTCGGCGCTCGTGAAGTTTCGGTCGGGGACAACTTCCGGTTCGGCCAGAAAGCGCGCGGAACCCCGGAGATGCTGGCCGGACGGTCGGAGTTTTCGACCCGGGTCGAGCCGCTGGTCGAGGTTGACGGGGAGGCGGTTTCCTCGACCCGGATTCGCGCTCTCGTCGCAGCCGGAGACATGAAGCTCGCGAGGCGTTGCCTGGGCGTTCCGTTCATGGTCGAAGGAGAAGTCGTGACCGGTGATCAGCGAGGCCGTGAACTTGGCTTCCCGACTGCGAACATCGTGCCAGATGATCGCTTCGTACACCCCGGCCACGGGGTTTACGCCGCCTTCGCCAACGGCCTGCCCGCGGCGGTAAACATCGGAGTCCGCCCGACTTTCGATTCCGGTCGGGGCGTTCTGATCGAGACCCACATCCTCGATCAGGATGTCGACCTGTACGGCAAGATCCTCCGGGTCGCCTTCGTGGAGCGGCTGCGGGGCGAGAAGAGGTTCGACTCGGTCGACGATCTGGTCGACGAGATGAAGCGGGATGTGGATAAGACGAGGGCCATCTGTGCTAGCTTCCATCGGCCGTGAACGGGTCCGCCCGTGACCCGAAACCAAGGATTTTTGACGAAATGACACTGACCAAAGAGAACAAGGCCGAGCTGATCAGCAAGTACGGCAAGTCCGAAGGCGACACCGGCTCGACCGAGGTCCAGGTTGCCCTGCTTACCGAGCGCATCAACGATCTCACCGGTCATCTGCGTGACCACGGGAAGGATCATCACTCCCGTCGCGGACTGCTGATGATGGTCGGCAAGCGCCGCCGTCTGCTGCGTTACCTCGAGCGGACCGACGTCGAGCGTTACCGCGCCCTGGTCGCCGATCTCGGCCTGCGGCATTGATCGAAGTCGGAGCCAAGGCTCCGGATTTCACGCTGCCTGACCACTCCGGTCAGGAGATCTCCCTTTCCGACTTCGCCGGCCGGCGGGTGCTGCTCGCTTTCTACCCGCTTGATTTCAGTCCGGTCTGTTCCGACCAGTTGGCGCAGTACAAGGAGATCCAGCCCCGGCTGGACGAGGCGGACGTGACCATGCTCGGCGTCAGCGTCGATTCCGCCTTCGCCCACAAGGCATTCCGCGACCAGCTGGGGATCGAGACTGCGCTCCTCGCAGATTTCGAGCCCAAAGGGGCGGTCGCCGAGGCTTACGGCGCCTACCTCGGCCAGGCCGGGCATTCAAACCGTTCCCTGGTCCTGATCGGACCCGACCAGACGGTCGAGTGGGTCCACGAGACCGCCACGCCGCTCGACATCCCGGGCCCGGACCTGATCGTCGACGCGATCTCGTAACCCCCGCACATTTTCCGTGAAGTAACCATGGCCAGCGGGCTGGACCCCGGGGACGACCTGGAGAGCGCCGGATACTCCGTCTGCAATTTGGTCAGAGGTTCCGACGTGGCCGACTTCACGCCAGATCACGAACTGCTCGATTCCTCCGGCGAGTCGATCGCCAACTGCGGCGAGAAGAACGCCTACCGATAGGCGATTCAGAGAATCGAGAAGGCAGAAGTGGGTCATAATCGCCCACAATTGACTTTTCGATCGTCCATTCCCGGGTTTTCGCAATTTGCGGGCAGAAGCGCGGGTCGGGTCCGGCCATGTACCCTTGTGGGGATAAGGAACGACAGTTCTAAACAGATGGCCGCCAACCGGGCGGCCGGAGGAAAACACATATTCAATGAGCATTTTCGAAACGACTCGCGTTGAGACGCGGGTCGGCGACGCCGACATCTCCTTTGAGACCGGCAAGATCGCCAAGCAGGCCAGTGGTGCCGTCATCGTTCGCAGTGGTGACACCATGGTCCTCTCAACCGCCACCGTCGGCGGTCTCCGGGACGTGGACTTCCTGCCCCTGACCGTAGACATCGAAGAGCGGATGTACGCCGCGGGCAAGATCCCCGGCTCCTTTTTCCGTCGCGAAGCGCGCGCCGGCGAGAAGGCCACGCTGACCGCTCGAATGATCGACCGTCCGATCCGTCCGCTCTTCCCCAAGGGCTGGCACTACGAGACTCAACTGGTCACCATCCCGATGTCGGTCGACCACGAGCATCCCTACGACATTCTCGCCATGAACGGCGCATCTGCCGCCCTCGCGATTTCCGAGATTCCGGTCGCCAAGCACGTCGGTGCGGTCCGCGTCGGCAAGCTTGACGGTGACTTCGTGGTCAACCCGCATGAGGAAGATCACCCGAACCTCGATCTCGACCTGATCGTCGCCGGCACCGACGAAGCCATCCTGATGGTTGAGGCCGGCGCCAACGGCGTCACCGAAGCCGAAGTTCTCGATGCTCTCGACATCGCTCACGGCGAGATCAAGAAGCTGGTTGCCACAATCGAGGAACTGCGCCAGAAGATCGGCAAGGAGAAGCTCGTAATCGAGTCTCCGGAGATCGACGAGAATCTGCTCTCCGAGATTCGCGGCTCGCACGGACAGGCACTGGTTGACGCCATCGCCACGACCGGCAAGCTCGAACGCTACGAGGCGATCGGTCAGGTCAAGGAAGCCGTCATCGAGCAGTACTCGGCCGGGATCGCCGACGAGTTCGAACTGGATGCCCGCAAGTCCGAGGTCGGCAAGGCATTCGATGCGATCGAGAAGGACACGATCCGCAAGGCGATCGCCGTCGACAAGAAGCGCCCGGACGGTCGCGCCCAGGACGAGATCCGTCCGATCGAGTGCGAGGTCGACGTGTCGCCCCGCGTTCACGGCTCGGCGCTCTTCACCCGTGGCGAGACCCAGGTACTCGGCAACGTGACGCTGGGCACCACCCGCATGGACATGCGGGTCGACGGGCTCGGGCTGGAAACGACCAAGACGTTCTGGCATCACTACAACTTCCCACCGTTCTCGGTGGGCGAGGCCGGCTTCATGCGCGGCCCGAAGCGCCGCGACATCGGTCACGGCGCCCTCGCCGAGCGTGCCCTGGCTCCCGAAGTGCCGGACCAGGAGGAATTCCCGTACGTGGTCCGCGCCGTCTCGGAGACTCTCGAGTCAAACGGCTCCTCGTCGATGGGCTCGGTCTGTGCCTCTTCGATGGCCATGCAGGCTGCCGGCATCCCGGTGACCGCTCCGGTCGCGGGTGTCGCCATGGGCCTGATCAAGGAGGGCGACGACTACATCGTCCTGACCGACATCGCCGGGGTGGAAGACCACCTCGGTGACATGGACTTCAAGGTCGCCGGATCTGCGGAAGGCATCAACGCCCTCCAGATGGACATCAAGATCACCGGAGTCACCTTCGAGATCCTGACCGACGCCCTCGAGCAGGCCCGCAAGGGACGCCTCTTCATCCTCGACAAGATGGCCGAAGCGATCGACGGACCGCGCGAGCAGCTCTCACAGCACGCGCCCCGCATCGAGTCGATCAAGATCGACCAGGAGAAGATCGGTGCCGTGATCGGCAAGGGTGGCGAGACCATCCGCGGTCTCTGCGAGGAGTTCGAGGCCGAGATCGACGTCGAGGACGACGGCACGATCCGGATTTACGCTCCGACCGGCACCCAGGTCGAGGACGCGGTTTCGCGCATCCAGTCGATGACCAAGGAAGCCGAGGTCGGTGACCGCTACACCGGCGCCAAGGTCGTCAAGACCACAACCTTTGGTGCCTTCGTCGAGCTGACCAAGGGCACTGACGGCCTGCTCCACATCTCGAACGTCAAGCCCGGTGGCCGGGTCGAGACGGTCGAGGAAGTTCTCGAACAGGGTCAGGAGATCGACGTCACCGTGGCCGAGGTCGACCGCGAGCGCGGCCGGATCGG
>JAEYSQ010000204.1 GCA_023434465.1 Actinomycetes bacterium
ATCCGCTCCCCGATGATCGCCGACACCTCGGAGACCAGGCCCTGTTTGGAACCGAAGTAGTAGGAGATCAGTGATTTGTTCTCACCCGCCCGAACCGCAACCTTGGCGTAGGTCAGGCCGGCGTAGCCTTCTTCCAGAAGAGTTTCGAGGGCCGCTTCCAGTACCCGCTCGCGGGCACCGGTCGACGGTCGGCCCGGTCCTCGCTGCGCTACCCCGGTTTCAGCTTTCAATCGGAACTCCGGCCGGGTCGGCGGCCAGCATCGCCGGGTCGAGACCCATCGCTGCCAGCTTCTTCGAGAGTGCCTTCATCGCGTAGGCGAAGACCTCGGACGAGTGGTAGAAGGGCGTGTCGAAGCTGTACGGGTCATCGACCCACGAAGGCGCGAAGACCAGCGGCGCGATCGGCAGGCATTCCTTGAGGGTGTCCTGGACGATGATCGCGTTGGCCTGGTCGGCCTTGATCGCATCGGCGAGGAACTTGACCCCGAAGCCGACATGGCGGGATTCATCCCGGTTGACCGCGGTGAACCCGGCGGTGAAACCGGGCAGCCAATCGCGCTCCTTGAGCGACTTGACGATGAAGCGGGCCCCGGTCAGGGCGAGCGTGCCCTCGATCACGATCATGTAGACGGTGACTCCCCGAACCAGGGCCGGGAAGTCGGTCGGGTCGAGCCGCAGCCGCTCGGCGCAGTCATGCAGGATGCCGTCGAAGAGGGTCTCCCAGTCCTTGTTCACGTTCGGTCGCTGGCTTTCGAGCATGGCTCCGATGTCATTCGCCTTCATGCCCAGAACCTCGCGGTAGAAGCGATCGAAGAAGACCATGTGCTTGGCCTCGTCCGAGATCTGGGTAGTCAGGAACGCTTTCGCCTCATGGGTGGGCGCGGCGATCGCGAAGGGGAGCAGCTCCACCGTGACCTTCTCCTCGCCGAGGAAAAACTGGGAGAACCCGAAGAGCATGAACTTCTTTTCTTCCTCTGACATCAGGTCCGGGTCGTTCCACTGCTCGGCATCGGTCGTGAAATCGAAATCCTCGGTCGACCAGTGCTGCCTTTGCCAACGCATGAACAGTTTCTCGTAGGAAGGTGCCGCCTCGATGATCCGGTCGAGACCGCTCATCACCTTGTCGATGTCGCCGTCGAGCAGGACCTGGAGTGCTTCATCCTCGGTCTTCAACTCGTCTTCACGGATACCCGTGACGGCACCGTTGCTGCCGTTCTCACTCATCTCTCTCCTCCGGTCTGGAACGTCCTATGCGAATAATAAACGGACGACCAATAATTAAGCAAGCGGTTTTACGGACCGGCGGTCCGAGGTAATGACCTTGAATGACAAGGTCCGGAGTTTTGCTTCTGCTCGTGCCGCTGTTGCTGATCGTCGGCTGTGGGAGCAGCGATCCCAGTCCCGAAGACGAGGTGAGGGACGTGGCCACCCGGATCATCAAGGCCGAAACGGCCGAGGATGTCGAAAACGTATGCCGGACGCTGGTGACTCCGGCCCTGCTCGAGGACTTCTACGGGGGCAAGGTCCAGGCCTGCGTCGAAAACCCACCCAATGACGATTCAGACATCGATGATCCCGGCGAGGTCAGCGTCGCCTCGGTGACCATCGAGGGCCAGCGGGCGAACGTCGCGATCGAGACGAGTGGGGGCACCACCGAGGACAACGACGGCACCTGGTACTTCAGGGAGACCGACGGCCAGTGGCAACTCAACCGGGTCGGCGATGACTTTCTCCGGTCTTCCTTCAAGGTGTCCCTCCAGAACGTCGACGAGGGGGTGTTCGGTTATGAATCGATGCGCAACTGCATGATCGGACAGGTCACGAGGCTTGACCCGAAAGAACTTCGCGAATTTGTCTCGCTGGCAGCGCAGGACAAGGAAGAACAGGGCAAGGATGCGGCGATTGAAATCGCCGGCAAGTGCCCGCAAGCGATGGCCGAGTTCGTGGCAGACGAACTGGCCAGCGAGGTTCTGGCAGAACAGGACCTGGCGCCGGCCCGGATTCGATGCGTCAAGCAGAAGCTGGTGCCGCTGCTAAGGCTGACTGATCTCTCATCGATCGCTCTTGGCGGCGGAAACTTCGGGGACGCAGGCGCCTACGCGCTGGCCGGCCTGATCTCCGGCGCCATGAAACGGTGCCCTGCCTGATTTGCCTTCGACCGCCTAGGGGATCCCCGCCTTCCGCTCACAGCTCCTGCCCCGGTCCCTTCCCGGTCCGCCCCGGCAGAGGTCCCGTCCGGGACCGGCGAAAAGCCGGTCGGCTCCCGGGCCGCCGAGCAACCGGTCGCGCCCGGGACCGCCAAGCAGACGGTCGGCAGCCCGGCCCCCGATCAGCCGGTCGTTTCCGCGGCCGCCGATCAGCCGGTCCTTGCCGTTGCCACCGATCAGCCGGTCTTTTCCGTTGCCCCCGCAGATCAGGTCGTTGCCTTTGAGGCCCCGGATCAGGTCGTTGCCTCCGAGCCCGGCGATCACGTCACGCTTGCCGGTGCCCCTCAGCACGTCCCGCCCCGGGGAGCCCTCGATGGTGGCCACCCGTCCACCGCATTTCACGATCGGTGGAGGAGGCGGCGGTGGTGGAGTGACCTCCTCGTTGACCGTGATCGTCACCAGTCCGCTGCTGGTTCCGAAACCGAGCTCGTCGAAGCTCGTGACCTGGAACTGGTCGGTTCCACTGAATCCCGGGTTCGGCGTGTACGTGAACGGGTCACCGGCGAACTCCTGGGTCAAGGTGCCCTGGGTCGGCTGGGTATCGGCGAACTCCCGCACCTCCGACCTCTCGTACTCCGGCCCGGTGTCCACGCACTCGACGGTGAACGTGACCGGCTGATCGAAGTCGGTCTCGACCGCCTGGTCCGGGCATTCCGGCCGGCCGTCCGGCGCCCAGTCCGGGTTGCCGTCGAACCCGGTCCCCTCCGCCAGTTCGATCTCCAGCGGGCTTGAGTTGTCCGCTCTCACCATCACCAGGCGCCCGGCGCCGAAGATCCCGTTCACGTAGGCGATCATCTGCCCGTCCGGCGACCACGTGCAGTTGTAATCCCCCTGGGCGATCGATTTCGAAACGATGACCTGACTTGCGGGGTTGGCAAGAGGAGCAACCACCACGTCAGCCGTGTTGTTGAACCCTCCGCTCGTCAGGGTGAAGCAGATCCGGTTGCCGTCCGGCGAGATCGACGGCTGGGCCTCGCTGATGCTGGAGTCCGGGATCGCCAGCGTCTCGGTGCCGCCGGCTGCCGGCTTGCGATAGATGTCGGAATTGCTTGCCGTATTGGGATCACCCCGATGGAAGTACACGGTTTGCGAATCCGGAGTCCAGGCCGGTTTGCCCTCGAAGGGAGCTCCGGCCGTGGTCAGGTCGGTGGTCGGGATCGGCAGCTGGAGATCGTTGGCGGGCTGGGTCCTGATATGGCGGTCGGTGCTGCCTGCCGACGGCTGATGCTCGTAAGCGATGGTCGTGCCGTCCGGGGACCAGGCGGGACGGTCGGCGCTCAGGTTGTTCGCGCCCGCCCCTTCGGTCGGAGTGATCTGCACCGGCCCGGTTCCCGCCTCGAGGTCGATCACGAACAGGTCGTAGATTCCGGCGGTTCCGTTGGCGAAGGCGATCTTGGTCCGGTCCGGTGACCAGGTCGGATGCCGGTACTGACCGCCCGGGGGGACGATCGGCGTGCTGATCAGGCCACCACCGGTGGAGCTGGGCACCGGCAACAGATAAAGCCGTGCCGTCGCGTCGGTCTCCGGTGGCCGGCCGCTGACCAGAACGATCCTGCCGTTCTCGCCAGACAGGACGGCCCGGGACTGCTCCGGCGTCATGAAGGCCAGCACTCCGGTCAATGCCACCAGCGCCGCGATCGTCATGGACAACCGTCGTGACTTCAAGGTCCGGTTCATCTTTTCCTCCGCCTCCTTGCCGGCCCCAGACCGGCGTCGGGAATACGTCCGACACTAATCGCCCCCTCGTCCACCCGTCAAGGAGCGGATTCTCAGCCACGCCTGAATTCTCTTTTCGCCTCCCGGGAATATTGTTTCCAGTTTGAGCGATCCGGTTGACAAGCGAGACGTGGCTGCCGACGGATCGGTCGCGGTACCAAGCGCCAGCGAGCTTCAGCGTCTCAGGGCGAAGGGCAGGTTCCGTTACTCCCTTGCCCTCTTCGGCGCCGCCTTCGTGGCCGCTGTCGCGTACGTCGATCCGGGCAACTTTGCGACCAACGTGGCCGGTGGCGCCGAGTTCGGATACATGCTGCTCTGGACCGTGCTCGCCGCGAACCTGATGGCGATGGTGATCCAGTTCCTCTCAGCCAAACTGGGAATCGCGACCGGCCGCAACCTGCCCGAACTCTGCCGCGAGAACTTCCCGAGAAAGACCACTTGGGGACTCTGGGTGCAGGCCGAGATCATCGCCATGGCAACCGACCTGGCCGAGATCGTCGGGGCGGCGATCGCCCTCAACCTGCTTTTCGGCATTCCACTCTTCACCGGCGGCCTGATTGGCAGCGCCATGGCCTTCGCCCTGCTCGCCCTCCACAACCGCGGTTACCGCCGCTTCGAAACGGCGATCATCGGACTGCTCGGAGTGATCCTGGCCGGATTCCTCTACGAGGCGTTCAAGATCGGACCGGACGCTTCGGGCGTGGCTGCGGGTTTCATCCCGAAGCTGGAAGGCACCGACAGCCTGCTCCTGGCGGTCGGAATCATCGGCGCCACCGTCATGCCTCACGTGATCTACCTGCACTCGGCCCTCACCCAGAACCGGATCCCGCCCCGCGATGACACCGAACGCCACGAACTGATCCGCTTCCAGAAAATCGACGTCGGCCTGGCGATGGGGATCGCTGGTTTCATCAACATGGCCATGCTGGCGATCGCCGCAGCGGTACTCGGAGGCACGGGGATCGACTCGATCGAGGGAGCATACGAAGGCCTCAAGAACCTAGTCAGTCCGGCCGCCGGGCTCGCCTTCGGGATCGCGCTGCTGGCCTCGGGGATCGCCGCCTCCAGCGTCGGCACTTTCGCCGGACAGGTCGTCATGCAGGGCTTCATCAACCGCCGGATCCCGCTTTTCCTGCGACGGGCGATCACCATGGCCCCGGCCCTGATCATCCTCGCGATCGGGCTCGACCCGACCCGGGCCCTGGTCCTCAGCCAGGTCGTGCTCTCCTTCGGGATTCCGTTCGCGCTGGTTCCGCTGATCATGCTGACCGCCCGTCGGGACGTGATGGGCGACGGGTTCGAGAACCGCCGGATCACCACGATCCTGGCCTCGATCTTCGCCGCGATCATCATCGCGCTCAATATCTTCCTGCTGTTCCAGACGTTCACCGGCGCCTGACTCTTTCTTTGGGGGGTTAACCCCACTTGCTTGCCGCCGGACGCCGTTAGTCTGGGTTGCTTGACCGCACAGTCCGAAATCCCAGTCAATCCAGTCGAAGACGGGCCGGTGGAGAACCCGGACCGCTCCCGTTGGATCGCGCTCTACGTGCTCTGCGCGGGGGTGCTGATGATCGTGCTCGACGCCACCGTCGTCAACGTGGCCCTGCCGGCAATCCAGGATGACCTCGGGTTCTCGCAGGCCGGTCTCGCCTGGGTGGTCAATGCCTACCTGATCGCATTCGGCGGCCTGCTCCTGCTTTCCGGCCGGCTCGGTGACCTGATCTCCCGGCGCGACGTCTTCCTGGTCGGTCTTTCCGTATTCACGGTTGCCTCGGTGCTCTGCGGCTTTGCCCAGAGTGACGTGTGGCTGGTCGCGGCCCGGTTCGCGGCCGGAGTCGGGGGCGCACTGACCGCCGCCGTGGTGCTGGGGATGATCGTGACCATGTTCCCCGAGCCACGCGAACAGGCGAAGGCGATCGGGGTCTATGCCTTCGTTGCGTCGGCTGGAGGCTCGGTCGGACTGCTGGCTGGCGGCGTGCTCACCCAGCTGCTCTCCTGGCACTGGATCTTCTTCATCAATCTGCCGATCGGCATCGCCACCGGCTACTTCTCACTGAAGCTGCTCGACCGCGACAAAGGACTCGGCTTCGGTCACGGCGCCGACATCCTGGGCGCGCTCCTGATCACTTCCTCGCTGATGCTCGGGGTCTTCACGATCGTCGAACCGGCGGCCAAGGACGGCTGGGGTTCGCTGACCACCCTTGCCTGCTCGGCTGGATCCTTCCTCCTGCTGGTCGCCTTCATCATCCGCGAATCGACCGCCGCCAACCCGCTGGTGCCGCTCAGGATCTTCAAGTCCCGCAACGTTTCCGGGGCGAACGCGATACAGGCCCTGACCGTGGCCGGAATGTTCGGCCTGTTCTTCCTGGGTGTGCTTTATCTGCAGGAAGTGCTCGGGTACGACGCCCTCGAGACCGGTTTCGCCTTCCTCCCAACCACCCTCGTCATGGGCACCCTCTCGGTCAAGTTCTCGGAGCCGTTGATCATGCGCTTCGGCGCCCGCAGCTGCCTGATCGTGGGGCTGGTCCTGATCGCGG
>JAEYSQ010000230.1 GCA_023434465.1 Actinomycetes bacterium
AACAACTCCCGTGACGTGTCGGGCTCCTCCTACGTTATCTACGGGCAGTCCTCGAACGCGAACATCGACCTCTCTTCGCTCGGCTCCGGGCAGGGTTTCCGGATCGACGGGGCCGCGATAGACGACCGGTGCGGCTATTCGGTTTCGGGGGCCGGTGACGTGGACGGTGACGGACTGGATGACGTGATCATCGGGGCACCCCTGGCCAGCAAGAACTCGCGCAACAACTCGGGCTCCTCATACATCATCAACTCGGCATTCCTGCCGAGAATCGCTTATAAGGATGTCCTGCTTGCCGCGCAGGGACAGCCGCTTATGGTGTCACCGAGTACGTTCAAGGCAACCGGTGCCGGGACCGTGACGGTTTCCCCGTCCCTGCCGGCCGGACTCAGCATCAACCCGGCCATCGGCGTGATCACCGGCATCCCGACCACCCCGGGCATCTCCAACCACCGGATCAAGTTGGTCGACGCCTTCGGAATGAGCAGCTTCGAAGTGACGATCGGAATCGTGAACGCAATCGGTCCGACCGGGTCCACGGGAAGTACCGGAGATACGGGTGCCACCGGAGCGACCGGGTCCTCCGGGGATACCGGTCCGACCGGTCCGACCGGAGCCACCGGACCCGCCGGCCCAAGGGGAGTGACCGGTCCATCCGGATCCCAAATCCAGGGAAAGAACCTGGCCAAAGGAGCGAAAGTGACCTGCCGGGCCAGGGGCAAGGGAGCGAGGCGCAAGGTCACCTGCAAGGTCAAGCTCACCCGGGCCGTCTCGACCACGCTCAAATGGCGGCTTCTGCGCGGCAAGAAGAAAGTCCGCAGCGGCAAGGCCAAAGCCAAGTCGGGCAAGACCAAGATCCGCATTCCCAGAGCCGGAAAGCTCAGGAAGGGCGTCCACACCCTGAAGATCACCGGCCGCTCCGGCGGCGTGAAGATACGGCTCAGGACCTGAGCGAACAGATGCGGGCCGAACTGGAGGCGATGCGACAGCCCGACCCCCCGGTCGAGATTCCGGCCGTCCTCCCGGACCAGCGAGGTTGAAGTTATGAGGGCTATGTGGCGGAAACTTCAACCTCGCGGGTATGGTTGGCCGGAATCGTAGGCGCGGACATGCTGGTGTACCTGAAGGTCGATGTTGCCAGTCAGCTTTTCGCCTCGCCAGTCAGCTTTTCGCCTCTTTAGAGCAAAATTTGCCCTGAGTGATGTGGACTTAGATTTCTTGACATTCTGTCGCTGACCACCTACACTTTGTTGCGTGCAACCAGACAGATTCACAGTGAAATCCCAGGAAGCGATCCAGACCGCGCAGCGTCTGGCTGCCGCTTCCAGAAACCCCGAAATCACACCTGCCCACCTGCTCGTGGCCCTGCTCGAACAGGAAGAGGGGCTGGTACCCGCCGTGCTGAACAAGCTCGGTGCCGACCTTCCGTCCATCAAGAGCCGCGCGCGCCAGGCGCTGAGCGACCTCCCCACCCTGGGCGAGGGCGCCAGCGCCGACCCGCGGCCCTCCTCCGCCCTTTCCGAAGTCCTGCGCCGCTCCGAAGGCGAGATGGCCCAGATGGGCGACGAGTACGTATCGACCGAGCACATGCTGCTCGCGATCAGCGACTCGAAGACGCCGCTGGCCGATCTGCTGCCAGACCGCGCCTCGCTATCGAAAGCGATCGATGAAGTGCGCGGCCCGCACAAGGTCACCTCACCCAACCCGGAGGACCAGGTTCAGGCGCTGGAGAAGTTCGGTCGTGACCTGACCGCCGACGCGGCGAGCGGCAAGCTCGACCCGGTGATCGGCCGCGACGAGGAAGTTCGCCGCGTGATCCAGGTGCTTTCGCGCCGGACCAAGAACAACCCGGTCCTGATCGGCGAACCCGGGGTCGGAAAGACCGCGATCGTCGAGGGTCTCGCTCAGCGCATCGTCTCCGGTGACGTGCCCGAAAGCCTGGTCGACCGGCGAGTGATCGCGCTCGACATCGGTGCGTTGCTGGCCGGGTCGAAGTACCGTGGCGAGTTCGAAGAACGGCTCAAGGCCGTGCTCACCGAAGTCCAGGACGCGGAAGGCCAGATCGTGCTCTTCCTCGACGAACTCCACACCATCGTCGGAGCGGGAGCCGCCGAAGGCGCAGTCGACGCCGCCAACCTACTCAAGCCGATGCTGGCCCGTGGCGAGCTCCGCGCGGTCGGTGCGACCACGCTCGACGAGTACCGCCAGCACATCGAGAAGGACGCCGCCCTGGAACGACGCTTCCAGCCGGTGCTGGTCGGCGAGCCCGACGTGCCCGACACAATCGCGATCCTGCGCGGGCTGAAGGAACGCTACGAAGTCCACCATGGTGTGCGGATTGCCGACTCGGCGAGCATCGCGGCCGCCACCCTGTCCGAGCGCTACATCGCGGACCGCTTTCTGCCCGACAAGGCGATCGACCTGATCGACGAATCAGCCTCCCGGCTGAAGATCGAGATCGACTCGATGCCGACCGAGATCGATGAGGTCGAGCGTCGCATCCAGCAGCTCGAGATCGAACGCGAAGCGCTCAAGGCCGAAACCGACGAGGCATCTCTCGGCCGCCTCGACACGCTCGAGGAAGAGCTGGCCGAACTGAACGAGAAATCCTCGGCGATGAAGGCCCGCTGGCAGACCGAGAAAGGCCTGATCGAACAGATCAAAGAGGCCAAGGCCCGCCACGAGGAGGCCAGCCGAGAGGCCGAGAGGGCCGAGCGCGACGCCGACCTCGAACGGGCGGCAAGGCTCCGCTACAGCGAGATACCCGAACTCGAAAAGCAGGTCGCGGATGCTGAAGCGAGACTGACCGAACTCCAGGCCGAGGGCGGCACCATGCTGACCGAGGAAGTGACCGAAGCCGACGTGGCCGAGGTGGTCGGCAAGTGGACCGGGATCCCGGTCTCCCGCTTGATGGAGGGAGAGGTGGAGAAACTGGTCCAGATGGAAGAGCGCCTCCACGACCGCGTGATCGGCCAGGACGAGGCGGTCTCCGCGGTAGCCAACGCGCTGCGCCGCTCGCGGGCCGGACTCTCTGACCCGGACCGGCCGATCGGCTCCTTCCTCTTTCTCGGACCGACCGGAGTCGGCAAGACCGAGCTGGCCAAGTCACTGGCCGAGTTCATGTTCGACACCGAGCAGGCGATCGTGCGTCTCGACATGTCCGAGTACATGGAGAAGCACACGGTGGCCCGGCTGATCGGCGCACCCCCCGGATACGTCGGCTACGAAGAGGGCGGTCAGCTGACCGAGGCGGTCCGCCGCCGGCCCTACGCGGTCGTGCTGCTCGACGAGATCGAGAAGGCCCACCCGGACGTCTTCAACACGCTGCTTCAGTTGATGGATGACGGACGCCTGACCGACGGACAGGGCCGCACGGTCAGTTTCACCAACACGGTGCTGATCATGACCTCGAACGTGGGCTCGCAGGAGATCGCCGGCGAGAACGTCGACGAGCGGATCCGCGAGCGGGTGACCGAAGTTCTGGAAACCACCTTCAAGCCCGAGTTCCTCAACCGGATCGATGACACGGTCATCTTTCACCGTCTTTCAAAGGAAGACATCGGGCGGATCGTCGAGATCCAGGTCGATGGCCTGACCCGGCGGGTCGCCGAAAAGGACATCGCTATCGAGCTGACTGACGACGCGAGAACCCTGCTCGGAAACCTCGGCTACGACCCGACCTACGGCGCCAGACCGCTGAAGCGAGTGGTCCAGAAACAGCTGGTCGACAAGCTTGCCCTGAAGATCCTCGAAGCGGAGTTCAGCGAGGGTGATTCGGTCCTGATCGATGCGGTCGAAGGCGAGCTGACTTTCCGCAACCAGTAGCGCAGGATCACGCCCTTAACCGGTCCTTTACTTCTCCTTTCGGGTTCCCGTATTACCCTGTGACGCCCGGTACGGGTCCAGGGAGAGGCTCACCACAGCGGGAAAACGGCTTACGACTCGATGCGCGAAGAATCAAACGACAACTGGCAGGACCGAGGGAAGTCTCCGAGCAGGCTGCTCTGGCCGATTAAAAGGTTCGGCTGGTTCCTGGAGAAATACGTTCTCTGGCCGATCGGTGATTCCTTCCGACGGTTCACAAATGCCTTCCGGTATCGCAGCCCCTTCGCTTACATCGGCGCCACTTTGATGGTCACCGTGACCGCCGGCGCGATCGCCGCTGCGGTCTACTTCTACAACCAGTCCGAGGAGACGGATCCCGACCCGGTGATTGCCGG
The DNA here is from genome assembly GCA_023434465.1 of Actinomycetes bacterium. Lineage (GTDB taxonomy): Bacteria > Actinomycetota > Thermoleophilia > Solirubrobacterales > 70-9 > 67-14. The sequence goes on from JAEYSQ010000230.1 coordinate 4,221, forward strand.
GGGAGCGATCCCGGCCGAGACCGTGGTGCCCGCCGTCCCGACCCCGACCCAGCCCTCGACGCCGGTCGAAGATACGACGCCAAACTCCGGTAACGCCGACACCACCCTCCAGGGCGTGGTGCCGAACTTCACCACGACGGGAAAGAAGAACGGCAAGAAGTCCACCGGAGCCGACCAGAAGCTGCCGAACACGGTGGTCCGTCCCGCTCCGGTCCCGAAAGCGGCTCCACTCAAGGTCGCCCACCGGTTCGCTACGACTTTCGTCAGCTACGAGGTCGGCGACAAGGGTGCGGCGAACCAGTTCGCACGGACCGCCACTTCGAAGCTCGCCAGAGAACTGAAGAAGGACCCGCCGAAGCTGCCATCGACCGGCCAGATCCCCAAGGCGACCGTCGTCAACGTCGTCCGTGGCAAGAAGAACGGCGACAGCATGCAGGTCAGCGTCTCGTTGATGCGGACCGGTGCCGCCTCGGAGCTGCGGCTCGCCCTCACCCGGGAAAAGGGTGACGGCTGGCTGGTCAGCGAGGTCCGGGGGTAGGAACGGGGATGGGGAGGTTCAGGACAGCCCTGGCGACGATCTCGGTCGGCGCCCTGCTCGCCACCGGTCACGCCGCCAGCGCCGAAGGTGCGAAGCCGATCAGCGACGAGCCGGCGGCCGCCGCGGGCCTCGCGCCGATCGGACCGACCGGAACCACCGGAGCCACGGGCAACACCGGCAGTACGGGGAACACCGGCAACACCGGTTCCAAGAACCCGGGCAACGGCGGTACCGGGAACAGCGGTAATGGTGGATCCGGTAAGAACAAGACTGGTTCCGGGAAGAGCGACAAGCCCCAGAGTCCTAACCCGAAACCGCGGGACCCGGACTCGCCCTCCCAGGTCGTGCCCGAGGCCGACAATCCGCTTTCGGCCGAAATTACGACCAGCCCCGGACTCGGACTCTCCGGTGATGCGACTCCGGTCCCCGCCTGCGACGGGAGCGCCGGTCCGCCGCGCAACCTGATCCCGATCTATATCGAAGCCTCGAAGAAATATGGCCTGGGCGAGCGCGGCCCGCAGATCCTCGCCGCGATCAACTCGATCGAGACCGATTTTGGCCGGCTGAACGAAGTCACCTCATACGCCGGCGCGATTGGCTGGATGCAGTTCATGCCCTCGACCTGGGACATGTACGCGACCGACGGTGACGGCGACGGGAAGACAGACCCGTACAACCCGAAAGATGCGATCCACGCCGCCGCCAGGTACCTGCAGGCGGCCGGAGCCCCGGGCGACTGGTACGACGCGATCTGGGCTTACAACCACGCCGACTGGTACGTCCAGGACGTGCTCGACAAGGCCGCCTGTTACGGCGCGCTTGAGGACACGGTCGAAGTCGAAGAGGAACTGAAGACCTTCGTCTGCAAGGCCTCCGACGGCCGGGTGCTGGAGATCCCGAACTACTACATGCGCGGATTCGAGGATGCCGCCTCCCGTTACAGCCTCGGCCAGCGCGGGATCTGGGTCCTGGCCGCGGTCGCGCGGCTCGAATCGGACTACGGCCGGGGCATGAATGCCCGGCAGCTCGAGAACAACGGTCCGATGGGCCTCTCCCGCGAAGAGTGGAAGAAGTACGGGGTCGACGGTGACGGCGACGGCTACGTCGAGCGCGACGAACCCTGGGACGGCATCGCCACCTTCGCCCGCATGCTCTGGTCCCAGCCGACCCTCGAGGCCGGGCTTTTCGAGCACAACCACGCTGCCTGGTACGTCGAGGCCGCGATCCAGGACGCCGGCCGGATCGCCGGAGACTGCGAAACGACCAAGACCGAGTGGAACATCGCCTACCCGATCCCGACCAACTCGACCGAGATCAACTGGGACAACCTCCAGGTACTCAACCCGACTGCCCAGAGTGACATCCAGAACGGTCTGATCGACCCGCGGGTAACCAACCTGCTCGCCATCCTCACCCAGAAGTACAGCCTGCTGATCAGCTCACTGCGGTCCGATCACAGCATGATGACCGCTTCCGGCAACGTCTCGAACCACTACGAGGGCAGGGCGATGGACATCGCCGGAGTCAACGGTGTCTCCTGCACCGACCAGTCGGCGACCAGCCCCTGCACCGAGGTGATCCAGAT
>JAEYSQ010000257.1 GCA_023434465.1 Actinomycetes bacterium
GACCCCACGGCGCAACGTAACGTCACCGGGATACTCAGGCGGAGGGAGGCTGAATGCCGACCGAGGTGTTTGCCGCTTCCCGGGGACGCCCGCCCGACCCCACGGCGCTACGTAAAGTCCCCGGGACAAACGCGAAGTGAAGCGCGCCGACTCCTTATGTTGCCGCTTCCCGGTGACCCACAACCGACCCCGCGGCCTGGCTACTAGCCGATTGAGACCATGCGTTCGATCGGGAGGCGGGCCTTTTCGGCGAGAACCTCGTCGACCTTGACTTCGAACTTCATGTCGCGAAGCGAGTCGCGCAGCTTGGGGAGGGTGATCATCTTCATGTACTTGCAGTAGGCCATCCGGTTCGCCTCGATCAGCCTGACGCCGGGTACGGCCTGGCGCATCGGATAGAGCATGCCGTTCTCGGTGGCGACGATGTAGCTGCCCTCCGGGTTCTCCCGGACGTGTTCGATCATGCCCGAGGTCGACAGCATGTGTACGCCCTCCGGGTCGATGTCGCCGTTGGCGACGTATTCCATGGCCTGAGTGGAACAGCCGCATTCGGGATGGATCAGGAACTCGGCGTCAGGATTCTCGGCCCGGGTCCGGGCGATGTCATCCGGACGGATGCCGGCGTGGACGTGGCACTCGCCGTCCCAAACGTGGAAGCGGCTGCGCCGCTCTGGATCTTCAGTCAGGCCGGTTTCGCGTTCGACGAAGGCGCCCAGCCACATGTCGGGTCCGAAGAGAATCTCGGTGTCCGGTCCGTGCTCAGCCCAGATGTGTTCGACGACCTTTACCGCGTTGGAAGAGGTGCAGCAGTAATCCGTCTCCGCCTTGACCTCGGCCGAGGTGTTCACGTACATGACGACCATCGCTCCAGGGAATTTGGCCTTCCACTCGCGGAGTTGATCGGCGGTGATCGAGTCGGACAGCGAACAACCCGCTTTCAGGTCGGGAATCAGGATCGTTTTCTCCGGCGAGAGGATCGAGGCGGTCTCGGCCATGAAGTGGACGCCGCAGAATTCCACTACCTCGGCTTCGGCGGCCTCGGCCTGCCGGGAAAGACCCAGCGAGTCCCCGATGTAGTCCGCGACATCCTGAATCTCGGGAAGTTCGTAGTTGTGGGCCAGGATGATCGCGTTCCGCTCGGCGGCGAGTTCCCGAATCTCGGCGCTGAGTTCGGTGATGACCGCCTGATCGAGCGGCGGGGGGACATCCGATGCCTGGAGGACTGGCAGATCAGTGGGCATGCACCGATTCTACGGGGCCGGTGAGTTCGACTGATCACTTCGCCCGGCGGAACCGCCCGGAATGTCTTTTTCCTACCGCGCTGCGGCCCTTTGTATAGCCCAATCTCCGGCTCTACCTAAGATTAGGTAAACAGAAAAGTCTTTCACAAACACGCTAGGCTATGAAACGAATTGGAGTCAGCTCTGGGGGAGCTGATAAACGCCGGGTTCAGGGGAGTCGCCCTGATTCCAATGTCCCGGCACATGGGATGAAAGGGAAAGATGAGGCACTCGTACTTGTTGAAGGTCGCCGTGTTGGCGATCGCTTTTGCGACGCTCGGAATGGCAGGAACTTCCAGCGCCGCGGACCGTTCGGTCCGACTGACACTGCAACCCTCCGATGCCGCCTGCACGGCTTGGGACCAGCTGGACTGTTCCTATCTGGAGGTAAGAAACGGCAACGCCCCGGCCCCGGATCCGGAGACTGATCCAGAGCCGACGTTCCTGAACATGGCGAACATGCCCGGTCCGGTCACGGTCGATGCCGCGATCTCGGACACTGGCGATGTCACCATTCAGCCGGAATCGGTGCGTTTCCCGGCTTATCCGACCTCGCTTGAGAACGCACTCGTCGGTACGGTCGCGATCCAGATCCAGATCTCGGCCGCGGGTACCTGGACGGGTACTTACGACGAGCTGACGGGAGCAATGTCTCTGGAAGCACCGCTCGGCCTGACTTTCAAGCTGAACTGCGATCCGGTCGCCAACGCACTTTGTGGCGGCATCTTCGGTGCTGAGGGCAACATGGGCACCTGGGTCGTGACTCCGAAGGGCCCGGTCAGTCCGCTTACGACAGGCAACCTCGTCGCGCCGGTCCCTCCGGTCAGTTACGGACCCGAGTGGCTCGGACCGGATGCCGAAAACGGCTCTCCTTTCGACGTCGACGGAATCGGCACCCTGATCAACAATGATCTGGAGATCGAGAACCTCGACGCCGCCGACTGCATCGACATGGCCTCCGCGGCCTGCAGCAACCCGGCGATCGGGAACCTGATCGCGCCGTCTCTGAATGGCGCGCTGGGTACGGTCTACGACCCGGCAGTTCCGGCCAACGACCGCGACTCGGTGATCGGCGCAATCGACATGCGACTCACCTTCGAGATGTCGGAACCGCCGATTCTCGAAGCGAATCCCGGTGAACTGACATTCGCCGGCATGAACGAAGATGGGACCCAGCCGCTCGGCACCAGCAGCCCCGGTCTGGGCACGACCCTGACGGCGCTTGACGCCGGCGACATCGAGGTCCGTGCGATCTACACCGACGGTGGTGACGATGATGACTTTTTCGTCACCAACGCCAAGAGCTGCGGGCACCTGATCGAATCTGGCGGAGAGTGCCAGGTCCGGATGCGGTTCAACCCGAGCGAGACCGGCGCGCGGAGCAGCACGCTCTACGCATCGATCCTCAATCCGGTTACCACCGAGGTCGAGCAGGTCGCGCTGGCCACGCTAAGTGGCGAAGGTGGAACCCTGCCGCAGGGTCCGACCGGCGCTGACGGCCCCACCGGAGCCGCCGGACCGACGGGCGCTGACGGAGCGACCGGTGCCGACGGAGCGACCGGTGAGCAGGGACCGCAGGGCCCGAAGGGTCCGGCCGGACCCCTGGTCGCCTTAAGGACCCACAACTCGATCGGACTCACGACCGGAGCGAGAAGATTCGCCCGGATCAAGTCCTCCGGGAATGCGATTCGGGTGGCGGTTCCCGCCAGCTCGAAGGTCAAGATCAAGGGCAAGACCTACCGGGTCAAGCTCGTCGCACCCCAGAAGATCGGCAAGGGCAAGAAGGCGAACATCAGGGTCAAGGGAACCCGCGGGGCCGTTAGGGCTCTCAAGGGTCGAACGACCACTCGCCTCTCGTTCAGGATCAAGTTCAGCTCGAATGACGGGCGAACCCAGAAGCAGACCGTGCGCGTAGTCCTGAAATAAGGACTGCGGCAGCCCTGCCGATGGCGGGGCATCCAGCCGACGGGGCGGAGCTGAGC
>JAEYSQ010000069.1 GCA_023434465.1 Actinomycetes bacterium
ATGATCGGTGACCGCCTCGACACTGATGTAGGAGGAGCCCAGGCGGCCGGACTCGACGGAATCCTCGTCGCCGGAAACGAATCCCACTCCCCTACCACAGACGTCACCCCCGACCACGAAATCCCAAACCTGGCATCCCTGATCTAGGTAAGTCGGTTCGACGCGGGCACACCCGAAAAAGGCCTTCGGGGGAGCGCGAAGCGCGACGGACCAGGGTGGATGCCCCGCCACCCGCCCCCACCGAACGTCAAACGCAGGGGCGCCAAGGCCTGGCGAAGAGGTCGTACTCCTTGCCAATCGCACTGAACCTCATCTTCTTCGCCCGGGCGCAGAAGGCTGAGCGCGGGCGTTCGTACTCGACCGAGTAGACCGCCTTGCCCTGGCGGATGAAGGGCCGGAACTGCCCGCACTCCTTGTACTGGAAACATTGCTCGACGACCGCGAAGTCGAAATCGCGGACCAGCTTGCGGGCCTGTCGTCCATCGTTCTTCAGGCCCACCGCGAGACCGTTTCGGTGAGAGACCTTTGCGATCCAGCGATTGAAGCGAAGCTGGTGTCTCGCGGTCAGCGGGAAACCTGTCCGGTTCTCCCAGCCGTTGATGTTGTCCGGCTCAAGCCCGTCGAAACCCTTGCGGGCGCACATCCGGATCCTCGACTTGATCGGACCGGCGAACTTGTGAAAGCGCCGGATGTCGAGCCAGCGCTCGTCGGGGTAGCCCTCGTACTTTCTGCCGATCACGGACCGAGGGAACCGTTTCGCATCCGGCCGGTAGTTCTCCCAGCTGCCCACGTCGATGTAACAGATCACCTTGCGGCCCTGCGAGTGGAGCTTCTTGACGGTCGCCTTCGAGACGTTGAAGCCGTCGACTTCGTAGACCGGAACATCGATCGAGGTGTCGATCTTGCCCTGCAACTGGAACTGCCAGGCGGCCGTGGTCGGTTTCGGCTGCCAGCGGACCGGCTTCGCCTCGGAGCTGTCCGGATCGGATGAACAGGCCGCGAGGACGACCATCAGGGCTAGAAGCAGAAACGCTGCTGCGCAGGGAAGAGCGCGCGGAAGGCGACCAAGAATCATCCGGACAGCTTAGAGAGCCGGAGCGGCCCGGCGCGCGGGGGTCGCCCGCTCAACCGAGCTCGGAGAAGCCCGGTGGAGCCTTTGACATCTCGAGCGCGGCGAGCTGCTTGTGGTGGGTGCGAATCTCCGAGAGCATGCGCTCGAGGCGCGGCTCCATCGAAGTGTCGAGGTGACGCATCGCACCGGCAACCGCCGGGTGGATCTCGGCGATTTCGTCGTGCATGGCCTGCGCCACCGCGCGGTAGGTCGGGTGGCCTTCCCTGCCTGATCGGAGTTCGATCAGCTGCATCGCCTCCCTGGCGTTCAAGTCGAGGACGTACCGGATTCGGTAGCCGAGGCAGAGTGCATACGGGGCGGCTTCGGCATGACCCTCATCGCGCAGACGCTCGTACTCGTTGCGGGAGATCTCCAACGCCTCTTCGTAAGCCCCGCCTACGCCCGCCTCGCGGACCTCATCCGGAACTCCGGCTCCGAGGTCGGGGGTCAGGGTCTGCCACTGACAGGTCAACATCCGGTGCCGTTGCAGATCGCGAAAGGCCCCGTAGTCGGAAACGATCTCGAAACGGTAGGAAACTGACTCGAATCCGCGGCCGGGACGATGCCGGCGGTTGCGGCGTTCGCCGATCATCGCCGCCATCAGTTCTTCCCGCTGACCATGGTCAAGGCGCGCGACCCGCTGGCGAATTCGCGCCTCGGAGACATCGGACTCCTCGAAAAGACAGGCCGAGAGCAGATCATCTTCGGTGCCGCGCACCCGGGCCAACTCGACCGTAGGTCCGGATTCGTCGGGTTCACGGTCGGCCAGCCCGAGGCGCTCGACCCAGTCTTCGGTCGCCTGGCGGCGCTGTTCGAGAAACGAGATCCACTCGCCACCGCGGTCGGGCCGGCCGACCCGGGAGACGAAGCTGGGGATCACCTTGTTTAGCTCGTCGAGGATCATTCCCCCGAAGCGCCTGGCTTCCGGAAGCGGCGATGCCATCATCCGGAAAAGCAACTGCTCCCAGGCCTGGCCGGAGGCATAGATCCCGACGTGACTGAGAGTCGAGGCGGGCAACAGGCCGCGCAGGAGGTCCAGGGACTTGGCCTTGATCGAGCGGCGCCAGGGACCTTCCGGCTCGTCGTCACCGCGGGGCCAGCGTTCGGCCGCCCAGGCCTCTACCTCTTCGAGGGATTCCGAGTAGATCCGGAAGATCTGGTCCATTGCCGTTTCGAACCGGCCGTCGAGCGCGTCGCCCCGCAGGTACCGGTAGCCGCCGCCAGGCATTTCCTGGTCGTAGGCGATGTATCGGGTTGACTGCTCGAGGTAGGCGGCGAGCCGGCCCCGCTGCAGAACCTTGGTCAGGATGTTCGAAACCCACTCGCAGGCCACATGGGCTCCGCCGAGCTGGGCGATCGAGTCGTCTCCGAAACCGACGAAAACGCTCTCGTAGAGCTTCGCCGCGCGCTGGCCTTCCTCCCCGTCGAACGGTTTTAGACGGCCTTCCGGGTCGGCCGCTGCTGCATCGGCGGCGAACTCGTCGAGGTACAGTCGGCGGAGGCTCCCACCGTAGCGCGAGTAACGCGCGAAAAGCGCACCCTTGACCGTTTCCGGCAGGTTGGTCAGTGCGAACACGGGTTGGTCGAGGTTGGTGAAGTAGGGAGCGAGCAGAGTCTGCTCCTCCGGGCTGAAACTCTCGACCGGGTAGCGCACCCGTCGAACCTAACAGGCCCGTCCGACGGTCGCGTGGAGGGTTATGTAGACCCGGGGCGGCCTCCGGGAGGTCGGTCAGGCGGCTGGCACGCGGCGCAGCTTTTTCCCGCCTGCGACCACGAACAGGGCGACCCTGTTGCGGCCTCGACGCATTACCGAAGGCGGCGCCATGATCCCGAACTGGACGTGATTCAGGTACTTGAAGGTGCGGCTCGTCCCGACGATCCTGCCGTTCCATGAGAGCGCGACCACGCGGCCGGCCCCCACTCCGGCGAGCCGGCCCGAGATCAGCGAGGGCACGAAATTGCCGGACCGGTCGGCCCGGCGAATCCTTTTCGCAGAAACGTAGAGCCCGTAGCGGCTGCCCGGCATCTTCCTTGCGATTCTCCCGGTCCGCCTTCCGATCAGGCCCGGTCGAGGGCCGAGTTCCCAGAGGTCGCGAGTCCCGAGACGTCGGTACTGGTCGGCCAGTGCGCCCTTGCGATCGGCGCGGACATCTGCTGCGGTCACCTTAATCTCGCGCATCCCGTCGCGGCTAACCGTCATCACCCGACCGGGCTGCGCCTCGCTCACCGGCTGGCCATCGGAATCGGGGAGCTCGGCCCCGAGCTGTTCGGCAATGGTCGGAAGGATGTCGAGCGACTGGGTCGAGGCCTTCGAGATCACGCCGCCTGTCTGACCCGGATACTTGACGATCAGCGGCGGGTTCACCGTCGCACCCTGGTTCGTAGGGGAGACGTCCCGGCGCAGGTCGTCGGGATCGAAGGAGATCCCGTGGTCAGCGGTCAGGATGATCATCGCGTCCTTGAAGTCCCCGTTCGCACGGAGCTTCCTCATGATGCGACCGACCAGGCGGTCGGCGTACCCGGTCTGCAGCAGGTGCCGGCCCTGCGCGAAAGCAACCGCCGGTTCGCCGGTCGTCCAGCCGTTTTGTGAAAGGTCGGTCGGCATGATCAGCGGCCCCGGCCGGTAGGCCTGCCCGGAAGGCAGGAAACGGAGCGGCGCGTGCGGCACCTCGACGTGAACGAAGGAGAGAGTGCCGGGCCCGGCCGGGATCCCGGCGATCCACCGTTTGACTTCGGCCGGCGCGAAGGGCTTGAACTTGGCCTTGATGAAATCGTCCGCATGTTCCGCATCGGGGGCTTCGCCCTGGTGACCGTCGGGGCAGATCTCGACCGGGCAGAGCTCGGTCACCGTTTCGAGACTGTGGACCTCGCGGCCCGGTCCGAGCAGGGTGAAGAAGTTGTCGGGCTGGGCCTCAGCGGTCGGCAGGGTGAGTTCGTTGACCGAATTGCCGGTCAGTATTCCGGGCAAGGCCCAGGCAGTGAAATCACCGGCGGCGACGTTGTCCCGGTACCAGGTCGCCGTCGAGGCGAAGCTGGCGATCTTCGGAAAGCGGCGGGAATCGATTCGGCGGCCATCGGGGGTCATCAGGTTCGCGGTCGGCAGTTCGTCGAGGACGATCAGGACGACCGGAGTTTCCGATCCCAGCGGTGGACCCGCGGGTTCGGCACCACGGCTCGCCTGGCCCCGGCCGAGGATCGGGATCAAAGCGAGGATGGTCAGTGCCAGAGCAAGAATCACGGCGGCAAATCGCCGCTGGTGAAGCAGAGTCAAATGTCACTCCCGTCGGCTGGCCGACCGGCATCGCCGGCGGTTTGATCGTCCGTCCCGGACACCGGCGGTGCTGCCATCAACTCGACCACTTGCCCGGAAGGGGTCACCGTCTTGATCCGCCGCTCGCCCCAGAGCCGGCGGCCCTCCCTGACTTCGAACCCGCCCGCTTCGAGACGCTCGATCGCGGCACCGATTTCCCTTGCGACGATCGCGACGTGACCACGGGCCGGCGGTTCGGTTGGCTCGGCTGTTTCCATCAGATGAATCTGCGTTCCCCCATTTTCGTACCAGTCATAACCCGGTCCGAGCGCTTCAGGTGCGGGCACCCGCTCAAATCCGGCGGCCCGCCAGAACTCTCCCTCTGCGGCCATCTGATCCGGCCGCACCTCGATTGCGAGGTGATGAATCATGGCTGGCATGCTCCCAGATCCGGCTGCGGACGACCCGATTTCAGAAGAGCAGGGCCCAGCCGGCGACCCCGAGCAGGACGATCGCGGTCGTGTAAACGATCGCTTCGGCCGAAGTGCGCAGGTCGAGACCGTAGGCGTGGCCCACGATCATCGAGTTGAGACCGGTCGGCATCGCGGCCAGCAGGTAGTAGGAAGCCGGAACGCCGCTGAATGGCAGCGTGAAGAGCAGCAGCAGGGCCGGAGCGGCGATGAGCCGACAGAGGATGACCACTCCGAGCGGCTTGTCGGGCCGTGGGGGGACCTTCATCACGCCGGCTCGAACCTCCTCGGTCAGGATCGAACCGACCGTGAAGAAACCGACCACCAGGGGGATCAGCACCAGGACCCTCGAGACGTCAACCGCGATCTGCGGGGCAAACGATTCGGGAGCCAGGAGACCAAGTGCCGCAGCAACCAGCAAGGGGTTCTTGAAGAAGAACGCTTTGAGCCGCTGGCGAAACCCTTCGCCCGCCTTGGTGCCGAAAGCAGCCCCGACGGCGAAGGCGCCGAATGTGAGGGTCAGGTAGCTGACCACGACGTCGAAGAGCACCGCATCGGTCAGGGCTTCGCCGCCCATCAGGGCGTAGACCATCGGGTAGCCGAGATATGAGGTGTTGGCGAGAATCGCCGAACAGATCACCGCCCCGGCGACCGGGCGGTCGAGCTTGAGGACCGGGACCGACAGAACCCAGGCCAGCAGCCCGACGCAGGCCGTGGCGAGAATCCCGGCGCCCCAA
>JAEYSQ010000081.1 GCA_023434465.1 Actinomycetes bacterium
CGATTCCGGGGGAACTGCTTGAAAAGCACATGAGGGTGACTGCCCGGCAGGTCTACCGGGCCCGGCAGATCGCTACCCAGGGCGCCCTGCTTTCCGGCAGCGCCGCCAACACACCGCATCCAGCCAACGGGATCGCCGCGGTCTTCATTGCGACCGGCCAGGACGAGGCGAACGTCGCCGAATCACAAGCCGCGATCGGCTACGCGGAACTGCGCGGCGACGACTACTACTCCTCGATTACCCTCCCTTCGTTGATCGTTGCGACTTACGGCGGCGGGACCGCTCTTCCCACCCAGAACGAATGCCTGAAGGTGCTGGGTTGCGACGGTGCCGGCAAGGTGAGCAAGCTGGCCGAGGTCATCGCCGCGACCGTGCTTTGCGGCGACCTCTCACTCGGTTCGGCGGTGGTCGCCGATGAGTGGGTCGACGCCCACGATCAGCTGGGCCGCAACCGCTAGGGCCGGGAAGGCCGGCCGGCGGTCACCTCTTCCGCCGGAAGGATGCCCGTGTGGTCGGGATGCTCTTCCCGGTATCCGTGGCCTCCCGATTTCCAGATCACCGCCGCGACCAGAGTACCCAGGGCGGCGACGCCCGCCAGGATCAGTGCCGTGGTCGAAAGACCGAGACCGGCCCCGATGAAACCGGCCAGCGGATAGGTGATAAGCCAGCAGAAATGCGATAGCGAGAACTGGGCTGCGTAGAGTGCGGGACGGTCATCCGAGCCGGCCGATCTCTGAATCAGGCGACCGGCCGGAGTCTGAACCAGCGAGAGTCCGATCCCGATCACAAACCAGCAAATGACCAACGGGAGCAGCGAGCCGACTCCGCTGACCAGGGTCAGCAGCACCGAAAGCACCGCCCCTCCCGCCAGCATCACCGTGTAGTCGCGGACCTTCCGCAACATCCGGGGCATGGTCATCGCCACGAGGATCGAGCCTGCGCCGACCGCCCCTAGCGCCCAGGCGACCTCGTTGTCCGAGAGGCCGAAATCACCCTTGACGAAGACGACCGTGTTGATGATCACCATCGCGCTTGCGGCGGCAGCGGCGAAGTAGACCGCGAACAGGCCTCGCAAACGGGGCACGCGTAAATAGTGTCGGACGCCCCCGGTCAGTTGCCGGAAGCGTTGGGCCGAGAGGTCAACGTCCCGGGTAAGTCGTGGGACGGCCGTCGTCGAGATCAGCAGGGCAGAAAGGAGAAACGCGGCCGCGTTCAGCGTGAACAGGATGTCGAAGCCGATCACTCCGAGCAGAAGCGCGGCGAAGACCGGACTGAGCAGCCCTTCGAGCTCATAGCTCAACCGGGTCAGCGAAAGGGCCTCCGTGTACTCCTCCACGTCCTCGAAGATGTCCGGTACGACCGCTTGGAGGGCCGGCGTGAAACCCGCGGCCCCGGCGCTGAGGATCACGATCAGCACATACACCTGCCAGACCTGATCGACGAAAGCGATCGAGACCACAGCGAGGGCACGAACCAGGTCCAACCCGACCAGCAGCTTCTTGCGAGACACGGTCGCCGCCAGCGTCGCTACGAGCGGAGCGACCAGGACATAGGTGACCATCTTCAGTCCAAGCGCCACACCGAGAACCTGGCCAGCATCGTCACCCGCCAGCTCAAATGCGAGCAGTCCCAGAGCGACCGTGGTGAGACCGAAACCGATCAGCCCGATCATCTGGGCTGCGTAGAGCCGACGGAAGACGGTGTCCTTGAGCGGGACCGCCAGGGACAGACTTTTCACAGGGGAGTTCTACTCCAGAGCGGTTCCGTCAGGGTCGCGGCCGGCCGCAATCTCGGCCTGGCGGATCGCTTCCGCGAGCTTTCCGAGGCGGTCCTCCGGCAAGTCTTTCTCGATTCGCGGGAAGAGTTCACGCTCCTCGAACCGGACATGGTCATGCAGCCGGTCGATCAGCTCTACCAGCTCGTCCGGGCCGGCTTCGTCGGCGATCACCCGGGCCGCACCCCGCCGGATTGCCAGATGGTCGGCCAACATACGGGCAACCTCCGGGTCCTCGTCCGGGCCGGAAAGATTCGAGCCCGGCAGCAGCACCTCTTCCTCGATCCGGAAATGGATCGACTCCTCTTCGCCCCAGAAATCGAGGAATCGCTGGCGGGAATCACCCTCACCCTTCTGGTCCCGCACCACCTTGGCAAGGAAGAGGGCGTGATGGTGCTCTCGTGAGAGCGGTTTCAATGCTTCGGAACGTTTCATTCGACTCCTATCCGGTTGCCGTGAGCGGGCTTAGGCTCCGGAAAGTTTGATGGGGCATGGACCAGGTCGCGGGCCAGCCACAAAGTAGCGACCAGCGATATCAGCAGCAGCGGTGCGAGCACGGCAAGATCGGCCGGTGCGTGGTTGCGGACAATCACGACGGTCAGCGCGAAACAAGCGAGGGTGGCCAGCATCACGGCGATTCCCCGGTGGAAGCGGCCCGCTTCGGAATGTGGCCAAGGGTCGACGGCCCGGGTTATCTCCCGACCCTCGGTCGAGTCGGTGCAGCCGTCCCGGACCGGGCAGGCGTTGCAGACCGCGGCCTTGGCCCGGTAGCGAACCAGCCGCCGTTCGCGGTCGAACTCGGACGGCCAGAGCTGCTCGCCCTGATGGCAGACCCAGAGATCGTGCTGGGCGTCGTAGTCGAACCCGGAGGTGCGGAATGCCTGGGACCGGTTGTGGGTGTGGACGGAAAGCCACTCAAGTACCAGCGCTCCGACCAGCAGGATCAGCCCGTACCCAGCCGCAAGCAGGACCTCGGCGCTCATGTTCCCGGAGTTGGTTCCGGTCGGTCCGGAACCTCCGGCGGCTCGTCTTCGAGACTCTTGCCGGAGATCACCGTGAACAATTCTGCACTGCTTTCACCGTCACCGTCATCACCCGATCTGTACCTCACGATCGTGTATTTCACACCGAGGTAGGTCATCCACAGCACCGGGATAGCCCCGAACACGATGAACACGACATCACCGGGCAGTCGCAGCCACTCGATCAGCTCCGAGGTGCTGCTGGTCAGGAAGTCGAGCTGCCGGGCTTCGAAGTAACCGGCGTTGACCGATTCGTAGAGCTGCATGATTCCGAGTGGCAACAGAGTCGCGAAACACATCCACGCGAGCCCCAGATTGGTGCCCCAAAAGCTGACTTTCGCCCATTTGTCAGGCCACTTGTCAGAGGGGATTATGTATCTGAGACAGAACAGCGCGAGCCCGATCGCCAGCATGCCGTAGACCCCCATCATGGCCGCGTGGGCGTGGTTGGCGGTCAGGGCGGTGCCGATCTCGAAGTAGGAGACGATCGGCAGGTTGACCAGGAAGCCGAACACTCCCGCTCCAAGGAAGTTCCAGAATCCCACCGCCACCAGGAACATCACCGCCCAGCGGTGCGGGAACTCCGATTTCGACTTTGCTTCCTGATTGGCGCCAAGCTGCAGGAACGACCAGGCCTCGACGGTCAGGAAGGTGAGCGGGATCACCTCGGCCGCAGAGAAGAAGGCACCGAGCGCCATGTGCTCGGCGGGGGTGCCGGAGAAGTACAGGTGGTGCATGGTGCCGACCACACCCCCCACCGAGTAGAGGCCGATGTCGAGGAGGATCACCATCAGCGCGATTTTCTCCCGCACCACCCCGAGCAGCACGAACATGTAGGCCACCATCACCGTGGTGAAGATTTCGAGGAAGTCCTCGACCCAGAGATGGACCACCCAGAAGCGCCAAAACTCGGTGATCGTGAAGTCATCGGCGGTGCGGGCGAGCAGTCCGACCGCGTAAAAAGCCGGGATCGCGCAGGCAGCGAGGAAGAAGAGCCAGGGCATGTTGCCCGGATGCTCCTTGCGGAGCCGCGAACGCATGACCCGGAAGAGCATCCAGACCCAGATCACCAGACCAGCCACCAGCAGTACCTGCCAGAGCCGGGCAAGGTCGAGGTACTCGAAGCCTTGGAGACCGAACCAATTGGTTGCCGCGTCCTCCAGCACTCCGTGGATGCCGAGGTAAGAACCGATCAGGGTGCCGAGGACGACCACCGCCAGGGCCCCGAGCAGGGCAAACCCGAGTTTTCCCTGGCCCTTCGGCTCTCGCCGCGCAATCATCGGCGCCAGAAAGATCCCCGCCGCGACGAAAGAGGTTGCGACCCAGAAAATCGATAGCTGGACGTGCCAGGTTCGCAAGAGGTTGTAAGGCAGGATTGCCGCCAGGTCGAACCCGAAGAAGCTGTCGAGTTCGGCCCGGTAGTGCTGGACCGCCGCCCCGACGAAACACTGGATCAGGAACAACGCCGCCATCACGAAGAAGTAAAAAGCGGTCGCTTTCTGTCCGGGAGTGAGTTTCACCCTGGACGGGTCGCGGAATGAGACGACAGTCTGCTCCCGACCGTGCCAGCCGAGATCGCGGTAGCGACCGAAGAATCCGAACAGGATGCCGATGCCGCCGAGCAGCGCGACCAGCGAGGCGGCTGACCAGACCAGCGCGTCGGCAGTAGGTTTGTTGTCGACCCGTGGTTCCGGCGGCCAGTTGTTGGTGTACGAGTAGTCCTTGCCGGGTCGCTCGGCTGCGGTCGCCCAGGCGGCCCAGGCGAAGAACGCGGTCAGGTTACGGAGATCCTCCGGATCGGTGATCGCCTCCTTGCGCAGTCCCCGCTTCGTATCGTCAGCCGAGAAAACTCGGGTGTAGTAGGGAATCAGCGCTTCGAACGCGGCGGTCTGGCTTTCGGTGAAAGTGAGTACGCCGGAGTCTTCGTCAAGCTGGTTTCGGCGGAAGTCCTCGATCGTCTGTTGCCGGGCCGCATCGGCGGTGGGGTTCGGGTCGGGGTCGGTGTCCTCGATCTCGAGGCCGTCCTCGTCGACCGGGGGACCCCCGCTGAACTCGGTTGCGATGTTCGCGGCCCGGCGCAGATAGTCCGCGGTGTAATCCGGGCCCAAATAGGCCCCGTGCCCGAAGATCGAGCCGTACTCCATGAGGCCGTTGTGGAGAAAGACCTGCTGGCCCTCGGAGATGTCGTCGCCGTCGAAGAGCAGCTGGCCCTGCTGATCGACCACTCTGACCGGAACCGGCGCCCCCTCCTGGTACGTGCGATAGGCAAGGATGCCGAGCACCGTGAAGCCGAGCAGCATGACGATGATGACTGCCTGGAGCCATCCTTTGCTGAGCAGAAAACCTCGACGATCAGACTTCTCCTCCACGGATCTCCTTCCGCAAATCGCCCTCCCCGGGGCGAGTCTGGACTGGGACGAGCGCCTCTGCCGTGTTTCTACCCCTTTTCCCCCACGTCGTGATTGCGGAGAACTACGGAAGTCGGCCTCCCCCAACTTGCCTGTTCGACACTGACACGAAGCATTGTCAATCAACTAGGCTGAAGCAATGAGCTCAACTGCCTCTCCCACGGTCCTTCGGCGGCCGCCGCTGGTCGACCGGAACCGCGTCAGCCAGGTATGGCAGGTCACCAATGCCAAGAACGAGATCTTCGACCACGCCCGGGAAAAGTACGGCGACACTTTTGGCCTCAGCCTGGTCCGAGGGGACTGGTTCTACTTCGCCGACCCCGAGCACGTGAAGCAGATCTTCACTGGCTCTCCGGCCGCGCTCCACGCCGGCAAGGGCAACGAGATTCTCGCCACCGCGCTGGGCGAGTACTCGGTTCTGATCCTTGATGAAGACGAGCACATGCGACAGCGCAAGCTGCTCTTGCCCTCGTTTCACGGCGAGAAGCTGGCCAACCAGACGGGCACCATGGAGCGGATCGCCGAAGAGGTCGTCGCGAAGATCCCGATGGGCGAGACCTTCGTGGTTCGCGACGTCGCCCAGGACATCGCCCTCGAGGTGATCCTCGAAGTGGTCCTCGGCACCGCTTCGACCGGCGCTCAGCACGACCGGCTCGGCGAAGCGACCAGGCATCTGCTCGACTGGATCTCCAAGGGCTACCGGCTGGCAGTATCGACCGTGCTCGGGCCCCGCAGCCGCCCGATCAAGCGGATGTACAAACCGGCACTCGCTCCACTCGACCAGGGTCTCTACGAGCTGATCGCCGAACGGCGTCGTGCCCCGGATCTCGAGGCCCGCGACGACATCCTTTCGATGCTCCTCCTGGCCCGCGACGAAGAGGGCCAACCGATGACCGACGTCGAGATCCGCGACGAACTCGTCACCCTGATCGTGGCCGGTCACGAGACGACCGCCACCGCTCTCGCCTGGGCGCTCGAACGCCTGGCCCGGGTGCCCGGCGGCAGCGAGCGGCTGCATGAGGAATCGCTCACCGAACAGACCGAGTACGCCCGCTGGGTCTCCCAGGAAGCGCTACGCCTGCGACCCGTTCTCGACTTCGTGCTGCGGCGGGTGATGGAACCGATCGAGATCGGTGGCTACGAGTTCGAGCCCGGTGACGTGCTCGCCCCTTCGATCTATCTGGTCCACCGTCGGGAGGACATCTATCCCGACCCGCTCGCCTTCAAACCGGACCGCTGGGACGGGGTAAAGCCGGGCACCTACACCTGGTTCCCCTTTGGCGGCGGGGTACGCCGATGCCTCGGCATGCAGTTCGCGATGGCAGAAATGGAGATCGTGATGCGGGCCATCGCCCGGGCCGGGATCATCCTGCCGGTCGGCCCCGAAGAGGCGACGATTCCGCGCTTCATCACCTCATCGCCGAAACGCGGCGGGCAGGTCCGGTTCGCTTTCTAGAAGCGGGGGTCTTGCGCCCGCCCCCGGTCTGGCCGGAGGCGGACGAAGCTGTCGGTAAGCGCTATTTGCTCGGGTCCGCGACTATGCGGATGTACGGCTTGGGCTCTTCCCACTCGCCGAAGATTTCCTTGGCCTGGTCGTTGTTGACCGAACCGGAGATGATCACGTCATCGCCGCTGTTCCAGTTGGCCGGGGTGGCGACCTTGTGGTTGGCGGTCAGCTGCAGCGAGTCGATCACCCGCAGAACCTCGTCGAAGTTCCGTCCGGTGGTCATCGGGTAGACCAGGATCAGCTTGATCTTCTTGTCGGGTCCGATCACGAAGACGTTGCGGACCGTCTGGTTGTCGGCCGGGGTGCGGTCGGCCGCGTCACCTTCGACCTCGGCCCCGAGCATGCCATATGCCTTCGAGATCTTGAAGTCGGCGTCGGAGATCAGTGGGTAGTTCGGGGCCGTGCCCTGGGTTTCCTCGATGTCCTTGGCCCAGTCGTTGTGCTTGTCGAGCGGGTCGACCGAGAGGCCGATGATCTTCACGCCACGCTCGTCAAAGGCAGGCTTCGCGTTGGCCATGTAGCCGAGCTCGGTGGTGCAGACGGGGGTGAAGTCCTTCGGATGCGAGAAGAGGACCGCCCAGGAATCACCGATCCATTCGTGGAAATCGATCGTTCCTTCGGTGGTTTCGGCGGTGAAATTCGGTGCTTCCTGTCCCAGCTGTAGGGCCATGCTGTTCTCCTTCAAAGATTTGAACTTATGCTTCCACTATAGCCCATATGTACCTGATACTTGATCGGGATATAGGTATTTAGCTCAAATGGTGCTTCCGGCATCGAGGAAACCAATCAGGGCCTCGGCTCCGTTCCGTTGCGAAGGACCGCCGGCCAGCCCACCCAGAAACCCCTCGCCGGTCATCAGGGCAAGCTTGTACTTCTCGCCGTCGGCCGTCTTCAGCTTCACCTCGATCGAGGAGGCATTCATGATCGCGGAGGTCGGTGAGCTACCCATCCCTCCTCCCCCGCCGTAGCTGCCCTTGGCGATCTCATCGCGACGGATGAAGACCGGCGCGGCACCGTCAAGTTTGCCCTTGCGGTCGAGCGGCTGGATGATCAGGCGACTCCCGGTCACCCCGACGGCGCTGACCGTCTGCTTGAACATGCTCCGCTGCCAATTGGCCGCGGCGACGCCGAGCAGCTCCTCTCCCGGATCGAGCAGCGCCCGCAGGTGGTCTCCGTGGATCCGCGCGAAGTCGTTCTTCCGCTCCTTCTCCGGCTGGTCTGACTTCTTCGGTTTGAGTTCCATCTCAGCTCCGGATCACGTAAGAGGTGTAATTGACGATCGGGCTGTCGCTGCGGTTGCTCTCGAATTCGTAGATGTCGCAGAATCGGAACGTCGAGCCGCTCTCCATCTCGTAGCTTCCGTTCACTGCAGCGACCTTTCCGTGGGTGATGAAGTGTTCGAACTCGGCCCGTCTGGCCTGCTTGGCAGCCATCGACTGAAGCCAGGCCCTCATCCCCTCCCGACCCCGGATCGTCCCTTCACCGACCAGCTCCCAGGTGACGTCCTCGGCCACGAAACCGAGCGTCTTCTCGATATCACCCTCGATGAAGGCGAGATTGAAGTCCCTCAGCCAGGCGGCCCGCGGTGAATTGCCGCAACTCTCGGGCAGAACTACCTGGGTCATGACCGCAGCCTAGCGCGGGTCGTAGCCGGAGAAAGCGACAGGGACGGTCTGATTCACTTCCTCGCATGAACCGAAACGACGACAGAGTGATTGAGGGCCTCAAGAGTCAAGTCGCGCTTCGTCGGACCGAGTTCGCCGATGCGCAGCGGTTGGGCTGGAAGTCCGGTTTCGGAACGAAGGTCGCCATGGAGGCCGTCGGCATCCAGCAGCCGCTGGTCGGGTTCCTGACGAAAGCCAGCCAGGTCGATTCCGGGGACTCGGTCTTGGTCGGCGATTGGACCAACCCGCTCTTCGAGGCCGAAGTCGCGGTCCGTATCGCTTCCGAGCTTGGTCCGGGTGCTTCCGCGGCAGAAGCTGCGGCCGCGATCGGCGGCATAGCGGCCGCAATCGAACTGGTCGACCTAACGCCAGTCAACGGAGTCGAAGAGATCCTCGCCGGCAACATCTTCCACCGTCGGGTAGCCCTCGGCGAGTTCACACCATGCGAGCCCGACACGCTCCAGGGGATCGAGCTGTTGGCCTCCATTAATGGGGAACCAGCCGAACCTGTCGACCCGCGAGTCCTGATCGGCGAGATCCCCTTGGTGATCGCCGCCCTCGCGGACCAGCTTGACCTCATCGGTGAAGCCATGAGTAAGAACGATGTCGTCATAACCGGTGCTGCGATTCCCCCATCTCCGATTCTCCCGGGCCAGCAACTTGAAGTCTCGCTCAGTAATGGCAGTCGAGTTAGCCTTCAGTCACGCTGAGATTCAACGCCGACGCCCGTACAGAAGCACCCAGCCTCCGAACGCGACGGCCCCCAGCACGGAGGCGACAATCATCACCAGAAGTCCGGTGTCTGCCTCCTGGCCGGGCAACCCGGTCACATCCGCGCCGTAGTAAGCGGCGACGAGGCCTGGCCAGAGCACCACGCCACCAACGAGACCGATAACCAGTGAAGTCCGTTGCATCCGTTGTTCTTGCGCCCTGAGGGTGCGAGATTGTTCTTCAGTTGCCGCTCCGGCCAAGAGCGCGTAGGCGGCATGCGTATCTCTCCTCAGGGACGCAATTTCGTCCGCGAGGGCAGTAGATCTCGCGAGCGCTTCATTTCGGACGACTCCGGGAAACCCCGGTTGATTGAGGGCTCGCCGACCAAGGCTTCTCTGGGCATGGTCAAGCCGACCGAGGAACTTCCGGAGCTGAACCAGTTGGCTCTGGGAAGCTACGAGGCTTGCCCGTTCCACCTGAGTATCGAGTTCGCCGATCGCATCGAAGAATCCGCTCTCCCAATCGGCCAGGCAGGCACTGAACACTTCCGCCGAGTACTCGTGGTGGCGTAGCAACTCCTGAAGAAACCGCGCAAGCCGACTCGGACCCGAGAAACCCGTAACCCGCGTCTGCCCCACGGACACCCTCGTGCCAGGTAGAACCCTGCGCTCTGGCCGGATCTCTTCTCCGGCGGAATCTCGCGGTGCCTGCCACATCGCCACGCACCAGTCGTCGCACACGACGAAATGGACCCCTAACTGGCACCAATCCCCGAACCGGTCGATCTGAACCGTTTCAAGACTGAACGTGTGCGAGTTCGGAACGCCGATATCAGCCCGGGCAATGCTGTCGAGCTGCCACCCGTGAACTGTCGAGGCACCTATTGCACTGACCTTGGCGGATATCTCGCGAGGCAAGATCAAATCAAGAACCTGCGCAACGCTTTCCTGATCTCCCCCGAAAGTCTCAAGGTAAGAAGTTCCCTCCTGTTTCAGAAGTCCTAGGTCCGGCGATCTCGATGGAGATTCTCCTTCGAGTAAAAGCACCCTTTCTCCGGCAAACTCAAGGTTGGGCTCGCACGGCACGATGTCTTCGCAGTACTGCTCAAGCCTTTCGCCCTGAAGGAGGCGCACGTCCGCCTTTCCGTGAGATGGCCTGACCTGGACCTGGGCACTCATAGTCGGACGTTGGCTCACGAGAGGGGACACCATACGTTCAGTTTTCGTCAACTTCAAGCTCCAGGATCCCGAATCGACTCAGCCAGTCCTCCCAGAACGTGTGATTCCGGCTGCGCTGGGTACCACCGTTTCCGACCTTTGAAGGAGGCGAAATGTGCACTGGGATCCGGTTTTCGGACGGCAACGGCAATCTCTACCTGGCCCGCAACCTGGATTGGACCAACGGTTACGGCGAACAGGTGTTGTTGACCCCCACGGGGTACCAGCCCGAATCGCCATTCGGCGCCGTTACAAGTATCGGTCACGCAGTACTCGGCATGGGAATCGTGGAAGACGACACTCCGCTCTACTTCGACTGTGGGAACGAGGCGGGAATCGCTGTCGCCGGTCTCAACTTCCCGGGCTACGCGCAGTATGCCTCGGAACCGGTCGACGGAGCAACGAACGTCGCCGCGTTCGAGTTTCCCCTGTGGGTGGCCGCGCAGTTCAGGAGCGTCGACGAGGTCGAAGCGGCGCTCGACGATGTGGCCATCGTCGACCGGCCGATCAACGAGAAGTATCCGAGCTCGCTTCTGCATTGGATCATCGGTGATTCAGAGCGCGCGATCGTCGTGGAATACACAAGTGATGGCATGAACGTGTTCAACGACGACGTCGACGTTCTGGCCAACCAGCCCGGTTTCCGCTGGCATCACGAGAACCTGCGTAACTACCTCAACGCGGATCCGGATTTCCCGAAGGACACGGTGCTGGGACGGGCGCACCTGACCCCGTTCGGTTCCGGCTCGCACATGCGGGGAATACCGGGCGACTATTACTCGCCGTCCCGTTTCGTACGTGCGGCATACGTCAACGCGCACTACCCGGAGAAGACAAGCGAGGAAGAGAACGTCAGTCGCGCGTTTCACACCCTGCAACAAGTCGCGATGGTGGACGGATGCGCGGCGATGGATTCAGGCGAATTCGAGAAGACCATCTACACCGGACTCTTCTCGTCCCAGACCGCGACCTACTACTGGAACACCTACGAAGACCCGGCGATCCGCAGCGTCGCGATGGCCGACTATGGGTCCGACGGAACTGAACTCGTGCTGGCGTAAAGCATCAGCACCGAAGGCCGACTCAAAATCGGGGCGACTGGATTTGAACCAGCGACCTTTCGACCCCCAGTCGAATGCGCTACCAAACTGCGCCACGCCCCGTAGCGTGCGTGGAGACTCTAGCGGGAGATGGACTGGCGAGGCACCTCGCGC
>JAEYSQ010000089.1 GCA_023434465.1 Actinomycetes bacterium
GCCGAGGCCCGGTCCCACTTCGACGGCAGCGTCCTCGAAGGCGAAGCCGCGGCCCGGGAACTGATCGGCCTGACCAACCCGGACATTCTCCTCAACGGAATCGTCGGTGCGGCAGGACTCGGCCCGACGATCGCCGCCCTCACCTTGGGTATCGACGTAGCCCTCGCCAACAAGGAAAGCCTGGTGATCGGGGGGGAACTGGTCACCGAACTGGCTTCGGCAACCGGGGCCCGGCTGCTGCCGGTCGATTCCGAGCACTCGGCGCTGTTCCAGCTGATCCAAGGCGAGGATGAGGAAGCGCTCGAGCGAATCGTCCTGACGGCTTCCGGCGGGCCTTTCCGGGGCCGCAGCGACCTGCATGGGATCACGGTCGAGGAAGCGCTCGATCATCCGACCTGGGCGATGGGCGGACGCATCACGATCGATTCCGCAACTTTGATGAACAAGGGCTTCGAGATGATCGAGGCCCATCACCTCTTCGGCCTGCCCTACGACCGGATTGCGGTCGTCGTGCACCCTCAGTCGATCGTCCACTCGCTGATCGACCTGCGGGACGGAGCCACCCTTGCGCATCTCGGCCACCCCGATATGCGGGTCCCGATCGCCTACGCACTCACCTGGCCTGAGCGGGCCGCCGTACCGGTCGAGCGGCTTGACCTGGCCACCGTGGGTCGGCTTGAATTCGAACAACCGGACCCGGAAACCTTCCGCTGCCTGGCCCTGGCCCGGGAAGCCGGTGAATCCGGAGGCATCGCACCCTGCGTACTTAACGCGGCCGACGAGGTCGCCGTCGCCGCCTTCCTGGACGGTCGCGTCTCCTTCCTTGACATCGCCCGGGTAATCGAACAGACCCTGAATGACATCGGAACCGGCCCCGCCAAGAGCTTCGAAGAGCTCTTTGCGGTCGACGAGGCGAGCCGGGAACGCGCTTCTGAGATCATTTCCGGTCTGAGCTGAGCCGGCTCGCCCGAAACCCGATATGAGCTTCCTCCTTGCATTCCTCGCCTTCAGTGTCCTGATCATCCTCCATGAGGCAGGGCACTTCTTCGCTGCCAAGGCGACCGGAATGCGAGTCGAGCGGTTCTTCCTCTTCTTCCCGCCGAAACTGGTCTCGATCAAACGGGGCGAGACCGAGTACGGCATCGGAGCGATTCCACTCGGCGGTTTCGTGCGGATCACCGGGATGAACCCGGACGAAGAGCTACCCCCGGAGATCGCGGCCCGCGGCTACTACCACCAGCCGGTCTGGAAGCGGATCGTCGTGATCGGAGCCGGCCCGGCGGTCAACATCGTGCTTGCCTTCCTGATCCTCTGGGTCCTTGCCTTCGGGATCCAGCAGCCCAGCCAGGACGTCGAGCGGATCCAGTCCGGGACCCCTGCCGCTTTGAAGCTCGAAGAGGGCGACCGGATCATCTCGGTCGACGGGGTGAGCGGCGGACAGGAGCAGATTGCCGACCAGATCAACTCGCATCGCTGCGCCGGCGAACTGATCGATGGCTGCCGAGCGGCCGAACCGGCAACCGTGGTGGTCGAGCGGGACGGAGCCGAGAAGACCCTTCAGATCACCCCGGTGTATGACGCCGAGGTCGAACGCAGCCGGCTCGGCTTTGCCTTCGGACTCGAAGATGCCAACCCGGGTCCGGTCGAAGCCGGGCGGATCTCCCTGGATTACATGTGGTTCGTCACCTCCAGCACCGTTACAGCGCTCTCCCGACTGTACGAAAAAGAACAGCGCGACCAGCTCTCGGGCGTGGTCGGTTCCTACGAAGTCACCCGCCAGGCGGTCGATGTCGGAGCCCGGGAGGCCTTTACGTTGGTCGCCCTGATCAGCCTTTCGCTGGGCATCATCAACCTCTTCCCCTTCCTGCCGCTGGACGGAGGTCACATCTTCTGGAGCATCGTCGAGAAGTTCCGCGGCCGTCCGGTCCCCTTCGCAGTGATGGAAAGAGCCGGCCTGATCGGCTTCATGCTCGTAATCGGCCTCTTCTTGCTCGGCCTCAACAACGACATCGGGCGATTAACGGGAGAAGGCTTCAACGTCAGGTAACGGGTTCTTGCGGTCATCCGGCCGAGACTGAACCACATGTAGATAATGTTGCGGACGCAGCGCTTTGGGAAGAGAGCTAAGGAGGATGCAGGTGCAGACGTCCGAGACGGTGACCGAGTTTGATGGCGGTCCGGCAGTCGAGCCGGAATTCAGGAACCTTTACGAGGCATTTCAGGCCACCGTCGCCCGCAAGGGTGACCAATTGGCGATCAAGTCCGAGGACGAAGACGTCGAGCTGAGCTGGAACGAGGTCGACCGCAGGGTGAGCTCGATCGCCGGCGGACTGAACGCTCTCGGGGTGCAGCGTGGCGACCGCGTCGGCATGCTGCTCGGAGCCCGCTCGGACTTCATCCCGATCGACCTGGCCGCAGTGTCGATCGGCGCCCTTCCGTTCTCGATCTACCAGACGCTCGCTCCGGACCAGATCGAGTACGTGGTCGAGGACTCCGGTTCCAAGCTGATCATCACCGAAGAGGCCTACCTGCCGAACCTGCTCGAAGCGCGCAAGAACCTGCCGGGCCTCGAGAAGGTCATCGTGCTCGACAACGAGCAGGGTGACATGACCATGGCCGAGCTCGAAGCGCTGGACCCTGATTTCGATCCGGCGCCGCTGGCCGCTGACGTCGGTCTCGACGACCCGCTCACCCTGATCTACACCTCAGGTACTACCGGCCCGCCGAAGGGCGTGCTGTTGACCCAGGGCAACCTGATGTCGATGCTGACCACGGTCATGCACAAGGTGCTGGACATTCCGCCGGACGGTGGACGGGTGATCTCCTGGCTGCCGGCCGCCCACATCGCGGAGCGCGGCGCGAACTACTACACGCCGGTCATGCACGGCCTCGAAGTTCACATTTGCCCCGACCCGAAGCGGATCATCGAATTCCTGCCGAAGGTACGCCCAGCCTGGTTCTTCGCGGTGCCGAGGATCTGGGAGAAGCTCAAGGCCGGTCTCGAGAGCAACCTGGCCAACCTGCCGGACGAACAGCGCGAGAAGGCCCAGGCCGGTCTCAACGCGGCGATCCAGAAGGTTCGGCTCGAACAGGCCGGCCAGGAGGTACCGCCGGAGCTGGCAGCCGGAGGGGCCGCTGCCGACGAGGCTCTTTTCTCGAACCTGCGGGTCGCGCTCGGATTCGACGAGGCGGTGGCGGTCAGCGCCGGCGCCGCGCCGCCCCCGGTCGAGGTGCTCGAATTCTTCCATGCGATCGGGATTCCGGTCGGCGAACTCTGGGGGCTCTCCGAGACCTGTGGCGTGATCTCGATCAACCCGCCGTCGAGGATCAAGATCGGGACGGTCGGACCGCCCGTCCCCGGGGTCGAGATGCGGGTGGCGGAAGACGGCGAACTGCTTTGCCGCAGCCCGTTCGTGATGAAGGAGTACCGCAACAAACCCGAGAAGACCGCCGAGACGATCGTCGACGGCTGGCTGCTCACCGGTGACATCGGTGAGATCGACGAAGAGGGTTACATCTCGATTCTCGATCGCAAGAAGGAGCTGATCATCAACGCGGCCGGCAAGAACATGTCGCCGGCCAACATCGAGGCCCAGATCAAGGTCTCCTCGCCGCTGATCAACCAGGCCGTCACGGTCGGCGACGGCCGTCCGTACAACGTCGCCCTGATCGTGCTCGACCCCGACTTCGCACCGGTCTGGGCCAGTCAGAACGGAATCGAAGGATCCTTCGAGGATCTGGCTGGAGACGAGCGGGTCGAAGCGGCAATCACGGCCGCGGTCGAAGAGGCGAACGCCAAGATGGCCCGGGTCGAGCAGATCAAGAAATTCAAGCTGATCCCCGGCGAGTGGCTGCCCGGTGGTGACGAACTGACCCCGACCATGAAGCTGAAACGCAAGCCGATCGCCGAGAAGTACGAATCGGTGATCGAGGACCTCTACTCGTAAGCCCGGTGGTGGGGAGGCGGGGCTGACGTAGTCCGCCTCCTCGACCCGAAACGTCATCGGCGCCGGGAGGCTCGGATATAACTTCGGTGCAATGATCGAGCCAAGGTCGCTGGAACGAATCGCGCTGGAGCGTCTGCCTGAGCTGCAGGTTGCCAGCGGATTGTTTCGGGCGACTCCGCGGATCGAGGGGGTGGAGGACGAGACCTCGCCGGCCACCGCGCTCCAGGCGGGAATCGTCGTGCTGCTCGGGCTGCTGCGGGTCGAGGAATCCGAGGCTGGCCAGCCGTTCTCGACCGGGGCGCTGCGAACCCGGATCCTCGGCGACCTCGGTGGGAGCGAAGTGAACCCGGGCGAGCTCGGGCTCGCGCTCTGGGCGGAATCACGTGCCGGAGGAGTCGCGATCGGCGAGATCGACGGACTGATTCGGCGGGCGACGGTCGGCGGTCTGGAACGACTACCTACCGAACAACTCGCCTGGCTGGCTTCGGGCCTGGCGGAAACGGCGGTCCTGACCGGCGATCCGGCGACCTCGCTGATCGGAGAGGTGAAGGCCGAGCTGAATTCCCGGTTGACGCCGGGAGGGCTCTCCCGCGACGTCCACGCCCGGAGATTGGGCACGGCGGTTCCGGTGAACGGGCAGTTTCACCTGCTCCACGCGCTGGTCCAACTGATCCGGGCCGGGGAGGAAGGACTGCGAACCGAAGCCGACCGCCTGGCCGGTGCGCTGCTCGCGCTTCAGCGAGAGGATGGCTCCTGGCCGGGCCTGATCGACCCGATCCGCTCCGAAGCCGCCGTGGTCTACCCGATTCTGGCCGTGACCCAGGTTGCGGTCGCGCCGATGGCGCTACGGGCAGCGACCGAGAGTGGACTCGGTGATTTCAGCGCGGCTGTGACCTCGAGCCTGGAGTGGGTTGCAGGTTCGAACGCGCTCGGCCTCACCCTCGTCCACGAAGCCGACGCGCGGATCGACCGCGGAGTCCTGCCCAAGCGCAAGCCTGGCGCACTAGAGCGGGGAATCAGTTCGGCCGCCCGGCGAATCACCGGCCAGGCCCACGAGCCAGACGCGAAGCAGCTGATAATCGATCCGGCCGCTTCGAGTGAGGATCTGGGCTGGGTATTGGAGGCGTGGGCGGGTAGATAGCGCCGCAGGCTGCTCCGGTAGCCTGCATAGGCAGTGGCATCGAAAAGACAGATATTCGTCGGCCGGGTTCCGGTCGGTGGCGGGGCTCCGGTCGCGGTCCAGACCATGACCAAGACCGAGACCGCCAACCTCGAGGCGACCATGGACCAGATCAACAAGGTCGCCGAAGCCGGAGCCGACATCGTCCGGGTCGCAGTTCCCCGTGACAAGGACATCGAGGCGCTGAAGACGATCGTCAAGCAGTCGCCGATCCCGATCATCGCCGACATCCACTTCAACCACACCCTGGCACTGAAGGCGATCGAGGCCGGCGCCGACTGCATCCGGCTGAATCCCGGCAACATCGGGGGGCGCGACAAGGTTGCCGAGGTCGCCGAGCTGGCCAACCGCCGGGACACTCCGATGCGAATCGGCGTCAACTCCGGTTCTCTGCCCAAGCACCTCCACGCTCTGGAACGGGAAAATCCGGTCGAGGCCCTGGTCACAGCGGCGGCGGAATTCGTCGTTCTGATGGAGGACCTCGACTTCACGAACTTCAAGGTTTCGATCAAGTCGACCAACGTGCCGAACACGATCGCCGCTAACCGCCTGCTCTCGGAGAAGATCCCCTATCCGATCCACCTCGGCATCACCGAGGCCGGTACCAAGTGGTCCGGTTCGCTGAAGAGCGCGGTGGGCCTGGGTGCTTTGCTGGCCGACGACATCGGTGACACGATCCGAATCAGCCTCTCGACTTTCCACGCCGAAGAAGAGGTCAAGGTGGCCTGGGAAATCCTCAAGGCCCTGAAGCTCCGCGAGCGGGGCCCGGTGCTGATCGCCTGTCCGACCTGTGGACGCCTGCAGTTCGACATGGACGCGGTCGTGGCAGAGGTCGAGCAGCGACTCGAAACCTACGAGGAGCCGATCGAGGTGGCGGTACTGGGCTGCGCGGTCAACGGGATCGGGGAAGCCAAGGGAGCGGACTTCGGGATCGCGGGCGCCAAGAACGAAGGGGTCGTCTTCGCGAAAGGCAAGGCGATCAAGAAGGTCCCGACGACCCAGCTCGTCGAAACGCTGTTCGAGCAGATCGACCTCTCGCTCGACCGCGGTGGACAGGTCGAGTTCAACGAACTCGAATCGGCGGAGGGTGAAGCGTGGGTAAAGAAGATCGAGGATGAGAACGCCGGAGATCTGACCCCGGAGAAGATCGCCCGGATGGAGCACGAGGCCTCGCAGAAGGCCGATAACGACAAACTGCTGGTCGACGAGGAGGTTTCTCCCACGACCGGACGGCGGTTCACCCGGGCCTGACCCTGGCCGGTCACGGTAGTCTGCGCCATCGATGACGAGGCTCTCGCGAACACTCCTGCCTACCCTGAAGGACGCCCCGGCTGACGCGGAGGCGATCAGCCACAAACTTCTGGTCCGGGCCGGGATGGTCCGCCAGATGGGGGCGGGCCTCTGGACTTATTTGCCGGCCGGCCTCAGGGCGCATCGCAAGGCGGAGCAGATAATCCGGGAGGAAATGGACCGGATCGGCGGGCAGGAGATTTCGATGCCGATCATGCAGCCGGCCGAACCGTGGGAAAAGACCGGCCGCTACGCGATCGACGAACTTTTCAAGCTCGAGGACCGCAAGGGTTCCCCGATGGTGCTGGCGATGACCGGTGAGGAATGTGTCACCGGTCACGTCGCCCACGAGGTTCGCTCCTACCGCGACCTGCCGTTGCTCCTCTACCAGATCCAGACCAAGGAACGGGATGAACCACGTCCCCGGGCAGGGATCCTCCGCACCCGCGAGTTCGCGATGAAGGATGCCTACAGCTTCGATCGCGACGAGGCCGGACTTGACGAGACCTACAACCTCTGCATCGACGCGTACGACCGGATCTATGACCGTACCGGCCTGCGCTGGTACCGGGTGGAAAGTGACGTCGGGATGATGGGCGGATCGGCCGCTCACGAGTACATGGCACCCTGCGACGCCGGGGAAGACACGGTGGCGATCGCCGAAGGGTACGCCGCCAACGTCGAGGTCGCCTCGTCGAATCCGGCTCCGATCCGGTCCGGAGAATCGCTCGCAGCTCCGGAGACCGTGGAGACACCGGGCATGAAGACGATCGACGCCGTCGCCACCGGACTCGGGCTCGACCCGAGCGCCTTGATCAAGTCGGTGCCGGTGGTCACCGACGAGGGCGAGTTCGTGCTCGCGCTCGTGCGCGGCGACCATCAGGTGAACCCGGTCAAACTGACCAACTTTCTCGGGATCGACTCCCGGCCTGCCCGCGAGGACGAGATCGAAGAGAAACTCGGTCCTCCCGGATACATCGGTCCGGTCGGGACAAAGGTCCGGACCATCAAGGACGCAGCGATCACCGGTGGAGGACTGGTTGCCGGAGCGAACGTTCAGGATCAGCATCTGAAAGGCGTGGAACCCGGCCGCGATTTCGATTTCGACGAAGCCGACATCCGGTCGATCGTCGCCGGAGACACGACGGCCGACGGCCAGCCGATCACCCTCGAACCGGCGATCGAGGTCGGCAACATCTTCAAGCTCGGCACCCGCTATTCGGAGCCGCTCGGCGCCACCTACCTCGACGAAAGCGGCCAGGAGCAACCCGTCGTGATGGGTTGCTACGGAATCGGCCCGGCCCGGATCGTCGCCGCAGCCGCGGAACAGTTCGCCGACGAGAAAGGTCTTTCCTGGCCGGTGGCGCTGGCCCCGTGGCAGG
Organism: Actinomycetes bacterium; assembly: GCA_023434465.1. Taxonomy (GTDB): domain Bacteria; phylum Actinomycetota; class Thermoleophilia; order Solirubrobacterales; family 70-9; genus 67-14. Next base: position 7,800 of record JAEYSQ010000089.1, read on the forward strand.
TTCACCTGGTCTCCCTGTCCAAGGCCGAAGAGCCCGAACGGGCCCAGGCCGACCGCCTCTACGAAGAGCTGCTCGAAGCCGGACTCGAGGTGCTCTACGACGACCGCGATGCCGGACCTGGCCAGAAGCTCACCGACGCCGAACTTCTCGGTTGCCCGCTCCGGGTCGTGGTCGGCCGACGCGGTCTGGCCGACGGTATCTACGAAGGAAGCGAACGACGCAGCGGCGAGGAGCACCGGATTCCGGTGGAAGGCGGAGCGCAAGCGATCGCCGGGCTCTTCGCTTCGCTTTCCGGCTGATGGGCGACGCGGCACCGTTCGGGAAGGGAAAGGTCCGGAAGCTTTTCGGGCTCGACCGGACCGGAGCCGAACCGGTACCGACCCGGGCCGGCCAGCCGCTGCGGCCTTTCACGCTGCCCAACCTGATCGGCTACCTGCGGCTGATCGGGATTCCGATCTTCCTCCTGCTCGCCTTCGACTCCGGTGACGGCCGGGACCCTCTGGCTGCGCTGTTTTTCTTCCTGATCGCCGGCGGCGACTACGTCGACGGTTTCCTTGCCCGGGTGACCGGCCAGTACAGCCGGCTCGGGGCCTTGATGGATCCGGTGATCGACCGTCTGACGATCCTTGCCGGCCTGGTCGTCTGCTGGAACTTCGAGCTGATGCCGCGCTGGTTGCTGGCACTGCTGCTGATCCGGGAGTTGGCGACCCTGATCCTCGCTCGCTGGGGCCTCTCGCATGGGGTCGACATCGAGGTCAACTGGTTCGGGCGCGTCGCGGTGTTCCCGGTGATGGCATCACTGCTTCTGGCGATGGTCTGGGACAGCTGGGTTCCGACCGCGCTGCTCGCCCTGGGAGTCGTGCTGGGTGCGATCGCCACCTACCTTTACGCGCGGGTCGGCCGGGACCGGATCCATGCCCAACAGGCCGCCGCCACTCCGGAAGAATCGGCCCAACCGTAAAGCCGGAGTTGAAGGTTAGGGTAGGCCCGTATAATGGCCCGCATGGCGACCCATTGCCCCGAATGCGGATACATCAACCCCGAGGCCGCCAACTACTGCCAGAAATGCGGCAACTTCATCGGTCGTCGCGAAGGGGGAGACGAACAGGGAACATCGACTTACCAGGTCGGTGAAACCGGCGAGATCGAGGCGGTCGACATCGATGCCGAGGTCGAGCGGACCGGCGCTGCGCTGGTGATCAGGAGCGGCGGCGGCCGGGCCGGAGAGACCTTCCCGATGGAGGAGGAGCGGGTCGCGATCGGCCGCAGCCCCGATGCCGGAGTATTCCTCGATGACGTCACCGTCTCCCGCAACCACGCGCTGCTGGTTGCCCGCGGTGACGGCACCTACATCGATGACCTTGGTTCGCTGAACGGGACCTACGTGAACCGCAGGCGAATTGAGTCCCAGCGTCTCGAGGACGGCGACGAGATCCAGGTCGGCAAATACAAACTGACTTACCTGGAGAAGTGAGATGACGCTCAGCGACCAGAACCTCGCCGACGGCACCCAGATGGCTCCGCGACGACCGCGTAAGGCGCTGACCATCGGTGCAGTCGCGAAACTTCTCAGCAAGGAATTCGACGACGTCTCGATCTCGAAGATTCGATACCTCGAAGACCAGAAGCTGGTAACCCCGCGCCGTACGCAGGGCGGTTACCGGCTCTACAGCCAGGCGGACGTCGACCGGCTGCGGACGGTGCTGCGGCTGCAGCGGGACGAGTTCCTGCCGCTGCGGGTCATTCGCCAGGAACTTGCCGCCGGACCGTCGGTCAGCGGGCTTTCCGGCAATTCTTCAAATACCGCCCGCCGGGCCAAGTTGATCGGGACCACGAGCTCCCGCTTTTCACTCGAGGAAGTGATCGAGGAGACCGGTGCCCGGGCCGAGTTCGTGCGCGAACTGGCCGAGTTCGGACTGGTGACTCCCCAAACCGAAAGCGGCCGTAGCGTTTACGACGAGACAGACATGGAGATCGTTCGGGCCGCAAACGAACTGGCCCGTTCGGGGGTCGGGGCCCGCAACCTCAAACTGTTCAAGACTTCGGCCGACCGTGAGGTCAATCTGATCGAAACCCTGCTCGCGCCGAAGCTCGCATCTCGCAACCCCCAACGCCGCAAGGAAGCCGTCGAGAGCCTTGAGCGCATGGCGACCGTCCTCAGCGAACTGAAACACGCCCTGCTGGTACGGGATCTCCGGCGACTCGCCGACAGCTAGACCCGGGTGCCGACCGTCACCAGAAAGACCATCGTGGCGGCGACGCCAGATCAGGTCTATGACCTGATAAGCGACCCTGCCCGGTTGCCGGAATGGTGGCCGCGCGTGGTCCGGGTCGAGGACGTGGCCGGCCGCGCCGGAGCGGAGCGGACCAGATGGACCTGCGTGTTGGGGGCCGAATCCGGTCGCATGCTGCGGCTCGATTACCGCTGCACCGGTGCGACAAGGCCGGATCGCTACGAATGGGAGCACGAACTGGAAGGAACTCCTTACGAGGCCCACCTTGCGCGGCAGTCGGTAGAGGTCCGGCTCACAGCATCGGACGGTTCGACCGAAGTCGGCCTGACCACGGTCAACTCGCTGCGTGGCACCGCGAAGATCGCCGGATTCTCGATGAAGAAAGGTCAGCGGGAGTTGCTCGACGCGGCGCTCGAATCGCTGGCCGAAGCCTTTGAAGGTCGCTCTTGAAAATGACCGAGCCACGGCGGGACACGCGCTGGTGGGGGTGGGGGGACCCGGCGGAACCGGCCGACCTCGGGGAAGCCGGGGAGCGATTGCTTCAGGAACGGGGGATCGGGACCACGGGTGAGGGTCGACCGGCCGGGATCAGCGAGGTAAGCCTGCCGCCGGCGGAACCGATTCCGGCGGCAGTGATCGCTGCGGCGGGACGGGAGCGGGTCTTCACCGGATCGGAGGACCGAATCCGGCATGCCCACGGGCAGAACTACCTGGATCTGCTCGCTCTCCGGAACGGACACCTGGAACTCGCTCCGGATGCCGTCGTGGTGCCAGAATCCGCGGGACAGATCGGGGCAATCCTCGAAGCCTGCGCCGCCGCCGGGGTAGCGGTGGTGCCGTTCGGCGGAGGAACCAGCGTGGTCGGCGGAGTGACGCCCCTGGCTGGTAGCCACGGAACCGTGATCAGCCTCGATCTGACCGCCCTGCGGGGAGTAGAGATCGACGAGACCTCACTCACCGCGCGGCTCGGAGCCGGGCTCCGAGGGCCGGAAGCGGAGGCGCTCCTGGCGGCGCGGGGTTTCACCATCGGACACTTCCCGCAGTCCTTCGAGTTCGCGACGATCGGCGGCTTCGCAGCGACCCGCTCGGCCGGCCAGTCTTCCAGCGGCTACGGGCGCTTCGATTCGCTGGTCAGCTCGATTCGACTCAGCACCCCGCGAGGCGAGCTTTCGACTCTGGCTACGCCCCACACCTCGATCGGGCCGGACTTGCGCGAGGTCGTGATCGGCTCCGAGGGCATCCTTGGCGTGATTCCGGACGTCGACGTGCGGATCCGACCCCTGCCGGCGACCAGGCGCTATGAAGCCTGGATCGTCGAAGACTTCGAGGCGGGTAACGAGATCGTGCGTCGACTGGCCCAGAGCGACATGCTGCCGACCATCGTCAGGGTTTCGGACCTGCCGGAAACCGAGGTGAACCTGGCGATGTCGCTGCCTTCCGGCGCAGCGGGCACCCTGTTCCGGCGATACCTGAAGTTGCGGGGTCGGGATGGCGGTTCAGTGATGATTACCGGTTACGAAGGCACTTCCGTCGCCGCGCACCGGAGCAGGGCCGAGGTCGCGCGGGAGATTCGGCGCGGCGGGGGAATATTTCTCGGACAGTCGGCCGGAAGGGGCTGGACGAAGGGACGCTTCCACGGCCCCTATCTGCGGGAGGCACTAATGGACCGGGGGGTACTGGTCGAAACCCTGGAGACCGCCCAGCAGTGGAGTGGCCACAAGGCACTCTACGAAGCGGTCCGCTCGGCCCTCGAAGGGGGGCTGGCCGATCACGGCATGGAGGGCATCGTGATGTGCCACCTTTCGCATGCCTACCGCGACGGTGCCTCGCTCTACTTCACAGTTCTGGCCAGCCAGGGCAAGGACGGCGGCGCCGTCAACTGGCCGAAACTCAAACGGGTCGCCTGCGAGGCCATCCAGTCGGCCGGCGGCACGCTTTCGCATCACCACGCGACCGGCACCGACCACACGCCTTACCTGGAAAGGGAACTGGGATCCGCCGGGCTGGACGCACTGGCGGCCCTGAAACACGCCTTCGACCCGACCGGAATCATGAATCCCGGAAAATTGTTGAACAGGAGTCGGGCGGGGTCCGACCCGCCCTCCGAGTAGAACCCGCCCCTTCCATTCACAACCTCGAATGGTTGGAAGCGGCTCTGCCTTTGGCTATTCGGGTTGGGTTTGGTTCGCGGTGCCGTTGCAGATCGGGACGATCGTGTCCTTGGCATTCTGCGGCATCGAGATCTGGCCTTCGAGAACCGTCTTGCCCGTGAACTCAGGCAGCTTCACGTTCTGGCGGTTGGTCGACCGGGCCTGCTTCAGCGCCTCGTTGAAGTCCTGGTTGTTGGTCCGGGAGACTCTCAGGGTCGGGAAGAAATCGGAGGCGATCAGGCAGATCACGGCCTCGTTCAGGTTGATCTGACCGCTGATCGCGCCCGCTTCGCCAACCCGCGTCGCGTAGATCGGAAACGAGCCGGTCGACCCGTACAGCCAGATCACGTAGCCCTGCCCCTTGCGGTTGGCCTCGAGATCGTTGATCTGAAGATTCGCAGCTAGCGTGGTTCCGGCGAAGCCGAACTGGACCTGACCGGAACCCTGCTCGTTGCCGACCGGCTGGAGTACCGCCACGGTCGGGGAAGCTTCCGGACTGTCCGGGTTCTCGTCATCGGATCCGCCGCCGAAGACTCCGGTCACCAGCAGGATCACGACAGCTGCCAGCAGGGCGGCCCCGAGCAACACGGCTATCAGGCGACGCTGGTGACTGGTGACCGAGGAAAAGCCGGAACCGGAAGCCCCGGCATTCTCCGGTCGAGTGGCCGGCTCGCCTTCGGATGCGGGCTTCAAGGGCTGGCTGGTGCTGGTAGCGGTGTGGGGGGCAGGTTCGGGTTTGCCGCCCCTGGCCGAGCCCGGATTCGGCAGGTCCGCTCCAGGAACCAGCAGTCGGAGCTGGTCGGTGAGCGACTCGGCCTGGTCAGCCAGAGCGGGGTCGCTAGCGATCTTGTTGCGGAAGTCGGCCCGGTCAATCGGATCGGACTGCCCAAGCAGGTAATCGGTCAGATCAGGGGCGGGAGCCGGAGCGGAGGAGTCGATCTCGGCCAGCGCCTTGCCGGCCCGGTTTCGAACTTCGGTCTCGTCGATCCCGAGCAAGCCCGAAATGTCGGCATAACTCTTCCCTCGTCCGAGCAGCAGCTGAAGCAGCGCCCGACTGTCCTCGCTCAACGGCATGAGCGCAAACCCTACGGGTTTCGGAACCTGGTCCGTAGGCTGACGGCCTGCGGTCCGGAATCGACGCCCCGGCCCGGGCGACGACGAATATGATCCCGCTGATGCCAGACGTGACGCTTCCCGAATCCCCGTTCGACATTCTGCTCGGCACCGAGTGGATCTCCTCCGATCCCGATCAGGCGATCGTGCGTCTTACGATGCGCGACGACCATCGACAGCCGATGGCGATCATGCATGGCGGCGTGATGGCCAGCCTGGTCGAGAGCGTCTGCTCGATGGCGACCGCGAGGGCCGTGTTGCCGGAAGGCCGGATCGCGATGGGCCAGAGCATCTCGGTCAATCTCCTGCGACCGATTTCAAGTGGCGAGGTCGAGGTCGTTGCTGTAGCGGTTCACCGGGGGAGGATGACCTGGGTCTGGAAGGCCGAGGTCAAGGACAGCGAGGGAAGGGTCTGCGCCGTTTCCCAGATGACCATGGCCGTCCGCGAAGCCCCCGAGGGCGCTGACCTTTCCCAGTTCGTCAAGCCCTAGGGCAGCGCTTGATCGGCCGTCCAAGGCCGGTAACGATTCGTTATCGGCATGCGCCGGTCCCGACCGAATCCCTTGGTCGTGACCTTGAGGCCGGGTGGCGACTGTCGCCTCTTGTACTCGGCCCGGTCGACCTTGGCGATCACGTCCGCGACCAGCGCCGGGTCCTCTCCGCGGCTGGCGATTTCGGCCGGGCCAAGATCCTCCTCGATGTACATCCTCAGGATCCGGTCGAGCTTTTCGTAGTCGGGAAGCGAATCGGTGTCGAGCTGATCGGGCCTCAGTTCGGCTGACGGCGGCCGGGTGATGATCGATTCGGGAATCACCGGCGATGAGCCGTTGCGGTGGCGGCAGAGCTCGTAGACGAGCGTTTTCGGTACATCCTTGATCGGAGCGAGGCCACCAGCCATGTCGCCGTAGAGCGTGGAGTACCCGACCGAAGTCTCGCTCTTGTTGGCGGTGGTCAGGACCAGCCATCCACGGCTGTTGGAGAGCGCCATCAGCAGGTTCCCGCGGATTCTGGCCTGGAGATTCTCGGCCGCGACACCAGTCGCGTCATCGCCTAGCAGCCGGTCGTAATGGGCCATTGCCTCTTCGATCGAGTACTCGATCAGGCCGGTCCCGAGGCGTCTGGCCATCTCGCGCGCATCGGACTGGGTGTCACCGCTCGAGTGGGGGGATGGCATGACTACGCAGGTCACCTGTTCGGGGCCGAGCGCGTCGACTGCGAGGGCGGCGACAAGTGCCGAGTCGAGACCGCCCGAAAGTCCCAGGCCGACATGTTTGAAACCGTTCTTGACCACGTAGTCCCGCAGGCCGGTGACCAGCGCGGTGTAGACCTCGTCCAGGTCATCCATCCAGTCGGCCACCGGAGTCGGCTGTTCGCCGGGGTCGAAGATGAGCAGATCCTCCGTGAACTGGCCCGCCCGGGCCAGAACTTCGCCATCGGCTCCGACCAGGACGCTGGCACCATCGAAGATCAGGTCGTCCTGACCACCGACCAGGTTGGCCATCGCGACCGGCACGCCCTTCTCGCGGGCGACGCGACTGAAGATCTGCTCGCGTTCGAGTCCCTTGCCGCGATGGTAGGGCGAGGCCGAGCAGTTGACGATCATCCCGGCCCCGGGCGCGAGGTCCTCGTACACCAGGTCGTTCGGCCCCCAGCAGTCCTCGCAGATGGTGAGGCCAACTGGGACTCCCCCGACCTCGGTAACCAGCGGCCCGGATCCGTTTCGGAATGTCCTGTACTCGTCGAAGACCCCGTAGTTCGGCAACAACCGCTTGTGGTAACTCGCGCGGACCTCACCCTTGGTGATTACCGCAGTCGCGTTGGCCGAAATTGCCCGGCCTACCGGGTCGCCGACCGGATCGGGGAAACCGACCAGCGCAGTGATGTCCCCGACGCCGGCGGCGACCGCCTGGAGGCGCTGGTTGGCGGCCGCC
>JAEYSQ010000127.1 GCA_023434465.1 Actinomycetes bacterium
GGCGAGTACGCCGAAATCTGGTCGGTTGAAGCGTGGGAGAAGAAGAGCGCCGAACTCCAGAACAAGTTCTACGAAGTCGCCGAGAACCTGGCCGGGGGCGAGGAGTGAGCGCCGCCGCGCGGCTCGCCCCGATCGGAGCCAAGGTGAGCGATTCCCGTCAGATCCCTGATCGTCCCGACCAGGGCCCGCGTGGTCACCTGCCGGTCCTAGCCACCGAGACTGTGGATCTGATCGGACCCCAGCCGGGAGAAACGGTTGTTGACTGCACGTTCGGGGCCGGGGGGCACGCCCGGCTGGTCGCGGAACGCATCGGACCGGAAGGGACCCTGATCGGGATCGACCGCGATCCGGTCGCGCAGGCCCGCTTCCAGGAGTTCGCCGCGCAGGCACCCTGCCGGACCCGCTTCATCGCCGCCGAGTTTTCCCTCGCCCTGAAAACCCTGCAAAATGAAGGGTTTCGGGCCTCGGCGCTGTACATGGATCTTGGGATGTCTTCGCTACAGGTGGACGCCGCCGAACGCGGGTTCTCCTACTCACATGAGGCGCCTCTGGACATGCGGATGGATCCGCGCCAGAGTCTGACGGCCGAAGAGATTCTCAACACCTGGACCGAACAGCAGATCAGCCGGGTACTCCGGGATCTCGGTGAGGAGCGATACGCCCACGGGATCAGCCGGGAAATCATCGCTCGCCGGCCTCTTCATTCGACCACCGAGCTGGTTGAAGCGATCAAAGCCGGCGTGCCGGCTGCCGCCCGGTTCGGCTCCGGTCACCCGGCCCGCCGGAGCTTCCAGGCGCTTCGCATCGCGGTGAACGGAGAGCTGGAGGCGGTAGACGCCGCGCTGCCGATCGCCTGGGACACGCTTGACCCCGGCGGTCGGATGGCGGTCATCTCATTCCACTCACTGGAAGACCGCCGCATCAAGCGATTCTTCAACGACCTGGCCACCGGCTGCACCTGTCCGCCCGAGCTGCCGGTTTGCGTCTGCGGCCACGAACCGGAGGCCGAAGTGCTGACCCGCCGGCCCATATCGGCCGACGATGACGAGGTCGAGGCCAACCCGCGGGCCCGTTCGGCCCGGCTCCGGGGTGCGATCAAGCTGACCGAGAGGGAGGAGGCCCGCTGATGGGCGCTCCGGCTCGCACCGTCCCAGTCCTGCCGGCCCGGGTTCCGGCCCGGCCGGGCATTCCCGGTCGTCGCCCGGCCGTCCGCCGCCGGCCCGGTACCCGGCGCCCGGCCGCCCGCCAGCGTTCCGGTCTTCGCCTGATCGGCAAGAGCGCCCATGCGGTCACCCATTTCCCCGAGTCCGGGCTCGTCCGTACCGTCTCGACCGGCCGCCGCTGGATCTTCGCGATCGGAGCGCTGTTGCTATTGACCGTCGCGATCAACGTGGTCACGGTCAGTTACGGCTCGACTGCGAGCAGGCTGGAGACCCAGATCGAGTCGATCGAACGTCAGAACGCGATCCTCAAGTCTGCACAGACCGCAGCGCTTTCGCTGCCCCGGGTGCAGGCGCAGGCCGAGGCCGAAGGCATGGTCCTGCCGGAACCTGACGCGATCTATTACCGGTCTTTTCGCCCGACCGATTACTCGGCGGCTGCCGAGCGTCTGGCGGCCGGGGGCTGATGCGGCTACGCCGGCCTGAGAAACGGATCGGCCTGCTCTTCGCGGTCAGCCTCGCCCTTCTGCTCGGACTCTTCCTCCGGGCTTTCGTGCTTCAGGTGGTGCAGGGCGATTCGCTGGCCTCCCAGGCAACGAGCCAGCAGGAGGACATCATTGAGGTTCCCGGACTCCGGGGCTCGATCCTGGACCGAAACGGGCAGCCCCTCGCCGGTTCCGAACCAGGTGCCACGATCTATGCGACGCCTTACCAGATCAAGGACGCTCCGGCCGAGGCCCGGGCCGTCGCCAAGGCACTCAATTCGAACGCGGATGAAGTACTTGATGCGATCACACAGCCCGGCGGATTTTCCTATGTGGATCGCAAAGTCGACCTGAAAAAGGCCGAAGCGGTCGAGAAGCTGAACCTCGAGGGGATCGGTCAGATTCCGGACACGTTGCGGGTGCGGCCCCAGGGTTCGATCGCCTCCCAGGTGATCGGCGCGGTCAGCGACGAAGGGGAGGGCCTGACCGGCATCGAAGCCGGCAAGGACGAGATCCTCAAAGGGGTGAACGGCGAGCGGCGCCTGGTCAAGGACGCGCTCGGGGATCCGATCAGCCTCGACAACGTCCGCGACGCTGACGACGGTCAGTCGGTGCAGCTCACGCTCGACGCGACGATCCAGGCCGAAGCCGAAAGGGTGCTGGCCGAGATCGGCGATTATCACGATCCCGTGAACGCGTCGGCGATCGTCATGGACGCGAGGAGTTCGGACATCCTCGCGATGGCGAACTGGCCGCCGGTCGATCTCGACGACCTCAGCGCCGCCGACCCTGATGACCTGCTCAACGTGGGAACCTCGTACACCTACGAGCCGGGCTCGACCTTCAAGGCGTTCACGGTCGCCTCCGCGCTGCAGGACGGCACGGTCACCCCGGCCAGCACTTTCACGCTCGCCCCTTCGATCCAGATCTACGACCGCACCATCGAGGAGAGCCACCCCCGGGGAACGATCACACTTGACGTCGGCGGGATCCTCGCCCAGTCCTCAAACGTCGGAGCCGTGACGATCGGACTTGAGATCGGCGGGCGCAAGTTCAGCAAGTGGATCAACCGCTGGGGGTTCGGCAAGCCGACCGGGATCGATTATCCCGGCGAGGAACAGGGCATCGTCCTTCCTTACAGCGAGTGGTCGGGATCGACGATCGGCAACCTGCCGATCGGTCAGGGCCTGGCCGTGACTCCCCTGCAAATGGTGCAGGCATACGGGGCGCTGGCCAACGGAGGCCTGCTGAAGACTCCGCGACTGATCGAGAAGATCGATGGTCAGGAGGTCCCGGCGGACAGGGGACGGCGCATCGTCTCACCCCGGGTCGCAGCCGAAGTGAGGGAAATGCTGAAGGGAGTGCTCGCCCCGGGGGGCACCGCATCCGAGGTGGAAGTCCCGGGATACAGCCTCGCCGGCAAGACGGGCACCGCCCAGATCGCGACCGAAGAGGGTTACTCGGACACCCGATACGTGGCTTCATTCATGGGCATCGCACCGGCCGACGATCCGGCAATCGTGGTTTCGATCATGGTCAACGAGCCGAAGAACGGACACACAGGTTCGGAAGCCGCCGCACCCGGGTTCGGAGAGCTCGCCGCTTTCACGCTCCCTTATCTCGGCGTGCCAACCGACCAGTGAAAGTTGTGCCGGAGTCGCTTCCTTCGATCCGTGAATGTGAGAGGAAGGGGCGGGTTTCATATGGAGGGCGGATCGGACCCCGCCCGACTCCTAGTTCTAGAATCATGGTCATGCGGCTGGACCAACTTGCCCGGGATCTGGCCTCGTCCGAATTGATCGGCGACCCCGGAACTGACATAGCCTCGCTTGCCTTCGACAACAGGAAAGTCGCTCCGGGAGCGCTCTTCTTTTGCGTGCGCGGACTTTCGACCGACGGTCACGACTTCGCGGAGGCGGCGGTCGAAGCCGGGGCGGCGGCTCTGGTCTGCGAACGAAAGCTGGAACTGGACGTGCCCCAGCTTGTCGTCGCCGACTCCAGGGTGGCGATGGCTCCGGTTGCCGCAGCGTTCAACGGCAACCCGACGGCCGACCTGAAGCTGGCCGGGATAACCGGCACCAACGGCAAGACCACTACCGCGTTCCTTTTGCGTGACATCCTCGAACATGCGGACATCCCCAGCGGCCTGATGGGCACCGTGAAACAGGTGATCGGCGGAGTCGAGGAGGAAGTGGTGCGAACGACCCCGGAGGCGATCGACCTCCAGGCATCCTTCCGGCGCATGCTCGATGAAGGTGACGAAGCCTGCGTGATGGAAGTCTCTTCCCACGCGATGGTCATGCACCGGGCCGACGCAATTGATTTCGACGTCGCCATCTTCACCAACCTCACCCAGGATCACCTCGATTTTCACGATGACATGGAGGACTACTTCCAGGCCAAGAGGCTGCTTTTCGCCGCTGGTCCGGGCACCTCGGTGGTCAACCTGGACGACGAGTACGGACAACGGTTGGCCGCCGAGTTCGACTGCCTGACCTACTCGGCGAGCGGTCAAGCGGCCGATTATTCGGCTCTGGATATCAGTTTTGATGCCTCCGGAGCCAGCTTCGCGGTACAAAGCGAGCACGGTGAGTTCGCCGTGCGGACCGGACTGCCGGGCAGCTTCAACGTGGCCAACGCACTCGCCGCGCTGGCCGGGGCAATCGCTCTCGGGGTCGACCCGGACGAGGCGGTAGCCGGTCTCTCCGGTGCGGGCCGGGTGCCGGGGCGCTTCGAGCCGATCGATGAAGGCCAGGGGTTCGCGGTGCTGGTCGATTACGCCCACACGCCCGATTCGGTCGAGAACGTGCTGCGGGCCGCCCGCGACCTGACCGCCGGCCAGTTGATCGCGGTCGTCGGGGCCGGCGGCGACCGGGACCGGGCCAAACGACCGCTGATGGGACGCGCCGGCGCGACCTTGGCCGACCTTGCGGTGATCACCTCCGACAACCCGCGTTCAGAAGAGCCGACCCGGATCATCGAGGACGTATTGGCCGGGATCGAGGATCGGGAATCGGTACTGGTCGAGGAGGATCGGGACCGCGCGATCGGCCTGGCGATCCGCGAGGCCGGACCGGGGGACACCGTGGTGATCGCCGGCAAGGGACACGAACAGGGCCAGGAATTCGAGAACGGCCGGAAGATCCCCTTCGACGACCGGGATGTCGCTCGCCGGCACCTGCGTGAGCAGGCCGGGAAGCCGGCGTGATCGAGCTCACGACAGAAAAGATGGCAGCTGCGATGGGCGCGGAGGTTGTCTCCCGCGGTCACGGCGGCGTGCCGGCCAGGGCCGAGATCGACTCGCGGAAGATCGAGGGCGGCGAGCTCTTCTTCGGACTCACTTCGGGAGCCGGCGACGGCGGCGAGCATGCCGCCGGGGCGTTCGACGCGGGTGCCTGGGGCGTGGTCGTCACTCCCGACCGGGCTGGCGAGTTGGCCGATTCCGGCGGCTTCGTGTTCGCCGTCGATGATCCGCTGCTGGCCCTGCAGATGCTGGCCCGGGCATGGCGCCGCGAGCTCGGGGCCACCGTGATCGGGGTCACCGGTTCGGTCGGCAAGACCTCGGTCAAGGACATCACCCGGGCCCTGTTGCCAGGTGCGGTTCACGCATCGGCCGAGAATTTCAACACCGAGATCGGGCTCCCCATTACTGTGCTCGAAGCGCCGTCGGGAACCGAAACCCTCGTGCTTGAGATGGCTATGCGGGGTAAAGGACAGATCGCCGAACTGGCAATGATTGCGGAGCCGGACATCGGTGTAATCACGAACGTGGGCCCCGTACACGTTGAATTGCTCGGTTCGATCGAGGCTGTCGCCGCTGCCAAGGCGGAATTGATCAAGGCCGTCACACCGGACGGGACGATGGTCGTGCCGTTCGCGGCGGGCCACCTCGAACCCCATCTGGACCGGGTGCCCGGGCTGGTCCGGTTTGGCGGCGAAGGTGACGTTCGGACCGGGAGCGTCGAGACGCTCGCCGGTGCGACGAGGGCCAGGATCATCACTCCCCAGGGTGAGCAGGATTTCGATTTCCCGTTTGCCGAACCGCACAACCTGGTCAACGCGCTGGCCGCCATCGCGGTCGGGGTGACGGCCGGATTCGCGCCCGCCGAACTCGCTTCCAAGACCGGGAGCATCGCCTTTTCCCGCTTTCGAAACGAGCACATCGACCTCGGCGACAAAGGTCTGATTATCAACGACTGCTACAACGCCAACCCGGTTTCGATGCGCGCCGCTCTCGAGTACCTGGCCGGGATCGACCGTCCGCGAAAGCTGGCGGTACTCGGACTGATGGGTGAACTGGGACCGGACGAAGTCCGTTTCCACGAGGAAATCGGGGCCCTGGCGAGGCAACTGGGGATCGAAGTGATCGGCGTGGGTGACCTGGCTCGTTCCTATGACCCGGAACTCAAGGCCGGCAATCCCGAAGAGGCCGCCCGGCTTCTGGCCGAACGACTGGGACCGGAAACCGTGGCGTTGGTCAAGGGTTCCCGCGCGGCCGGGCTCGAGCGGGTGACCGAACTGGTCACCGCCGGGCACGTCACCACCGGCAGCCGTTCAGCGGCAAACGGTGACGGGAGCGCAGCCTGATGGGCGAAATCGTGATCGGAGCGATGGCTTCGATGCTCATTTGTCTCTTTCTCTCGCCGCGCTTCATCGATTTCCTGCGCGGCCGGGAGTTCGGTCAGCACATCCGCGAGGAGGGACCGGCCGGCCACCAGACCAAGGCAGGCACCCCGACCATGGGAGGTCTGATCATCTTCACCGCGATCATCGTGCCCTTCCTGGTCCTTTCCGAGCGTGACGCTGCTTCGATGACAGTGTTCGGCGTTGCGCTCGGTTGTGCGGCGCTCGGCTTCGCCGACGACTACATCAAGATCATCAAACGGCGATCACTGGGACTTCCGGGGCGGTACAAGCTGCTCGGCCAGGTGGTCCTCGCCCTGATCCTCTGGTGGGTGGCCCGGCACGAGGTCGGCCTGGAACCGGTGATCCACTTCCGGATCTCCGACCTGACCTGGGACATCGGTCCGGTCGCCTACTTCATCCTCGTTTTCCTGGTTCTCGCCGGAGCCACCAACGGGGTGAACCTGACCGACGGTCTCGACGGGCTCGCTGCGGGCTCGAGCGCGATCGTCCTGCTCGCCTACACGGCGATCTCTTACATCACGGTCGGCCAGCACGACCTTGCGCTTTTCTCGGTCTGCCTGGTCGGCGGCTGCATCGGCTTTCTCTGGTTCAACGCGTTTCCGGCGACGATATTCATGGGCGACACCGGCTCTCTCGGGTTAGGCGGCGCCATAGGTGCGCTTGCCGTGATGACCCAGACCGAGGTGCTGCTGATCGTGATCGGCGGAATCTTCGTGATCGAAGCGCTATCGGTGCTGGTTCAGGTCTTTTCCTTCAAGACCTTCGGCCGCCGCGTCCTGATGATGGCGCCACTCCATCACCACTTCGAGATGATGGCCTGGTCGGAAACCAAGATCATGCTCAGATTCTGGATCATCGCCGCAGTCTGTTCCGGCATCGGCTTCGCGATCTACCAACACTCAATCGGCCGCTGATCCCGGTCGAGGGGCCCGGGACGGTCGCGTCCCCCGCTGGTTGGGGATGGTGCCGCAGGTTACGCACCCAATAGGGGGTAAACCTGCGGCACCGTCCGCCAGATGCCGTGGCTCCGGGTATTGGGCAACCTCCATGTGGAATTTCGGCTTTCAGGCAGGGAATCGGGGTCGGGTGGGGAAGACTCTTGAGTGGAGTCTGTCCGCTCATCGAAGGCCCGCCCGCCGCTTCCCCAAGGGCCTTTTCTCGTGGTGGGCCTGGCACGCTCCGGCATTGCCGCTGCCCGGGCGCTCAAAGCCCATGGAGAAGCCGTTTTCGGCGTTGACTCCGGAGAGCCGGAAGGGCTCGAAGCCCTGCGGGAATCGGGGATCGGCTTCGAGACGTCGGTTCCCGGAACGGATCGGCTCGATGGAGCAGGCACGCTGATCAAGAGCCCGGGTGTTCCCGAGTCGGCTGAAGTAATCGCCGAAGCGACCCGTCGCGGAATTCCGGTGATCGGCGAACTCGAGTTGGGCTGGCGCCTGTTCGAAGCACGTTTCGTCGCG
Source organism: Actinomycetes bacterium (assembly GCA_023434465.1). Taxonomy (GTDB): domain Bacteria; phylum Actinomycetota; class Thermoleophilia; order Solirubrobacterales; family 70-9; genus 67-14. Next base: position 7,750 of record JAEYSQ010000127.1, read on the forward strand.
ATCACCGGCACCAACGGCAAGACCACCACGACCGAACTGACTGCCCACCTGCTTCGTTCGGCCGGCCGCCCGGTTTCCGCTGCCGGCAACGTCGGACACCCGGTCTGTGAAGTGGCGCTCGACTCCCTTGCGGGGGAGGACGTCGGCACTGTGGTCTGCGAATGCTCCAGCTTTCAGCTCGAGGATTCGACCGACTTCTCGCCGGAGGTGGCGGTCTTCCTCAACCTCGGTCCGGATCACCTCGACCGTCACGGCAACATGGATTCCTACCGCCAGGCCAAGCTCAGGATCTTCGCCAATCAGGCCCCAGGTGACGTCGCGGTACTGAACGCCGACGATCCCGCTTTGGCGGACATCGAGACCGCCGCTTCATCGATCCGATTCTCGACCGATGGAGCGTCCGCTGTGGCGATCACTCTGGAGGGCGATTGGATCGTGGTTGAGAGCGAACCCCTCATCGAAGTTTCCCGGATGCGGATCATCGGCCGACACAACGTCGCCAATGCGATGGCCGGTGCGGCCTCGGCTCTGGCGCTCGGGCTGACTCCGCAAGAGGTCGCCGCCGGATTGATGAGCTTTCCGCCGGTCCCGCACCGCTACGAGCCGGTCGCCAAGATCGAGGGCGTCGTGTTCATCAACGACTCCAAGGCCACCAACGTCGACGCCACGCTGGCCGCGCTCGCTTCCTCGGATCGGACCCTTCACCTGATCCTCGGCGGATCCGTCAAGGGAGAGCCCTTCGACGAGTTGATCGGGCCGGTGGCCGAGACCTGCCGGGGTATTTACCTGATCGGCGAGACCGCCGACGAGATCGGGCAGGTGCTCGAACCAGCCGAGGTTGAGATCGTGCGTTATTGCGAAGACCTCGAGGCGGCAGTGTCCGAGGCGGCCGGCGCCGCGACCCCGGGGGAGGCGGTTCTTCTTTCACCGGCCTGCGCCAGCTTCGATCAGTTCAAGGATTACGAGGACCGGGGTGACTCGTACCGCCGGTTCGTGGAGGAACTCGATGTCTGAGGGTCGGCAGACAAGTCGCAAATCGGCCGGGATTCGCAAGCGGGCCGGCGGCAGCGCCCTCCGGCCCGCCAAGGTCTCAAAGGGCGGTTACTCGACCGAGTACAGCCTGCTGCTGACCGCGACCATGATCCTGCTTGCCTTTGGGGTCGTCATGGTGTTCTCGGCCAGCTCGACCAGCCGCATCCTCAGTGACGGCAGTCTGGCCGACAGCACCTTCTACCTCAAGAAGACCCTGGTCGCGGTGACCATCGGGCTGCTCTGCCTCTGGCTGGTGATGCGAGGCAGTCTCAGCCGCTTCAGGGAGATGACACCGAAGTTCATGATCGGCTGCGTCGTCGCTCTTTTCCTAGTGCTTTTCATCGGAGCTGCGATCAACGGGACAAGGGGCTGGTTCATTTTCGGCCCGGTCCAGATACAGCCCGCCGAGTTCGTCAAAGTCGCACTGGTCCTGTACGGAGCGAATCTGCTGGCCGACCGGCCGGACCGACTCCATTCGATTCGTGAGATGGGGCCCTATCTCGGCATGACCGGGATTGCGCTCATGCTGGTGCTCGCCCAGCCCGACATGGGTTCGGCCATGGTCGCCGTGTTCGCCGTCTTCGTCACTCTCTTCGCGGCCGGGGCGAGGCCCCGTGACCTCGGCCTGCTGGCCGGTTCGGTCGGCGCCGTGGCCTTTATATTCGCGTTGATTGCGCCATACCGGCGGGACCGGTTGCTCACTTTTCTCAGCCCTGACTCGGATGTGACCGGTAACGGTTTCCAGGTGATCCAGGCCAAGATCGCGATCGGCTCCGGCGGCTTCGACGGGGTCGGAATCGGCAACGGTGTCCAGAAAGCTTTCTACCTGCCCGAGGCTCACACCGACATGATCTCGGCGGTCATCGGCGAAGAGTTCGGCTTCCTCGGGATGTTTGCCCTGATCCTCGTCTACGGGCTGCTCGGTTACGCCGGGTTCCAGATTGCCCGCAAGGCAAAGGACGACTACGGGCGCATTCTCGCCGGCGGCCTTACCGGACTGATCCTGATCCAGGCCTTCATCAATCTCTACGCGGTGATGGGCTGGGCACCCCTGACCGGAGTGCCGCTGCCACTGGTCTCGTACGGAAACAACAGCCTGATCGTCAGCCTGATCGCGATCGGCCTGATTCTCAACGTGGCCCGGGGAGGGCAGGCCGCGACCGTCCGGAAACCGGTCACAGGCCGGGGACCGGGACGGGATGCAAAACTGCGCCTGATCGACGGTGAAGGCGAAACAAGACCAGCAAACCGAAGGACATCCGGTGGCAAACGTCGTGATAGCGGCCGGCGGTACGGCGGGGCACATAGTGCCAGCCCTCGCCATAGCCGACGAGCTTCGAGATAGAGGACTCGGCGTGTCCTTCCTCGGGGCCCGCGGACGAATCGAGGCCGACCTGGTGCCGAAAGCCGGTTACGAGGTCGATCTGCTCGACCTCTCCGGGATCGACCGAAAGAACCCCGTGAAGGCGGCCCGCGCGGTCGTTCAGGCTGTCGCTGCCGTGCCCAGGGCCCGCAGACTGATCCGGGCCCGCGGGGCCGATGCGGTCGTGGGAGGCGGTGGTTTCGTGGCCGGTCCGGCCGGTGTTGCGGCCCGGCGACTCAAACTGCCCCTTGTCCTGACTGAAGCTGACCGCCACCTCGGTCTGGCGAACCGGATCCTGGCCCGGCGGGCAGACCGGCTCTGCCTTGCTTTCGAAATCGAAGGCGTGAGCGGAGCGAACGTGCGGGTCACCGGCCGCCCGGTCGGACGGGCAGTACTGAACGCCGACCGAAGCACAGCGAGAGCACGGTTCGGTATCGCCCCGGAAGCCCGTTGTCTGCTGGTGATGGGAGGAAGCCAGGGTGCCCGCAGTGTCAACTTCGCCGCGGTCGAGGCACTCGCCGAGCGCCCGGAACGTGATTTCGACGTGATCCACGTTTCCGGTTCCCGCGATTACGCCGAGCTGCGGGAGCGACTCGGCTCGGCCGCCCATCCGGACGGCTACACCTTGCTCGAGTACGAACCCGACATGGGCGACGGAATCGCCGCCAGCGACCTGGCGCTGGCCCGTTCCGGTGCGTCGGTTTTCGAGCTGGCGGCGCTCGGTCGGGCCGGGGTTCTGGTGCCATACCCGTACGCCACCGGTGACCACCAGACAGCCAACGCAAACTGGATGGCCGAAGCGGGTGCCGCCGTGGTCGTGCCGGATTCCGCCCTCGACCCCGAGCGGCTTTTGTCCGAGGTAAACGCGATCCTCGGCGATCCGGGTCGCCTCGCCGCGATGTCGGCCGCTTCTAGAGCGCTGGCCCGGCCACGAGCGGCCGTGGATGTGGCCGACGAGATCGTCGCCCTGACCGGAGAGCTGGCATGAGCTGGCAAGGACGGGAAATACATCTGATCGGGATCGGCGGTGCCGGGATGTCAGGGCTCGCCTGGGCTGCCAACCAGCTTGGAGCCGTGGTCACCGGCAGTGACCGTTCCGAATCCTCCTATGTGATCCGGTTGCGAGAAGGCGGGGTCGAAGTGTCGATCGGTCATGACGCCTCGAACCTGCCGGCGCGAGCGGAAGTCGTTGTCTCGACGGCGATCCCCGAGGAGAACCCCGAGCTGGCCGCCGCCCGGGAGCGCGGGCAGACCGTGAAGCACCGTTCCGAGCTGCTGGCAGAACTCTGCTCGGCCCGGCGCCAGATCGCGGTCGCCGGAACCCACGGCAAAACGACTACGACCGGGATGCTGGCCTGGGCGCTGAAGGAACTCGGCGGGGATCCGAGCTTCTTCATCGGCGGTGAGCTGCCCGGGTTTGGTCCCGGAGGTGCCGCCGCCAACAGCGGATGGGGGGATGGCGAGTGGGTCGTGGTCGAGGCCGATGAGTCGGATGGAAGCTTCCTCACGCTTCAACCCGAGATCGCCCTGATCACCAACATCGAGATGGACCATCACGCTCGCTGGGACAACCTGGCCGAACTCCGCGGAGCCTTCCATGATTTCGCTTCCCGCGCCCGTACGGTGATCCTGCCGGCCGCCGACCGGGAACTGGCGAACCAGCTCGGTTCCGCCGGTTGCGACATCGTTCCTTTTGATCTGGGTCGACCCGGCCCCGCCGAACTGGGCCTTTCGGTGCCCGGAGCTCACAACCGGTTGAACGCCCGGGCGGCGATCGGCGTCCTGGTCGCGGCCGGTTTCGAGGAACCCGACGTGGTCGAGGCATTGCGGGGCTTCACCGGAGTGAAGCGCAGGCAGGAGTTCAAGGGCGAGTGTGACGGAGCCAGGGTGTATGACGACTATGCCCACCACCCGACCGAGGTCGAGGCTGCGCTGAGCGCCCTGCGCGAATTCGACCCGGATCGGCTGGTCGCCGTTTTCCAGCCCCATCTCTACTCCCGGACCAGGATCTTCAGCGAGCAGTTCGGCGCCTCGCTGGCCGCAGCGGACGAGGTCGTGCTGGTCGATGTGTATCCCGCCCGGGAGGAGCCGGTCGGCCGGCTGGCGGGGGTGAGCGGACTGGACGTGTTGCGGGCGACGGCGGACCGGTCCGGTGGCCGTCCGGCCTACTGGGCACCGGACCTCGCGGCGGCGGAGCGGATCGTCCGCTCGCGAGCCGGCGAGGGCGCGATCATCGCGACCCTTGGCGCCGGTGACATCACGAAACTCTCGGACCGGCTGGTCGAGAAGTGAGCGCCGGCACGTCAAAGCGGGGCAAGAGTGGCAAAGCCCGCGGCAAGAGCGCTTCCGACCGCAACCCGGTTTCCCGTACCTCGGAGCTGGCCGACAAGCGGGAACGACGCAGCTACCGCTTCCGGCTGCTCGCCTTTACCGGGCTGCTCTTTCTTCTCGCTCTGGTGGCCGGGTACCAGTTCTGGCTGCGTGACTCGTCGCTGGTCGCAATCAAGAACCTCGAGGTGGTCGGGATCAGCAGCAAGGACGAAGAAGGCAAACAGATCGACCAGGCGGTAAGGGCCGCCGTAGGGGAGATGACGACTCTGCACCTCAAGCCCGGGATCCTCGACGAGGAGCTTTCCCGCTTTCCGCGAGTCGCTGACGCCCGGATCGAAGCATCCTTCCCCGATTCGGCCACGGTCACCTTGACCATGCGGGAGGATGGCTCCATCTACGGAGCCGGGTCGACCGCGATGCTGGTCGCCACCGACGGTACCGTGCTCGGCCCGGCAGCCGGCGAAGAAAGTTCTCTGCCCCTGATCGGTGACGGGGACCCGGCCGCATCGAACGACCAGGAATCGGACCCGCCTCCGAACGCCGCGGGTCAGCTGCTGACCGGAAGGGCGCTCCGGCAGGCGCTGGTGCTCGGCGCCGCCCCGGCCGCGATCAGATCCTTCATCGCGGGCAGTCACACGACCCCGGAAGGAGTCGAAGTCGAACTGGACAACGGTTTGACCCTGCTCTTCGGTGACCCTTCACACGCCGACCAGAAATGGCGGGCGGCGGCGGCCCTGATCGCCGACCCCGGCTTCGACACCAGCAGTTATGTCGACCTGACGGTTCCCCGACGACCGGCCGTAAGCAGCGAAGTGCCGGAGCCTGAGAGTCCCGAGACGAGTGCTGAAGGTGCCGTCGACGCCGCCCCGGCGGGCTGAGCGGAACCGGCAGTCAAAGCCGCTTGCGATCTGGCTTGAAGCGGGCGAGGCAGGGGAGCCATAGCCGACCGATAGCTAACCCTCGATCACAGCTTGAAGGTTGCTAAACCCTCGACTGGTGGTTGAGGGATCGACCCTGCAGGATGGCATTCGTCACGTTGACAGATCAGTCATAATGCCCTACGTTGAGCGCAATTTCCGGAGATCCGGCTGACTCGGCAACCCTGAAGCGGTTGTCAAGAGTGCCACCTCCGGAGGCTTCAACTCAAAGCTAAGATTTGGATCGGAAAGATGGAGAGCACATACCTGGCGGTAATCAAGGTCGTCGGCTGCGGAGGCGGCGGTACCAATGCGGTAAGCCGAATGGTCGACGCAGGAGTACGCGGCGTCGAGTTCATCGCGGTGAACACCGATGCCCAGGCCCTGCAGGCCTGTGACGCCGACATCAAGATTTCGATCGGGCAGGAACTGACCCGCGGCCTGGGGGCCGGCGGACGACCCGAGATCGGCGCAGGCGCCGCGGCCGAAACCCGTGACGAAATCAAGGAAGCCCTGAAGGGTGCCGACATGGTGTTCGTGACCGCGGGCGAAGGCGGCGGCACCGGAACGGGTTCCGCCCCGGTGATCGCCGAGATCGCCAAGGAAGAGATCGGCGCGCTGACCGTAGGAGCAGTTACCAAGCCCTTCGAATTCGAGGGCAAGAAGCGGATGCAGCAGGCGATGGAAGGCATCGAGAAGCTCCGCAACCACGTCGACACCCTGATCATCGTCCCCAACGAGAAGCTGCTTCAGGCCGTCGAACGCCGGACCAGCGTCCTCGATGCGTTCAAGATGGCCGACGACATCCTGCGCCAGGGCGTGCAGGGCATCACCGACCTGATCACGATTCCCGGGCTGATCAACCTCGACTTCGCCGACGTGCGCACGATCATGCGCGACGCCGGCTCGGCCCTGATGGGCGTCGGCGCCGGCCAGGGCGAGAACCGGGCGATCGACGCGGCCAAGGCAGCGATCACCTCGCCGCTGATCGAAGAGTCGATCAAGGGTGCGACCGGCATGCTGCTGAACATCACCGGCCCGGAAGAGCTCGGCCTGTTCGAGGTGAACGAGGCGGCCCAGCTGGTCCAGTCCGAAGCCGACCCGAACGCGAACATCATCTTCGGCTCGGTCGTAGACCAGTCGCTGGTCGACGAGGTCCGGGTGACCGTGATCGCGACCGGCTTCGAAGGCTTCGAACTCCTCGCCCGCACCCCGCAGAGAGTTCGTCGCCGCTACGAGTCCCGCAAGCGCGTCTCCTCCGAGGACACGGACATCAGCAACCTCCGAGTCGGCGATTCCGACATCGAAGTTCCCCCCTTCCTCCAGGACTAAAGCGGGCGGCTCCAGGAGCCACCAGGACGACGCTGGTCTTGTCGGCGGCCGGAAAACGGCAGCTCATGTTCCCACGTACTGTCGCGGCCATTTTCCGGCCTTCTCCTCGCCAGCCCGCCCTGGAGGCTTCTGGCATCCACCCCGCTGAGGGTTTGAGGGGATGGTGACGCAGGTCTTGCTCCCGACAGAGGGGTATACCTGCGGCACCGAGAGCTATTGACCCGCCCGCAGGGTTCGGGTCGGTGATGTTCCCCAGAAACCTCCGGAATGAGGAACGGAGCGACGGTTTTTGGGGGATACCACCGTCCCGGGCCCCTCGCCAGCCGAGTGGGTGCAACGCGGGGACTCCGGGTTTTCTAAGATCATCGGGTGACTGTCGACTCCGCCCTTCGCCGCACTCCCCTCTATGAAACTCACAAGGAGGCCGGCGCCAAGCTGGTTCCCTTCGCCGGATGGGAGATGCCGGTCCAGTACGACGGCATCAAGGAGGAACACATCGCGGTCCGGACCCACGCCGGAATCTTCGATGTCTCCCACATGGGGCAGATCGAGGTCGAAGGGCCCGGGTCGCTTGCCTTTCTGCAGCGGCTGGTCACCAACGACGTCGCGAAGATCGAGATCGGCGGAGCCCAGTACTCGCTGCTGCTGAACGACGATGCCGGCGTGATCGACGATCTCTTCGTTTACCGGCTCGGACATGACCGCTACCTGGTCATCACCAACGCTGGCAACCACCAGGCCGACCTGGTTCGCTTCGGTGAGATCGCCCGTGACTTCGACGTTTACGTGCGCGATGCCAGCCTCAACTACGCGATGTTCGCGGTGCAGGGGCCGAATGCCCGACGCATCGTCGAGAACACCCTTCACGTCGACCTGCCGCCGCGGATGAAGGTCGGGGCGCGCCAGATCGGTCGCCGCCCGGCGATCGTCTGCGGCACGGGTTACACCGGCGAAGGTGGCATCGAGATCCTGATCGACCCCGGAATCGCTCCTGCCATCTGGACCGAACTGGTCGACGCCGGAATCGTTCCCTGCGGACTCGGCGCGCGTGACACCCTCCGACTCGAGGTCTGTTTTCACCTCCACGGCAACGACCTGACCGAGGAAACGGATCCGATTTCGGCCGGACTGGGCTGGGCCTGCGTCGAATCGACCGGATTTGCCGGGTCCGACAGGGTGGCCGTTCTCCGGGCGAACGGGACCGACCAGAAGCTCGCCCCGTTCGTGATCGAAGGCGCCGGAATTCCGCGGCAGGAAAACCCGGTGCTGATCGGTGAGGAGAAGGTCGGGGAAGTGACCAGCGGCACCTTTTCCCCGTCGCTCGAGAAGGGCATCGGAATGGCCTATCTGCGTTCCGAACTGACCGAACCGGGGGCCGAACTCGAGATCGACGTGCGCGGGAAGCGTCGGACGGCACGCGTAAGCTCCAAGCCCCTTTACAAGAAGGAGAGATGAACTTTGTCCGAGGCGAGTTACCCCGAGGATCTGAAATATCACCCCGAGCATGACTGGGCCCGCGTCGAAGGTGACGAGGCCACGCTCGGCATCACCTGGTACGCCCAGGATTCGTTGGGCGAGGTCGTCTTCTTCGAGGGCCCCGAGACAGGTTCGGAGGTCGCCAAAGACCAGCCTTACGCCGAAGTTGAATCGGTCAAGGCGGTCTCGGACGTGATCGCTCCCCTGTCTGGCGAGGTGATCGCGGTCAACGAGAGCCTCACCGATGCCCCGGAGGCGGTCAATGCCGATCCGTACGAGACCGGCTGGCTGATCAGGATCAGGCTCAGCGATCCTTCCGAGGTCGATTCACTGCTGGACGCGGCGGCCTACTCCGCCAGCCTGGAGTAGCCGGCTTGGCGGGGTACACACCGGCGACAGGAGACGAGCAGGCCGAGATGCTGGCGGCGATCGGGATCTCGTCGATCGAGGAACTCTTCGCCCAGATCCCGGAGGACATCCGTCTCGACCGTCCGCTCGATCTCGAGGACGGGATGAGCGAATCCGAGGTCTACCGCTTCCTGGCTGGACTGGCTGACACCAACCTCGATGCCGACCGGATCCCATCGTTCTTGGGGGCCGGGATGTACGACCACTATGTGCCGGCGATCGTCGAAGCGATTATCAGCCGCTCGGAGTTTTTGACTCCGTACACGCCGTACCAACCCGAGGTTTCCCAGGGTGGCCTGCAGGTGATGTTCGAATTTCAGACGGCGATGAGCGAGATCACCGGCCTGCCGGTTTCAAACGCCGGTCTTTATGAAGGTCCGTCGGCCGCCGCCTCGGCGGCCTACCTGGCGATGGCGCAGACCAGGCGCACGGGATTGGTCGCCTCACGCGGGCTTCATCCCCACAGTCGCGAGACGCTGGCCACTCACGCGGTTGGTTTCGGCGCCACCCTGACCGAGGTCGGTCTCGAGGGAGGCCTCACCTCGGGCGAAGAGCTCGAAGCTGCGGTCACCGATGAAACGGCTGCCGTCTTCCTGCAGAATCCGAATTTCCTCGGCGCGGTCGAGGACGTCGCCGCGCTCGGTGAGGCAGTCAAAGCCCGGGGCGCCCTGCTGATCGTCCAGGTCGATCCGATGACCCTCGGGATCCTTTGCCCGCCCGGTGAATGCGGCGCCGACATCGCCTTCGGTGAAGGCCAGCCAATCGGCAACCGGCTCGACTTCGGCGGCCCCTCGTTTGGCTTCTTCTGCGCGAAAGAGGAATACCTGCGGAAGATGCCAGGGAGGATCGCCGGCGAGACCGAAGACATTGACGGCCGCCGCGGTTTCGTGCTCGCACTGCAGACCCGGGAGCAACACATCCGCCGCGAAAAGGCGACTTCGAACATCTGCACGGCCCAGGCGCTCAACGCGCTGGCGGGGATGATCCACCTGGCCTGGCTCGGCAAGCAGGGTTTCGTCGAACTCGGCGAGCTGATGGCCCGACGGACGGCGTTCGCGCGCCAGGTGATCGGATCACTCGACGGTTACGAGCTCCTCCACGACGCGCCGGTCGTCCGTGAATTCGCGGTCCGCTCGGAGCGGGCGGTCGCCGAGCTCCTGCCCCTCGGTGACGAGTCGCAGGGCCCAGCGCCGAAGTTGCCGGTCTACCCGCTCGGCCGTGACTACCCGGAGTACGAGGACTGCTTTCTGGTCGCGGTCACCGAGAACCGCTCGGTCGAGGAAATCGGCTGGCTCGCTCACATGCTCGAGCACGCCCAGGCGGGATGGGACGAACACATCCATGACCACGATCACGAGGGCAACCCGGGCGGGGCGGCGCAGTGAGCGGCCAGGCCGTGAACGAAACGCCGCAACAGGCGGACCGGGCGACGACGATCTACGAGAAGTCGGTTCCCGGCCGGCGCGCGGTTCAGTTGCCGCCGCTTGGTGACGGCATCGAGGAAACCCCGCTCGACCAGCTGGTCCCGGCCCACCTGCTGCGCGAGAAACCGGCCGAACTTCCGGAGGTTTCCGAGCCCGAGATCATCCGCCACTACAACCGTCTTTCGCGCCGGAACTTCGATCTCGACACCGGTTTCTACCCGCTCGGGTCATGCACCATGAAGTACAACCCGCGGCTCAACGAACGGGTCGCCGCCCTGCCCGGCCACGCCAGGCTCCATCCGGCGACCGATCCGACCGACGCCCAGGGAGCGCTCCAGGTGATGTACCTGCTTCAGGAGTCGCTATCGGAGATCACCGGCCTGCCGACCGTCAGCCTCCAGCCGTCAGCGGGCTCACAGGGCGAACTGGCCGGCCTGCTCCTGACCCGGGCCTACCACGCGGATCAGGGCCGCAACCCGACCAAGGTCCTGACCCCGGACACCGCCCACGGCACCAATCCGGCCTCGGTCACCATGGCCGGGTTCGAAGTGGTCAAGGTGGCGACCGATGAGCAGGGCGGGGTGGACGTCGAGGATCTGAAGTCGAAGATCGACGATGACGTTGCCTGTTTGATGCTGACCAACCCGAACACCCTCGGGGTCTTTGACGAGAACATCACCGAGATCGCCGGACTGGTCCACGAAGCCGGCGGCCTGCTCTATTACGACGGGGCGAACCTCAACGCGATCATGGGCCAGACCCGGCCCGGAGACATGGGTTTCGACATCGTCCACGTCAACCTCCACAAGTCGTTCTCGCAGCCACATGGCGGCGGCGGGCCCGGCGCTGGTCCGATCGCGGTTTCCGAGCGGGTCGAGCCATTCATTCCACGTCCGCAGGTGGTCCGGATCGAGCAGGATGAAGAGGTCATTTTCGACCTCGATTACGACCGGCCCAGGTCGATCGGGAGGCTGCGCGGCTTTCAGGGCAACTTCGGAGTTTTCGTGCGCTCGCTGGCCTACATCCTCAGCCTTGGTGGTGACGGCCTCTCCGAAGCTTCGCGACTGGCGGTGCTGAACGCGAACTACCTCAAGAAGCGACTCTCCGAAGGCCGGGCGGGGAAGTACCTGCCGGTCGCTTTCGACCGTCACTGCATGCACGAGTTCGTCCTGTCGGGGGCGCCGATGAAGAAGGAACTCGGCATCAAGACACTCGACCTGGCGAAGCGCCTGCTTGACTTCGGTTTTCATCCGCCGACCGTGTATTTCCCGCTGCTGGTCGAGGAGGCCCTGATGGTCGAACCGGTAGAGACCGAGGCGAAAGAACACCTCGACGCCTTCGCCGACGCGATCGAAACGATCCTCGAAGAGGCCGAGTCCGATCCCGCGATCGCTCAGAACGCGCCGTACACGACGCCGGTAAGAAGACTCGACGAGGTCGGCGCCACGCGAAAACCCCGCATCCGGCAGAGCGCCGCCTAGTCGATTTCTCCAGTCCCCGGGAATCCTGCGCCCGCCAATCGCAGGTAGATTCTTCAACGGACTTTTTCCAATCTTTGAACGAACCGGAGTGACCGAATGAGTGATGCCCAGTACGCCCTGACCCAGGACCAGCTCGATTTCCTCGAGGTGATCCGGCAGATGGTGGTCGAGAAGGTCACGCCGCGGGCCCACGACATCGACGAATCCGGCGAGTTTCCGCAGGACATCCGCCAGCTGTTTGCCGATCACGACCTTTTCGGTCTGCCCTTCGAGGAGAGGTACGGCGGCACCGGCACCGGGGAGCTGATGCTCTGCGCCGCGGTCGAGGAGATTGCCAAGGGTTGCGCGTCGTCGTCGCTCATGGTCGCCGCCCAGGATCTTTCTTCGCTGCCGATGAAGCTCGCCGGCTCGGACGAACTCAAGGACCGCATCCTTCCCCGCATGGCTTCCGGCGAGTGGCTGGGCGCTTTCTGTCTGTCCGAGCCTGACGCCGGTTCCGATCCGGGTGCGATGCGGACCCGCGCAACCAAGGTCGACGGCGGCTGGAAGCTGAACGGCGCCAAGAACTGGATCACCAACAGCGGCGTCGCCGATGTTTACGTCACCTTCGCCGTGACCGACCCGGATGTGAAGTTCTCCCGGGGAATCACCTGCTTCGCCGTGATGGGCGACGCAGAAGGCTTCCGCATCGACGCGCTCGAAAAGAAGATGGGCATGAAGGGCTCGCCGACCGGCCAGCCCGTCTACGAAGAGGTCTTCGTGCCCGATGAGGACGTGATCGGCGAGGTCGGCAAGGGCTTCGCGGTCGCCATGCAGACCCTCGACCGTTCGCGGCTCGGAATCGGCGCCCAGGCCCTCGGCATCGCCCAGGGGGCGACCGACTACGCAGCCGAGTACGCCAAGGAGAGGATCGCCTTCGGCAAGCCGATCAACCAGCTCCAGGGCATCCAGTTCAAACTCGCCGACATGGAGACGAAGACTGCCGCAGCCCGCGAACTGCTCTACAAGGCCGCCTCGATGGCCGAGACCAACGATCCGAAGCTCGGAAAGTACTCCGCGATGGCGAAGCTCTTCGCCTCCGACGTCGCGATGGAAGTCACCACCGAGGCGGTCCAGGTTCTCGGCGGTTACGGCTATGTCCGCGAGTACCCGGTCGAGCGAATGATGCGCGACGCCAAGCTGACCCAGATCTACGAAGGAACCAACGAGATTCAGCGCGTAGTGATCGCTCGCACCCTCGCATAGCCCGAGCGGCGCCAGGAGCCGCCAGCCGTCCGCTTGCGGGGTCGGCGGTCGGGAACGAAGTCGTGAGGTGGTGCCGCAGGTTATGCACCAAATGCGGTCATAACCTGCGTCACCGTGCCGGCAGACTGAGATGGGAGGCGGGGCGAAGCTCGCCGGGTGGGCGATATTGGGAGGGCCAACCACCCCCAAGGCGTGACCGCGGCGCCGCGGGACGAGGCCGGAGGGCGACCGCATTCCGCGTCGCGGGGATGTCCGCCCGGGCTGCGGCGTACCACCGGCCTGCGGCGTACCACCGGCCTGCGGCGTACCACCGGCCTGCGGCGTACCACCGGCCTGAGGGACTCGGCGATTAGGTTGGTCAGGCCGGGATCTGCGGGAGGTCTTCGGAGCGGCGGCCGGGGCCTGCTCTCATGTATACACGCTCCGGTTCGACCGTTTCGCCACACTTCTTGCAGATCATGTG
>JAEYSQ010000133.1 GCA_023434465.1 Actinomycetes bacterium
CCGGCGAGCACGTAGGGACCGATCGACACCTCGTCATTGGCGAGGTGTTCGTGAACCCTGTGGTCGAATCCCTCGTAACGGCCGCAAAGCAGGGCAAGCGCAGGTTCAGCGGCCAGTTCAGTGACCAGGGCGTCGTCGAGCATGCGACCGGCCGGACTCAGAACCACGGTCCGGGGGCGCTCCCCGTTTCCGTAGACGCCCTCGAGGGCCCGGTCGACCACGTCTACCCTCAGCACCATGCCGGCACCGCCGCCGTACGGAGCGTCATCGACCCGGCCGCCCTTGAGCGGAGTCCAGTCGCGGTAATCACGCAGGTTGAGCTCGGCTCCGTGCTCGATCGCCTTGCGAACCGGTCGCTGCTGGCCGAACCAGTCGAAGGCCTCGGGAAAGAGCGTGAAGATGTCGAGTTTCATCCGGCCTGGTTCCGGCCCGGCAACTCAGTCGAGGATGTCGACCAGCACGCGGCGCTCTTCGCGTACCGCAGCTGCCTTTGCGATGGTGCGGATCGCGTTGGCGACCCTTCCGCCCCGGCCGATCACCCGGCCGAGGTCATCTTCGCCGACCGTGATCTCGAAAACCAGATCGCCGTCTTCTTCGAGTTCCTCGACCTCTACAGCGTCGGGATCCTCGACCAGGGCCCGCGTGATGTAGAGAAGCATCTCCTGCATCGGCGGGATCCGGCCTCAGCTGCCGCTGGCTTTGATGCCCTTGATGCGCAGCAGGCCGGCGACCCGCTCGGAGGGCTGGGCGCCCTTTTCGAGCCAGTACTTGGCCCGTTCCTCGTCCAGCACGATCGTCGACGGATCGGTCTGTGCGTTGTACTGACCGATCGTCTCGATGGATCGACCGTCACGCGGCGAACGCTTGTCGGCGACGACGATTCGCCAGATCGGGTTCTTCTTGGAACCAACTCTTCTAAGTCTGATGCGGACTGCCATTGGACGCGGAATCGTACAGGTTTACCGGACCTGTTGCCTTGTCGGCGCGAACTTGGCGGTCGATCAGGGACCGAGCCCCGATCCGCCCTACCTGCGGCGGATTTTCGGCCGCTGAGCCTGCCCCATCATCTTCGCCAGCTGGTTCTGGTCCGGCATCTGGCCACCCGCCATGTGCTTCATCAGCTTCTTCATCTGGTCGAATTGCTTGACCAGATTGTTGACCTGCTGGATCTTGGTGCCGGAACCTTCCGCGATCCGGCGACGGCGCGAACCCTTGATGATCTGGGGCATCGCCCGCTCATGCGGGGTCATCGAGAGGATGATCGCCTCGACCCGGTCGAGTTCGCCGTCGTCGACCTCGACGTCCTTCATCTTCTTCATCGCTCCCATCCCGGGCATCATGCCGAGCAGGTTTCCGATCGGGCCCATCTTGCGAATCTGGCGCATCTGCTTGAGGAAGTCCTCGAGTGTGAACTGCCCCTCTTCCATTTTTCGCTGAAGTTCTTCGGCCTCTTCCTCGGTGACCTGCTCCTCGGCTTTCTCGATCAGGCTGAGAACGTCACCCATGCCGAGGATTCGGCTGGACATCCGGTCCGGATGGAAGTGCTCGAAGGCTTCGAGCTTTTCGCCGGTCGAGGCGAAGAGGATCGGTTTTCCGGTCACCGCCTTGACCGAGAGTGCGGCGCCGCCACGGGCGTCGCCGTCGAGCTTGGAGATGATCACGCCGTCGAACTCGGCCGCTTCCGAGAACGATTCGGCGACGCCGACCGCGTCCTGGCCGGTCATCGCGTCGACGACCAGCAGCACGTTGTGGGGCTTCACGCGCTTGCGGATTCGGGCCAACTCGTCCATCAGTTCAGAGTCGATGTGGAGACGGCCGGCCGTGTCGACGATCAGAACGTCGCGGCCCTCATCCTTTGCCTTGTCGAGCGCCCAGGCGGCAATCTCGACCGGGTCGGCGTCCGTTCCCTGCTGGTAGACGACCGCTCCGGCCCGTTTGCCGACCGTTTCCAGTTGCTTGATCGCGGCCGGCCGGTAGACGTCACAGGCGGCCAGAGCGACGGTCTTGCCCTCCTTCTTCAGCAGCTGGGCCAGCTTGGCGGTGGCGGTCGTCTTGCCCGATCCCTGAAGGCCGGCCATCAGGATGACCGTGATCCCCTTGTTCGAGAAGACGAGATCGCGACCCGCCCCGCCCATCAGTTCGGTCAACTCCTCGTTGACGATCTTGACGACCTGTTGGCCGGGGTTGAGTGAGCCGAGCACGTCGGCGCCGAGGCAGCGTTCCTTCACCTTGGCGGTGAAGGCCTTCACGACCTTGAAGTTGACATCGGCCTCGAGCAGCGCGAGACGGATCTCCCGCATCGCCTTGTCGACGTCGTCCTCGGTCAGTTTGCCGCGTTTGCGGAGGTCGCCGAGGGTCGATTGAAGCCGATCTGAAAGCTGGTCAAACATGGATCACGGAGCCTACAGGCGATAAGCTGTCTCCAGCCTCGGCGGGTGCCGGCGCGCAACGGGAACAGGGAGATACCTTGAACGCACGAGTCGCACAGGCCAGTATCGCAATCGCCTCGCTGATCGCGCTCCTGTCGTTCGCACCGGTCGCCCAGGCTGACCTGGCGCCAAACTGGGGCGAGGAAAATTCGCCGACCACACCCACTGCCCGTAACGCAGCGGCGATGGCCTACGACCCGATCCGCGAGGAAGTGGTTCTCTTCGGCGGCCAGACCGAGAGCGGCATGCGACTGGGCGACACCTGGACCTGGGACGGTGCCGAGTGGACCCTGGAATCACCCCCGAACAGCCCCTCGCCGAGATCAGGGTCAGGGATGGCCTTCCACGCGGTGTCAGGAAAGATGATTCTGGTCGGGGGACAGCCGGGCCCGGATATCCCGACCGAAACCTGGGCCTGGGACGGGTCGACCTGGATCGAGCTCGACCCTGCCACGCCGGCTCCCGCGGTGTTCAACCCGTCGGTCGCCTCCTACCCGGGAAAAGGAAAGGCGGTGTTGCTGTTCGGAGGAACCGCGCCGAACGGAGAGGTCCTGGACTCGACCTGGAGCTGGGACGGTGTCACCTGGAACCAGCTCACCCCGCCGACGAGCCCGCAACCGCGGTGGGGAGGCCCAATGGCCTACGACCCCGAGAACGACGAGATGGTGCTGTTCGGGGGGATCGGTGGGACCGAAGTACCGGTGAGCTATGCCGACACCTGGACGTGGGACGGGACCACCTGGACCAAGGAATCGCCGTCGAACGCTCCCCCGCTCGGGTTCGGGTTGCCCATGGCCTACAGTCCGGCGACCGGATCGGTGGTCAAGCTGGCGGCAGCTTCGCTCACCGGCGAGACTGAAACCTGGGGCTGGGACGGCTCCGACTGGACCCGGGTGAGCACGTTCGGGAATCCGCCGGCTCCGCGTGTCGGCTACACGCTGGCATTGGACGAGGCGAACGAAAAGCTCGTCCTCTTCGGCGGGTTCGAGATGGAAGGTTCGGTCCTGGCCGACACCTGGACCTTCGGGGTCCAGACCGATCAGGCTCCGACGGCGATGATCTCAACGCCGTTTGAAGGACAGCCGCTGGAGGTCGGCGAACGGGTGCCGGTCAGCTTTGCCTGCTCGGCCGCGCCCCTCGGACCCCCGGTCGACACCTGCCTCGATTCGGACAGCAATGCATCCGGGGGGATGCTCGACACCTCGAGCCCCGGCCAACGCACCTACACCGTGGAGGCGGTTGCCGTGGACGGCCAGTCCGGCAACACCTCGATCAACTACGAAGTGATAACGAAGTCACCGCCGAAGCCGGTCTGCAAGGAGGTGCGGGGCGGGTTGAGCGTCGGCACATTCGGATCGGCTCCGGGGCTCGGCCGGACTCCGGCAGTACCCGGCCTTCGGGTCCGGATCGGTGCGCGCCGGAACGTGGTTGCGAGAATCACTCCGAGCATCACGTTCGCGACCCGCGCAGGTTCGAGAACCGTCGCCCTTCGAAACCGGACGGTCCGGATTGATCGCGGTCGAAACATGAGCTTCCGGGTTCCGGCCCGGGCCAGGAAAGCCCTTCGCCGCGGGAACGGGTCGGTATTCGGGAAACGCGTCCGGTTCCGACTGCAGGCTGAGGTCAAGGCCCACGGCGACGGTGCCGGTTGCTTCCGGAAAACGCGCACCCGGTCGCTTCGATTGAAGGTAGTGAAGCTCCCGGCCAGGTTTGCCCGCGCTCACCGGTAGCGCTACTCGTCCGCGAGCAGGGCGCGGCTGAAGTCCTCGGGGTCGAACGGACGGAGGTCCTCGAGGGCTTCCCCCACGCCGATCAGCTTGACCGGGATGCCGAGCTCGGTGGCGATCGCGAGAGTGATTCCGCCCTTGGCGGTTCCGTCGAGCTTGGTCAGGACCACTCCGTTCACGTCGGTCGCTTCGGCAAATGCCTTGGCCTGCCGGAGGCCGTTCTGACCGGTGGTCGCGTCGATCGAGATCAGGGTTTCGTGGGGAGCGCCGGGAATCTGCTTTTCGATCACCCGGCGGACCTTGCCGAGCTCGTCCATCAGGTTGGACTGAGTGTGGAGCCGGCCGGCGGTGTCGATTATCACCACGTCCGAGCCCCGCGCCTTCGCCGCACTGATCGCGTCAAAGGCGACCGCTCCGGGATCGGCACCTTCATTGGAGCGGACCAGGTCTGCCCCGGCCCGGTCGGCCCAGGTGGCGAGCTGCTCGGCTGCGGCGGCGCGGTAGGTGTCGGCGGCGCCGAGCAGGACGGAAAGGCCGAACTCGTTCTTGAGGTGCCAGGCGATCTTGCCGATCGAAGTTGTCTTGCCGGTTCCGTTCACCCCGGTCATCAAGACCACGGCCGGATCCTGGGTCAGGTTGATCGGGGCCCGGTTGGTCGAGGCGATCTCGGTCAGCAGTCCGATCAGCCGCTCTTTGATCGCCGCGCCGTCGGGCGGTACGGCGCCGGAGTCGACCTCGTGCTCCAGCTTCTCGACCACCTGAGCGGTGGTGGTCGCGCCGGCGTCGGCGAGGATCAGGGCTTCCTCGAGCCGCTCCCAGGTTTCATCGTCAATCCGGTCGAAGAGACTGGAGCCGATTTCCTCGGTCAGGGCCCGGCGGCTCTTGGAGAGACTTTCGCGCAGCCGACGGAAGGCACCCACCCGCTTTGGAGCTTCTTCTTCGGCCGCCGGAGGCGGTGCGGTGTCCGGCACCTCGCGGTCGCCGAGGTCGAGGATGTCATTCCAGGTCGTGCTCATCGCAGCGCATCTTGCCTGATCCGGACATCACAACCATTCGAGACCATGAAAGCTGGCAACTATCGCCAACTTTCACGTTCTCGATTGCCCGGTCCTAGGCCGCTTCGAGCGAGGTGCCTTCGAGCGCGGTCACGCCCTTGGGCAGGCGCCGCGAAATCACCTTGGTGACGCCGTCTCCGCCCATGCTAACTCCGTAGAGAACGTCGGCGGCGTCCATGGTCAGTTTCTGGTGAGTCACGATCACGAACTGGGTCCGGTCCGAGAAACGGCGGACCAGTTCCAGAAAGCGGTTGATGTTGGCGTCATCGAGAGCAGCTTCGACCTCGTCGAGGATGTAGAACGGGCAGGGTCGGGCCAGGAACACCGCAAAGACGAAGGCGAGTGCGGTCATCGCCTTTTCGCCACCGGAGAGCAGGCTCATCTGTCGCATCCGTTTGCCTTGCGGAGTCACTTCTAGTTCGACTCCGAAGTCGGATTCATTCGGCCTGCGGGAATCCTCTTCTTCGGCCTCGTCCTCTTCCTGTCCTTCGGATTCCTCGCCCACGGCGGCCGGCTTCGGAACCGGCCGCAGGTCCACCGAGCGCAAACGGCCCGAGCCGCCCGGGAAGAGCTGACTGATCATCTCCTCGAAGTTCCTTGCCGTCGCTTCGAAAGTCTCATCGAACGAGCGTTTGATTTCGGCGTCGATGTCGCGGATCACAGCCTCGAGCTCTCGCATCGCCCGCTCGGTGTCCTCGCGCTGGGCGACCAGCTGCTCGACGTGCTCGGTCGCCTCTTCGTACTCCTTCTTGGCCAGCGGATTGACCGGGCCAAGCCGTTCGCGCCGGGCGCGAAGGTTGTGGAGGCGCTTCTCGATCTGTTCGCGCTCTTCCTCGTCGAGCTCCGCTTCCGGCTCGGGGATCTCGGTCTCCAGTTTCTCCGAGATCCGCGCAAGCTCCGACGCCGCTTCGGCCCGACGGTCACCGAGGTGTGCCGCCTCGACCTCGGCGCCAGTCACCTGCTCTGCCACCGCGCGCAACTTGCCCTGGATCTGGATCTCCAGGTCCGAGCAGGCCTTGAGCTCGGCCGAAATCTCGTCCGCGTCACCCTGATCGCCGATCACCGTTCGTTCCGCTCTGGAAACGCGGTCGCGAATCGCCTGGGCGGTCTCCACGGCCGCCGCCTCGATCGTGGTGATCAATCCGGCAAGGTTTTCGACCTCGGCCATCTTCTCGCCGAGCCGTTCCCGGTGGCGTTCCCCGAGCAGGCTCTCGGCCCGGCGGGCGTGCGTCGTCGCACGTTCGGCGCCCTTGTGGACGTCCGCCAGAGCATCCAACCGCTTTGACTCCGGGCCCTCCGCTTTGGCCTGGCGCAACCCTTCGGCTGCGGTGGCGAGGCCGGCGTCGACTTCGGCCAGTTCCTGGACCAGGTGCTTGGCCCGTTCGGAAGCGCTGCCGCTGCTGTCGAGATCGAGCGTAAGCGGGGCCAGTTCAAGCCGCAGTTCCTCCAGCCGGGCCCCGAGCCGACGGCCCTGTTCGGAAATCCGCGATGCCTCGATCGAAACTTTCTCGGACCCGGAGCGAAGCCCGTTGAGAATCCCCCAGATCGCGGTTCGTTCACGGTCCCTCTCGGCGAACCGTTCTTCGGCGGCCCGGCGGCGCTCCGAGACCGCTGAAAGCTCCTTTTCGAGACCGTCCCGAACCTTGCGGGCCTTTTCGGCCTCGGCTTTGGCCTGATCGAGGCGGGCTTCGCCGAACCTGAGTTCCTCGGCGACCAGACGACTTCTCAGCTCGAGTTCCTGTTTCTCGATCCGGGCGCCGATCTCGGCGGAGTTTGCCTGCTGCTTCAGCGGCCTCAGCGCCTTGCGGGCCTCGCGTTCAACGTCGAGCGCACGGTCGAGATTGTCCCGGGTGGCCATCAGCTTCAGTTCGGCCCGGCGCCGACGTTTGCGGAACTTGCCGAGGCCGGCGGCCTCCTCGATCAGCATCCGCCGCTCGCGCGGCTTCGAATGGACGATCGTGTCAACCCTGCCCTGGCTGATCACCGAGTGCATCTCCCGGCCGAGGTTCGCGTCGGAAAGCAACTCGATGATGTCGGTCAGGCGACATCTGGCTCCGTTCAGCCAGTAGCCGCCGTCGCCGTCTCGATCGAGCTTCCTGGTGATCGAGATCTCCGAGAACTCGTCGCCGAGGTGACCTTCGGAGTTGTCGATCACAACTTCGACCTCGGCCTCGGAACGAGCACCGACGTTCTTGCCTCCAACCGAGATCACGTCCTGCATCGAGGTACCGCGAATCGCGCCGGGGCTCTGCTCCCCGAGGGCCCAGAGCACGGCGTCGGTGATGTTCGACTTGCCGGAACCGTTCGGACCGACGATTACGCTGACGCCGGGCGAGAACGCCAGCTCGGTCTTCTCCGGAAAGGACTTGAAGCCCTTCATGGTCACTGAGCGAAGGTACATGCGCCTTACAGATTGCCGGTTCCGCCGGACGGACGATTGCCGGCCATCACCGCATCGAATCCCGCACCGCGACTGGAAAATCGCGTTTCCCGCAAAGTGCAGGGAAAAGCGGCGGGATTTACTTGAAGCCAGCTGGTCCGGTCAGCCCTTGAGGTGACCGAGTGCCACTTCCGCGGCCGCCTGGCCGGCCGCCTTCTTGCTGCGACCTTCGCCCCGGCCGATCTCCTCCTCGCGAAAGATGACGATGACTTCGTAGATGCGTTGGTGGGCCGGCCCGTCGGCTCCCACCACTTCGTAGGTGACCGTCTCGCCCTGTTTCGCGGCTTCCTCCTGCAGGGCTGACTTGAAGTCCGTCTGGTTCTCCTGAACCATGGCGATCCGGGACCCGAAGGCCCGGACCACCGCGGCGGAGGTCACTCCGAATCCGTAGTGGAGGTAGCAGGCGCCGATCAGCGCTTCGGTGATCTCCGGCAACGGGCGTTCGCCTTCCAGCAGGAGCCGGGCCGGGGTCTGCTTGCCGTCCGGCAGGCCCGGATCAGCTTCAAGCAGCATCTCGGGAATGCCGAGTTCGCGGCCGACTTCGGCGCAGGAAGTGCCGCTGACGGTCTGGTTGAGGATCTTGGTCAAGGCTCCCGCGCTCAGGTCAGGCAGGCTGCGATAGAGCTCGTCGGCCACCGCGAGGCCGAGAACACTGTCGCCCAGCAGGGCGAGGCGTTCATAGGAACCGGTCCGCTCCGGCGTCCAGGAAGAATGGGTCAGGGCCGGCGACTTCAGATCGTCCGGCAGGCCACTGATCAGACCGGACAGGTCGGCATCGCGAGCCTGGCCGGCCGGTTCACCGTCCGAGCCCCGCCCGGCGGCCCGCTCACGCGACCGCTTTAGCCACGACAAAGTCAACCGCGTCCCCCACGGTCTTGATCTCCGCCGCCTCCTGCTCGGAAACAGAGATTCCGTATTGGTCCTCGAGCTCCATGACCAGTTCGTAGAGGTCGAGCGAGTCGGCGTCGAAATCTTCCTTGAAACGGGCAGATTCCGTGATCTGGTCAGGATTCAGTTCAAGTTCTGCGACCAGGTGATTTCTGACCAGGTCCATGACTTCTTCGCGATTCATTCCACTTTCCTATCAGACGTCCGACGCGGAATCGATTGCGCCACGGTTGGCACCAACCCGGTGCAGCATCTCCTCGGTCAGCCCGGGAGCATCCACCCGGGCGGCACGGGCCGCCACCCGGATCGCGTTGGCGACTCCTTCAGGACCGGACGAACCATGCCCGACCACGGCCGTCTTGCGCAGGCCCAGGAGGATCGCCCCACCGGTCGTGTCCGGATGAAGGTCACGCCGCAGACCTCCCAGGGCCGGCTTCAGCATCAGACCGCCGGCCGCCGAAAGCGGATTCCTGCGGGCAGCATCGGAAATCGCTCCGACCACGGTCCGGACCGTTCCTTCCAGCGCCTTGAGGACGATGTTGCCGGTGAAGCCGTCGGTGACGACCACGTCGGCCACACCGGCCGGGAGGTCCCGGCCTTCGACGTTTCCGATGAAATCGAACTCTCCGGTGCCGCTCAGCGCAGCGTTGGCTTCGACCACCTCGGCCTTTCCCTTGCCGGCTTCCTCGCCAACCGAGAGCAGGCCCACCTCCGGGCGGTCCACGTTCATCACGGATTTCGAGAATGCCGCACCAAGCCAGGCGAACTGGACCAGGTGCTGTGCCCTCACGTCGAGATTGGCTCCGACGTCGAGGAAGAGCGCGGTCCGCCCCGGCAGCGGCACCTGGGCGGCGAGCGCGGGACGCTTGACGCCACGGGAGCGCTTCAGCCCGAAGGTCGCTGCGGCCATGGTGGCGCCGGTCGAGCCGAGACTGACGACCGCCTCCGAGTTGCCGGCAGCGACGTCGGCCACCGCCCGGACGATCGAGGAGTCCGTTCGTGAGCGCACCGAGGGCACGGGGTCGTCATCGTTGGTGATCTGGTCGGTCGAGTCGATGACCTCAACGCCGTCGAGTCCGGTCAAGTCGATCTCCGACCGGGGCCCGAAAACCCTCAGGCCGATTCCGTCAGCCCTGGCGAGACGTATTCCTTCGGTCAGGACATCGAAGCCGCTCTCGACTCCGAGCCCGTCGAGCGCGACCGTAGTCCCGCTGAGGTCCAAGGCCCGGGGCTAGGCGTCCGGAGTGACGGCGCCGAAGGGCTGCTCCTTGGGAGCAATGACCTCGCGGCCCTTGTACTGACCGCAATTCGGGCAGACCCGATGCGGCAGACGCGGGTTGTGGCACTGCGGGCAGTGATTGACGCGGGCCTTGGCGGCCTTGTGGGTGGCGCGCCGCTTGTCCCGGCGGGTGCGTGAGGTTCTCTTCTTCGGTACGGCCATAAGGAGCAGCAGTCTAGAGGAAGATCGCCTCGCGCGACCCTTCCTACTTCAGATCGCGCAGCTTTGCCCAGCGGGGGTCGAGATTCTCTCCGTGGTCGTGATCGGCCGGGTCCGCTCCGTTGAGCGAATCGCCGCAGACCGGACACAGCCCGAGGCAATCAGGGCGGCAGAGGATCTGCTCCGGCAAAGAGAGGATCAGGGCGTCGTGAGTCCAGGCGGCGAGGTCGAGGGTTCCTTCCTCTACGTACGGACTGGTCAGCTCAGCGGCACTAGATTCGTCATCCTCTTTTTCGTCGTCCCCGTGACGGCTTGCGCCCTGGACGGCAATCGGCTCCACCGGCTGGTCGACTTCGCGAACGTCGACCTTGACCTTCGCGGTCGCGTCTTCGAGGCAACGGAAGCATGGCCCGGCCAAGCCGACTTCAAAGCGCAACCTCAACGCGTATCCGGCGCTCGTTCTGGAGATATCGAGCAGGAACGCGGGCTCGGCTGGTACCGGGTCGTACTCCTGGCCGCCGAGGGTCACCTTGTCGGGGGTAACCGCACCATCGATCCGGGTCGCGTCTCCGTAGGCCAGGCCGAGGGCATCGAGATCTACCTTTTCGATCAACATTCCTTTTCAGCATGGCAGACGACTACGATGCGCTGAATGAGCAGCCCTGACGAATCCAGCTATCTCGACTCGGTCCGCGGACAGGTGCCGCTCTACGACGCCCTCCAGGACGCCGCCGTGGCGGCGGTCCCGTTCGAGCCGGCCGAAGTTCTTGAACTCGGGATCGGGACCGGTGAGACCGCGTCGCGCCTGCTCGACCGTTTTCCGGAGGCCAGGATCACCGGACTCGACTCCGATCCGGACATGCTCTTCAAGGCGCGCGAGGTCGTTTCCGGCGTTTCCCTGGCCCGGATGGAAGACCCGCTCCCCGACGGACCCTGGGACCTGGTCCTTTCGGTGCTCTCGGTCCACCGTCTGACCGACGAACAGAAGCAGACCCTTTTCCGGCGGGTCCGTGAACAATCGAAGGCCCTGGTGATCGGTGACTTCGTCTCGCTCGGGGATGACCAGGGAAGAACCCAGGTCGCTGGCACCGCCTACCCCGACACAGCCGAAGAACTCGCCGGCTGGTGCAACGGAGAAATCGTCTGGACCGAAGACGACCTCGTGGTAATCGTCGCCGATTACAGGACCTGACTGCGGTCGGCCGGTCCCAGATGGGAGAGGCTCTGCTGCCGGCCGCAAAAACTCGGCCCTGAAGGCTACTCCTCGATTTCGTCGAGAGGTTCGTCGCGGCCAGCCAGGCGGTCCCGGCCTCGCTGGACTGCGGCGGTGAACTTCTGGAGGTTCACTTCAAGGGTGTTGAGGATCTCGTCGGCGTAGTCCTCGGCACCGAGGCGGATTTCCCGTTCGCGTGCTCTCGCGTCTTCGACGATCTCGTCGGCCGCGCGCTCGGCCTGCTTGGTGACTTCTTCGTCTGAAACCAGGCGGGCCTGCTGCTCGCGGGCTTCCCGGACCACGCGCTCGGATTCGCGCTTGGCCTCTTCGAGCATTTCCTGACGCTCCTTGACGATCCAGCGGGCCTGCTTGATCTCTTCCGGGATCGTGGCACGCATCTGGTCGAGGAGGTCGTAGATCTCCTCACGATCAACGCGCACCTGATCCGTCAGCGGGACCGGGCGGGCGTTGTGGACGAGGTCATCCAGCTTGTCTATGAGAACGAGGACATCCATGCGATGGGTAACCCTATGCGTCTCCGTTGATTTGGGGGGGAAATGTGGCCATGTGGTGAAGATTCTGCATGGAATCTTCCATTCCTTTACGAGCCATCAAATGACTAGCTTCGCCCAAGTCTATCCGCCAGTGCGGTTGCCACGGGAGCTGGAACCAGATCGCTCACGTCACCGTTGAAGGTCGCCATTTCCTTGACTCCGGTGGAGGAAAGGAAGCTGTACTCCGGCCGGGCGAACACATAGATGCTCTCGATCCCGGAATCGAGCTTGGAATTGAGCTGGGCCATTTCGTTTTCGTACTCAAAGTCGGAAATCGCGCGCAGACCCTTGACGATTGCCGTCGCGCCGTTTTCGCGGGCGAACTCGACCAGCAGGGCGTAGAACGCCTTGACCTCGACGTTGTCCAGGTGCCGGGTCGCATCCTCGATGAAGGCGATTCGCTCCTCCGCGGTGAAGAGAGTCTTCTTCTTGCGGATCGGCTGGTTGACCACGCCGACCACGACTCGGTCGAAGGTGCGGGAGGTGCGGGTGATGATGTCCAGGTGGCCGTTGGTGACCGGGTCGTAGCTTCCGGGGCAGACGGCGACTTTCGGGGCTTGATCGTTCATGCGGGCGGGTTCTCGGGGTCGGGCTGGGCGGGAACCCGATGGAATGTAACCACCGTGCGCCCGTAGCGTCGCTCCCGCACCGTCTCAAGGGACGGAAATTCCAGCGGCCCGCGATTGTCGGATTCGGCCACGACCCTTCCGTCCGCGGCCAGAACTCGACCCAGTTGACCGTCCAGCGCTTCGGCGATGTCTCGCGCCTCGCGGTAGGGCGGATCAAGAAAGACCAGATCGAAGGCTCCGGCCGGGGCGTTCCGGATCCACTCGGTCGCTTCGGCCCGGACCAGTTCGATCTCGGCTGTCAGGCCGAGATTGTGGACGTTGCCGAGCGCGGGCCGGGTGTCACGGTCGATCATCACCGCCGAGGCGGCGCCGCGTGAGATCGATTCGATGCCGAGCGCACCGGTGCCACAGTAGAGGTCGAGTACGGCCATCCCCTCGATGTTGCCGAGCGCCGAGAAGATCGCTTCCCGCACCCGTTCCGAGGTCGGCCTGACCTTCCACCCCTTCGGCGCCAGAAGTTGGCGGCCACCGAGCCGGCCGCTGATCACCCTCACGCTGCGGCCTCCATGCCGGCCGTGGCGTGCCTGGAGCCGATCGAGACGGCAAGGATCTCCAGTTCGAGTTCGTCCATGGTTTGCAGATCGCTTCTTGCCGCCTCGAGCAGTTCCAGATCCCGCGGCAGAGAAGCCACCCGGAAGCGGGGCAACCCGTGTTGCCTGGTTCCGGCGATCTCGCCCTCGCCCCTCATCTCGAGGTCCAGTTCAGCCAGCCGGAAGCCGTCGCTGGTCGAGGCCAGCGCACCGAGCCGCTTTGCCGCGCGGGCGCCTGAGCTCTCGCTGAACAGAAAGCAGGTGCCTCCTTCGGTGCCGCGGCCGATCCTGCCGCGCAACTGATGCAGCTGCGAGAGCCCGAACCGTTCCGCTCCCTCGATCACCATCACGGTCGCGTTGGGTACGTCGATTCCGACCTCGATCACCGTCGTCGCGACCAGTACGTCGATGCGACCGTCAGCGAAGGCCGCCATCGCAACCTCCTTCTGGGCCGGTTTCATCTGGCCGTGGAGCAGCCCGACCTCATACCCGGCAAGTTCGGCCGCGGCCAGCCGTTCGGCTTCGGCCGCTGCCGCCCGACCCTCGACCATCGGCGATTCGTCGACCAGCGGGCAGACCACGAATGCCTGCCGGCCCCGGTCGAGCTCGGCCTTGACCCGCCCGAAGGCCCCGGCCCGGCCGGCCTCGGAGACGACTTCGGTCACGACCGGAGACCGTCCGGCGGGAAGTTCCTTCAGCGTGGTCACGTTGAGGTCACCGTACGCGGTCAGCGCCAGGGTCCGCGGGATCGGCGTGGCCGACATGTGAAGCAGATGCGCCGCGTGGCCTTCCGGAGCCTTGGCGTCGAGCCCGGCCCGCTGCCGGACCCCGAAGCGGTGTTCCTCATCGACCACCGCGAGTCCCAGCTTCCTGAAGACGACCGGTGGTTCGAGCAGCGCATGGGTGCCGACCACGATTCCGCAATCGCCCGTGGCGAGCCTCCGCAGCAGCCGCTTGCGTTCGGCCGGTGGAGTCGAACCGGTGAGCAATGCGACCTCCACCCCGGTTCCTTCCAGCATTCCGGTCAAGGTCGAGAGATGCTGGCCCGCGAGCACTTCGGTCGGTGCCATCAACGCAGCCTGGGCGCCGCTTCCGACTGCCGCCAGCATCGCGTGGATCGCGACCACCGTTTTTCCGGAGCCGACTTCCCCCATCACCAGCCGCCCCATCGGCTCGGTTCCGACGGCTTCGCTACCGATCGTCTCGATCGCCGCGGACTGGTCCCCGGTTAGCTCGAACGGCAGGCTCTCCAGCCAGCGGGAAGCAAGTTCCCGGTCCCGGAGAGCGAGCGCCGGTCCTGCTCCCCGTCGGTGCCGGAGCCGGCGATCCCGGATCAGAGCCTGGTTCTCGAGCAGTTCCTGGTAGGCGAGACGTTCCAGGGCGATCACGGTCCGGTCTTCGGAGAGCGGAAAGTGAGCCTCGCGAAAGGCGGCCGGAAGTCCGGGCAGTCCGGTGCGATGCTCTCCGCCCCGGCCGAGAAGTCGGCCCGGCAGCGGCTCCGGCAAGGCGCCGGCCCGCCGGCAGGCTTCGAAAGACCAGCGTCGCCAGCGGCCGGGGCCGATCTCGCCACCCGCCGAATGAGCCGATCGCGGCGAGTCGCCGGCCAGACCCGGAGGTTTCGTCGCTTTGTCCTGCCAGGCGATCGCTTCCCCGGTGACTGATTCCGCCGCCGGTCCCGCCGCCGGTTCCGAGGCCGAAACCACAAAGCCGCCCTTCTCGAGCCGGCCTTCCAGGTACCAGTGACTCTCGGCGGTCAGCTTGTCGGCCATCCAGGGCTGGTTGAACCAGACGGCCTTCCGGGCCCCTGAATCGTCGGCGACCCGCGCCTCGACCACACTGAATCGGCGTCGCCGGGTCCTGACCTTCCGCGACCGGATCACGCGTACCTCCACCCCGGTCGCTTCACCAGGTTCCAGTTCGCCGAGCAGACTGGTGCCGGGGCGCTCGCCGTAGGCGCGGGGTACGCGCCAGAGCAGGTCGCCAATCGTGTCGACCCCTGCCTGCGAAGCCTGATCCTGGAACTTGTCGCCTACCCCGGGAAGAGTGTTCAGGGCCTCGGCTGCGAGCCGGGGGTCCGGCCACCGGACGGGCGCGGCCAGCAGTTCGGAGCGTTGCGGGCGCTCTGCTGCCCCGCCGCCGAATCGCGGCGGCGCCGGTGACCGGGAAGCAGGCCCCGTCACTGACCGGCCAGCAGCCACCACCAGCTTGGCTGCCCGCCCTCGTGAAGTTCGAGTTCGACCCCGGACGGGCTGTACCCCTCGATTTCGTCCAGGGGGATCGGCGCCCCTGCGCCGGCGATCACCGTGACCAGTTCGGCCTCCACCGCGAGTCGCTCGATCGTCGAGGCGAGCGCCGACCCGGCACCACCCCAGGCGACGATCTCGCCGTCGATGAACCCGACCGCGTCGCCCAGCCGGAAGCGGCCTTGCGCGTCATCTCGCGCGGCCGGAGCGATGCCACCGACCGTCACTCCCGAGACCGCTTCCTCGAGCCGCTTGCGATTGGTGTCGAGGCCGCTTTCGCCGTTGAATTCGACCAGAGCCAACAGCCCTTCCTGCTGGGTCCTGGTCGGCAGGACTTCGGCCCGCTTCTCGGAGAGCTCACAGGCCCGTTCCGCGGCCATGATCACGTTCGAAGAGTTCGGCAGGACGAGTACCTCTTCGACCGCCACCGCCCGGATGCCAGCCAGAAGTTCCGCCGTCGACGGGTTCAGGGTTTCTCCGCCGGGCACGACTGTCGCCCCCAGCTCCGTGAAGAGCGACTCGAGCCCATCGCCGCTCCCGACCACCACGACACCGGTCCTGTGATCGGCGCTGATCCTCGCTTCCCGCTCGGCGATCTGCTTGCGCATGTCGGCCACGTCCAGGTTGGTGACCTCGCCGGCGGTACCGAAGATCGCCATCGCGGCTTCCGGGTCGTCGGTATGGACGTGGACCTTCAGGGTCGCTTCGTCGCCCACCACGAGCACCGAGTCGCCCAGTTCCTCGAGCTCCGGAATGAATTTGCGGGAGCTGAGCCCGGCCCCGGAGACGATGAAGTTCGTGCAGTACTGGAAACGGCTGTCCTCGTGGTGAGGGTGAGTGAGCTGGGCGGCCGAGTGATGCTGGATCTCGGGGAGCTCGGCGTCTTCGCCGCGAAGTGCGGCGAGCACGCCGGCCAGAATCAGGACCAGACCGTACCCGCCGGCGTCGACCACGCCCGACTGGGCAAGCACCTCGAGCTGTTCCGGGGTTCTTTCGACCGCCTTCTGACCGTCCGCGATCGCCTGTTCGAGCACGTCGGCCAGCACCTGGTCCTGTTCGGCCGGGGTCGCGTCCTGCGAGAGGCGCTGGCGTTCCGGCTCGATGTGGGCGAGTTGCCGGGAAACCGAGTGCGCGATCTCGCGAAAGACCGTGAGCATGGTGCCTTCGGCCGGGTTGCGGACCGAAGCGTAGGCCGCGTCGGCCGCCTTGGCAAACGCGGATGCGACCAGGACCGGATCTACCAGTTCCCCGGGCCGGGACGCGAGTTCCTCGGCGGCCCCGCGGACGATCTGGCTGAGAATCACGCCGCTATTGCCGCGAGCTCCCATCAGGGCGGCGCGGGCGAGCGCCGATACGAGTTCGGTGCGCCCGATCTCGTCCAGCGACCGGCCGTTGTCGAGCTGGTCGAGCTCCTCCATGACGGCCTTCATGGTCATCGCCATGTTGTCGCCCGTATCACCGTCGGCGACCGGGAAAACATTCAGGTCGTTTACTTCCTGCCTCCTCGCCTCCAGCGAGCCATAGGCAGCCGCAACGACCTTCCTGAAACGTTCAATACTCGGATCGGACACGACGATTGAGCCTATAGATCGAAGCGGCGACCCGTCAGTTGTCGAGGCGCCCAGGCCGGTGGTATCCCCCAATAGGCAACTTCAGTCGGCGAGCTTCGCCCTGCCTCCCAGGTTGAACCCACCGACTCCCAGACAGGATGAATGGATGGGTCGGTTCCGCTCACGTCAGCCAACGGTGCCGCAGGTTTTCTACGGTCCTGGGGTCAAGACCTGCGTCACCGTCGCCACAAACCTTCAGCCCCGGCGTCGACGCCGCCAGG
>JAEYSQ010000203.1 GCA_023434465.1 Actinomycetes bacterium
ACCGAGGAGGTTCGCTTCAATCCGGAAACGGTGATCACTTCCGGTCCCGGCAACGGCACATCGAAGTCGGCTTCCGCCGAGTTCAACAGCCCGGACAGCGGAGTCACCTTCGAATGCCGCGTTGACAGCAACCCCTTCGAGGCCTGCACCAGCCCGTACTCGGTGGAGGGTCTCTCGATCGGTCAGCACAGCATCTCGGTCCGCGCGGTGAACGAGTTCGGCATGGCCGACGATTCTCCCGCCGTTACGAGCTGGGAGGTCCTCTCGATACCGAAGACCGGTCCCAAGGTTCCGGTCACGCTCGAATCGACCGGCGGCACCCTGTCGCTGGCTTCTCTCGGCGCGGTCGATCTGCCCGAGGACCAGGTCAAGCTGGAGGGTGATCTCTTCACCGACAACGGCGGGGTCACGATCCCGGCCAGCGGAGTCAGCTTCGCCCCCGTCACTCAGACCATCGAGGATGTGCTCGGCCCCGGATCGGTGGTCGGCATCACGATCAACATCACCGCGACTGCCGACAGTGACGGTCTGCTGCCTAACGGCGGCGGAGACTCCTCGTTCGTGCTGCCGGTTCAGGCTGACATCGTGGCCAGCCTGGGAGGGAGCCCGCTCCTGCCGGAAGGCACCGAGTGTGCACTCAAGCCGGTCACCTTCGATCTCGCCGGAACCTACAACGAGAGCGCCGGGACCGTCCATCTGGAACAGGACAACGTCGCCTTCCCGCAGATCACCGGTTGTGGACCGTTCAAGGTGACGATCGACAGTCTGCTGGAGCTGCCCCGCAACGACATCGAGATGGCCCTCGACTTCAAGGTCACCAAGGGCGCGGCTGAGTGTGAGCCGCCGCTGGTCGGGACACCGCCGGATTGTGTCCAGCCCCCGGAGCAGAAGCCCAAGCTGGCCAAGGTTGTGGTCAAGGGTCCGAAGAAGGTCAAGTCAGGCAAGAAGTTCGCGCTCAAGGCCTCGGTCAAGAACAACGGTGACGCCACCGCCTCGAACGTCAAGGTCTGCGTCCAGACGCCGAAGCGCCTGATCGCCGGCAAGGCGAAGCGCTGCCGTACGGTCAAGACGATCGCCGCCGGCAAGACGGCAACCGTGACCTTCACCCTCAAGGCCAAGAAGGCTGGGAAGAAGGCCAGGAAGCGGAGCCGGGCCAAGTTCACGGTCACCGCACCGACTGGCGACGGGTCCAAGACCGGCAAGCATCGTGGCCACGTAACGGTCCTGAAGTAGCCGCTCCAACCTCTCGAAAGCGGGCCCGCTCCGGAAATTTGCCGGGCGGGCCCGTTTCGTTTCGGGGCCGGGAGGCTTCATTCGACCGGTGAGTCCTCTGGACTAGCAACCCGATCGGACGCGAGGACCCGCATGCGGCTTCAAATCGGTATCCTTCTTAAGATGCGCCTCTGCCCCCGGGCCGAGGCTTTACTTTGTCAGCACTGCCTGAGTAGCGAGGAAATATGGCACGCGGAGATGTCCGCATCGCGGTGACGCTCGCATGTGAGAACTGCAAGCGTCGTAACTACCAAACGAATAAATCGAAGCGCAATACTCCCGATCGAATCGAGATGCGGAAGTACTGCCGCTGGTGCGGCAAGCACCAGCCCCACAAGGAAACCCGCTAGTGGCCAAGTCCCGGGCACAGCGGAAGGCCGAGCGCCGCGCGCGCGAGGCTGCGGCGAAGGGAGGTGTTGAGTCTGATTCGCAGGCCCAGCACGACACCCAGGTGCCGAAATCCGGTGACGTCGCTGAGGTCGAGGCCGTAGAGGCCGGCATCGCGGCTGGTGCCCAGGAGCAGGATCTCGAAACTCCGGACGCCCCCAAGGGACTTAGTTCGAAGGAACAAAAGCGCCAGGCCCGGCAGGAAGAGAAGCGCAAGAAGGCCGAACAGAAGAAGCAGGAGGAGCAGCAGCTCGCCAAGCGGCAGAAGCAGGCCCAGACCGAGCGCAAACGCGGCGGGGTCATCGCCTTCCTGGCATCCTGTATCGCCGAGCTGAAGCGCGTCCAGTGGCCTAATCGGGATACCCTGATTCAGGCGACAGCAGTAACCGTCATCTTCGTAATCGTGGCCGCCGTCTATCTCGGGCTCGCGGACCTTGCTTTCAACTGGCTCGTCCAGAGGGTCATCTAAGGAACTTCATGTATCGCTGGTACGTAATCAACACATACTCCGGCCAGGAGAACAAGGTCAAGCAGAAACTCGAGCACCGCATCGAGTCGATGGGGCAGGGCCACCGCGTCCGCAAGGTCGTGGTTCCGACCGAGCAGGTTTCGGAGATCAAGGACGGGCAGAAGATCCAGGTCGAGAAACGCACCATGCCCGGCTACGTGCTGATCAACATGGAGATGACCGACAACGCCTGGAGCCTGGTCGCCAACACCCAGGGCGTGACCGGTTTCGTCGGCCCGCGTGACACTCCGGTGCCGCTGACCAAGACGGAGATTGACCGGCTGCTCCACCGCGAGACCGCCGAGCGGCCGCGTACCCAGGCCCAGTTCGAGATCGGTGAAACGGTCAAGATCATCAGCGGCCCCCTTTCAGACTTTTCCGGCGAGATCGCCGAAATCAATGACGACCAGCAGAAGCTCAAGGTGCTGGTTTCGATCTTCGGGCGCGAAACGCCTTCCGAGGTCGGCTACGAACAGGTCAAGAAGCTCTAACCACCCAAACGTTTAAGGCATTCAGTCCCATGGCTAAGAAAGTAATGACCCTCATCAAGCTCCAGATTCCGGCTGGCCCGGCCAACCCGGCGCCGCCGGTCGGCCCGGCTCTCGGTCAGCACGGGGTCAACATCATGGACTTCTGCAAGGCGTTCAACGCGCAGACCCAGCAGGAGGGTGGCACGATCATTCCGGTCGAGATCACGGTCTACGAAGACCGCAGTTTCGACTTCATCACCAAGACGCCGCCCGCGGCTGTGCTGATCAAGGAAGCGATCAACATCAAGAAGGGCTCGGGAGAGCCACACGTAAACAAGGTCGGCACCATCACCGAGGCCCAGGTGCGGCAGATCGCGGAGCGCAAGATGCCCGATCTGAACGCGAATGACCTGGATGCCGCCTCGAAGATCATCGCCGGCACCGCCCGCTCGATGGGCGTGGAGGTCAAGTAACCATGGCTCACGGCAAGCGCTTTCGCCAGCAGTTCCAGAAGGTCCAGCGGGATCACGTATATCCGCCGGACGAGGCGATCAACCTGATCAAGGAGACCGCTTCGGCGAAGTTCGACGAGACGGTCGAGGTTCACATCCGGCTCGGGGTCAACGTCCGTCACGCCGAAGAGCAGCTGCGCGGCACCCTGGCCCTGCCCAACGGGCTCGGCAAGGATGTCAAGGTCGCGGTCTTCGCCCAGGGCGACAAGGCGCGTGACGCCGAGGCTGCCGGAGCTGACATCGTCGGCGCGGATGACCTCGCGGCCAAGATCGAGGAAGGCTTCGACGACTTCGACGTGGTCATCGCGACCCCGGACATGATGCCGACCGTCGGCCGCCTCGGCCGCGTGCTCGGCCCTTCGGGCAAGATGCCGAACCCCAAGGTCGGAACCGTGACCGAGGATGTCGAGAAGGCCGTTGGCGAGTCCAAGGCCGGCAAGATCGAGTACCGCACCGACCGTCAGGCGATCGTTCACCTGGTCATCGGAAAGGCATCCTTCGACGCCGCCAAACTGCTCGAGAACTACGCCGCCGTGATGGACGAGATCTCCAAGGCCAAGCCGGCCTCGACCAAGGGCCGCTACATCCTTTCGGTCTCGATCTCGACCACCATGGGTCCCGGAATCTCGGTCGACACCGGGAAGGCGACCGAGGCGGACATCTTCGGAGAGCAGAGCGACGCCGATGCTGGCAGCGACACTGACTCCGGCGCTGACTCCGGCACCGAAGCCGAGGCCGTCCCCGCCTGAGCCTTGCGCCGTTTTCGGGCTTCATTTCTGCTCATAGCGGCGATCGGAGTCCTTGGCCTCGCCGGTTGCGGTGGGTCGGATTCCAATTCCGGTGATTCCGCCGATCAGCAGGCTGACCTCGAACAGATCGCCTCGGTCGGCAAGGAACTGCAGGTGGCGTTCTCGAAGCGGGATGCGACGGGTTTCTGCGCGCTGTTTGATCCCCAGGTGATCGAGGAGCAACTGGGGTCGCAGTCCGGCTGCGAGAAACAGGCGAAAGCGAGCTTCCGGCAGAACGACGGAAAAGCTTCGTTCGCGTTCGCCGACATCACCCTCGACGGCGATTACGCCGTCGCCAAAGGATCTTCGCTTGGCGACATCTACTTCCGCAAGATCGGTGGGGAGTGGTTGGTGAGCCGCGAGCAGCAGGTCTCCGACGAAGCGGTCGACACCGACCCGGCGACCGACGAGGAAGCGATCCGGGAAAGGTCCGGCCAGGTCGCGGCAGCCGTGACTGCCGGCAACCCTGACGGCTTCTGCGAGCAGTTCAACCCGGTGGCAATGATGAAGCGCTTCAAGAGCCTCGAAAGGTGCGCCCGGGAGTTTCGCCCCTCGATCGTCCGCGCGGCGGCGGCGATCAAGCGGCAAGGCAAGCCGGTAACGGTGGACCGGGTTGAGATGCCCGGCGAGAACCGTGCGATCGCCCGTCTCAGCGACGGTGCCGGCCAGATCGAGCTGGTCCAGGTCGAAGACGCCTGGTTCATGGCGCTTCCCAGGACCGGCCCCGGCAGCTGACTCTGCTGCGGGTTTGCAGTTGGCTGGCACTTCGAGTCAACTGCTTCGGCAAACCTGTAAGGTTTCACGTCTGCCGTAGACCGCTGGTCGGGCGATAGTCCGTAATTTCCCAGCGCAGGTGAGCCAGAGTGACCGTTCGTGGTTGCTCCTCGTGCCCGCCTGTGAGCGGGTTTTTGTTTGCCCGGGCTGTCTGCGACAGGAAGATTCGTCAGACAAATACAAGTCAGGCAAACATGAACCGTGAAGAAAAAGCCGCGCTGATCGACGAGATCGGTGCAGAGATCGAATCATCCGAAGCGATCTTCGCCGTGGACTACCGGGGTATCTCGGTAACCCAGGCGGCTGAGCTGCGCGGTGGTCTGCGCGAGGCGGATGCGACGTTCAAGATCGTCAAAAACCGTCTCACCAAGATCGCCGCTGAAAAGGCCGGTGCCACGGAGCTGAATGAACTGCTCCAGGGTCCGACCGCACTCACCTTCGTCAAGGGCGACACTGCCGCCGCGGCGAAGGCGATCACCAGCTTCAACAAGGAGCACGAGGTTCTCACCTACAAGGGTGGGATCATGGGCGACACCGTCCTCGACGAGGGCCGTTTCACCGCGATCTCCAAGCTCCCGACCCGTGATGTCCTCAACGGTCAGCTGGCCGGCATTGTCGCCAGCCCGCTGGTCACTCTCACCCGCGGCCTGGGATCGATGATCTCCGGCCTCGCGATCGCCCTCCAGCAGGTGGCCGATCAGGGTCTGGTCGGAGGCGCATCCGCGCCGGCGGCCGAAGAAGCAGAAGCTGCCGAAGCTCCGGCCGAGGAAGCACCTGCCGAAGAGGCCGCTACTGAAGAGGCTCCGGAAGCCGAGGCTGACGCCCCGGCCGAGGAATCCGCCGAGGAAGCACCGGCCGAAGAGGCCGCTGCCGAAGAGGCTCCGGAAGCCGAGGCTGACGCCCCGGCCGAAGCGGCAGAAGCTGATGAACCCGCAGCAGAGGCACCGGCCGAAGAGGCCGAGGCTTCGGATGAACCTGAAGACAATGCAGAGGCGCCGGCCGATGAGGCCACCGATGGTGCCGATGAAAACGAAGAGGCGCCGGCCGCAGAGGCCACTGACGGTGCCGACGCTAAGGAGTAACAGAGATGGCAACCAGCACCGAAGAATGGATTGAAGAGCTCAAGGGCATCAGCGTCCTCGAGCTGAGCGAGCGCATCAAGGCTCTCGAAGAGGAGTTCGGCGTTTCGGCCACGGCCGTCGCCGCCGCTGCTCCCGCCGCCGCTGGCGGTGGTGACGCCGGAGGAGACGCCGACGAGGGCAGCTCCACCGTCGACGTCGTCCTGACCGATGTCGGGGAGAAGAAGGTCCCGGTCATCAAGGTCGTCCGCGCCGCCACCGGTCTCGGTCTCAAGGAGGCCAAGGCTCTGGTCGACGAGGCTCCCAAGCCGGTCAAGGAAGGCGTCGAGAAGGACGAGGCCGAGAAGCTCAAGGCCGAGCTCGAAGAAGCCGGCGCCAAGGTCGAACTCAAGTAGAGCCCGACCACAGCGTTTCGGCCCGGGTCAATCGACCCAGGCCCCCCGAAGGGCGCCCCAGGGCGCCCTTCGCCGTTAACCCAGCACCCGCCCCCAAGCACCCGCCGCCCCAGAGAACCCCGCCCGTCCGCGAGGGTGAAGTTTCCGTGGCATAGAC
>JAEYSQ010000237.1 GCA_023434465.1 Actinomycetes bacterium
CGCCAAGCGAGAGGACCAGATCGAGCAGCGGCGAAACGGCGACGATCACCGCTTCGGTCTTTCCGGGGTCGGAGTCGGAGGAACTCACTGGTCAATACGCTACAGCGACCGTGCCTCACGATCTCCCTCACGTTCCGCTCGAAGCTGGCGCCGGACCCGAGAACCCGCCCTGCCCGGCCTGCGGAGAGCCGCTCTTTCCGTGGGTCGGCATGCCGGTTTCGACCGGAATCGCCCACCGATGCGAGGCTTGCGGGCTGGCCGTGCTCAGCCACGGCGAAAAGTTCTTCTTCCCGAAGCGGGCCGGCGAGCGCCAGCCTGGCGAGACCGGCCTGAAGATCGAGTTTTCCTTTGATCCCGGATCAACCGAGAACGTGCTGGCCGAACTCGAGCTCGACCGACAGGCGGATGGTTCGATCGAGTTTGAGAACCGTGACTCGCTCGTCTGCGCCCTGACCGGCGGTGCCTGGACCGGGCTCGGCACCGACCGTCGCTACCGGCTCACCCCCAAGGCCCTGGCCGACGCGGTCGCGACCCGTGACCAAATCGTCACCCGCACCCGCTTTCGAATCCTCAGAGGGATCGGCTCGACCTGGCAGTCGGGACTGAACATGTTCACCTTCGGTCAGAACATGGTGCTCGGCTCGCTCGGCAAAGCCCACAAGGTCGCGGCCGATCGCGCCTGGAAAAGATCGCTGGATTGGTTCATCTCCGTCGTCGTGGCGCTCCCGGCCCTGATCGTCGCCGTCCCCCTCGAACTGATCGCCATCGCCTTCCGCAAGGGCAGCTCGGCCCGCGCCGAAATCCAGCTTCTCTGAACCGGGTCGCGACCCCGGTTCGGCCCGATTCGCTATCCGAGCAGGGCAGAAATCGCGTCGAGGCCGTCCCGGCTGGAGTGGACGATTTCGGCTCCGGGCACGCGGTCGGCCACTGCTTCCGCAGCGTGCTTCAACAGTCCCGGGGTTGAAGGCAGGGTGACCACCGACACCTCGGCTTCGAGGCTGGCCAGCCGCACCGGGTCGAGCGGCCAGGCGGGCGCTGCCGGCAGTTCGACCAGGAAAGCACGGGCCGCTTGCGGCCCCCGGTCGGCGTGGTCGGCGAAACGTTCGGCTCCCAACCCCAGGGTGCGAAGATCCCCGGCCAGGAATAGCTCGTAGGCGGCCGCTTCTCCGCCCTCGTCGGCGGCAACCCGGATCGCGTCGACGTCAGCCGACATGCCTTCGGTCGCCGCGCTGATCGCTCCGAACACCGGCGGCTCGATCAGAAAAGCGCGAGCGACGAGCCCCGGTTCCGAGAGGCAGAGCTCGAGACCGATCACGGCGCCGAATCCGAGGCCGACCACGGTCACGGGCCCGGGGTCGAGTTCTCGCAGAATCGACGCGATCTCGATCGATTGTTCGGCGACCGATGTGCGGCGGTACTCGTCGATCGCGGCCGACTCTCCCCAGCCGCGCCGGTCCGGAGTGATCAGTCGCCACTCGTCAGCCAGCTGACCGACGACCTGGTCGAAGATCGAGGAGTCGGTGCCGGTACCGTGGATCAGCAGGACCGGTGGCCCTTCCCCCCGGTCGATGAAGTGAAGTTCGCTCAGCGGAGTCCCTGGCGGGCTTCCCGGACCAGGGTCACGGCTTCGGGAAAAACGACCCGGATCGCGTCGCGAACCTGCATCGCCTGCTCGTCGGAGCTGCCATTCAGGTCGAGCCGGCCAATCGAAGCGACGGTCATCTCGACCGCCAGCCGGATCGCGTTGTCGGCCCAGGCAACTTCCTGGGAGGACTGCATCTGTTCAGCCATCTCCTGCATCCGCTGCCGCAGCTCGTCGGGGTCACCAAACATGTCGAACGGGGAACCTTCCATGCGACCAATTTAGCGGTCCGGCAGCTTCGGCCGGAGTCGTCACACAATCGTTGCGCCTGTCGAGCAATACGTGAGCAGATTCTCTCTAGCTTCGGTTCATGTCCGTTTTCGGGCCACCCAACCGCGGCGCTGCCACCGTCGAGCAGGTCGGCATCGTCCTGCTGATCGCTCTCGTCTTCACCGGGCTCCTCGCCTGGCACCTGAGCGGAGCCGGTGATCCGGCCGGTCGCGGGCTGGGTGTCCGAATCGCGAACCGGATTTCCTGCGGTCCCCGCGAACCGGGTGTCTGCCGTCAGCATCCGGCGGTCTCGGCCTACGGCTGGGACCTCGCCCGGGCAGTGCGCTGGCTTGCGCCGGCTCCCTCGGCCCGCAGCGGACCGGGCGGATCGCTCCTGGTCCCGGTCGACTTCCGGTACTGCCAGCGAGCTAGCTGCGCGGTCCCGGCCGGGGACGGACGGCTGACCACCGCCAACCGCCGACTCACCCTGTTCACCGAGGTCGCGAGGCTCGGTCCCGACCAGGGCTGGCGCATCCGATACTGGTCCTATCGCCCTTCGATCGGCTGGGAGCGGATCGACCGGTTCGCCGGGCCCGCCGAGATTGGCGCTGCGTCAGGTACGAGGGTCCTGCTCGAGGACAGCCCGCGACTGGTGCCGCTGGAGATCCTGCCCGGCAGAAACCACTACGAGCTGCCGCGCGGCGAAGAGGCACCCTGGCGCTGGAAAGTCAGTCCGAAGTACGAGGGCTGGTCGGCCTGAGGAGGTTCTGGCTGCAGTTTTGTCTCTCTGGGACACCAGAGTGCAGCCAGAACCTGATCTCGCCAGCTCACCAGATTACGTCGTGCTCTTCCATCACTCCGGCGGCGGTAGCGAGTTCGATCCCGTCGAGCCGGCCGGTGAAAGTGCCGAAACGGTGCACGTAGTCGGAGCGGATCAATCCGAAGTTGTCGTGGCGGCGACGCTCGGCGCCTCCGAACTCGAATCGGAGGCCGGCGGCGTCATCGCCGGCGAAACCAACCGCATCGAGCCCGTCGAATGCGACCGGTGCCGGTTCGTGTGGCGTGCCGTCGATCCAGATCGCCCGTTCGCTCCTGCTCGGAGCGTCGTTGATTCCCTCGGTCAGGTTCCAGCCGATCGCCCGGCCACTGGTGTCGGTACCGATCCCGGCCGACCAGGACCAGGCGGTATGACGGGAGTGATAGCCCGCCGATTCGTCGTCCACCCCGAACCCGGTGACCTCGAGAGTCTTGCCGGTGAGCTCGATCGTTCCGCGCACCGGAACCCCGGCCCGCTTGCGGGTCCAGCCCCAGCCGCGACCGCTCGGACTGACCACCTCGATCGGTTCGGACTCACCGAACCGGAGGTCCGCTTTGACCCGATCCGTGCGGATCTCGACCCGTGGTCCGTCAAGGACCACTTCCGCTCCGCCGGGCCGCAGGCGGGTGTGCTCGTACACCTGGCCTTCCCCCTGGTTAGCGGTGCGGTCCCAGACCGACCAGAACGTGTGACTGAAGACACCGATCCGGACCACGGCCGCGCAGAGCATCACCTCTTCCCCGTAGAACCCGACGTAGCGCCAGCGTTTTCGCATCTGCCAGTTTTGAAGGAGGGGCTGGCGGGCGGGCGGAATCGGCAGATCGGGGCGCCCTTCCCCCGGTCCCCGCCAGGAAAGCTCGTGCTCGCCGCTGGCTTCGGTCGGGTTCGGTGACGCTGCGGAAGGGGTCGAACCGGCCATTCCCGGCTACACTACTCCGCCGTGTCAGAAACCGCCGATACATCCGTGACCGCCCCCGAGGCCACCTACGATCCCGCCGATGACGCCATGTGCTCGCGCGCCCGCGAGCGATTCACGGCCGATCGCAACCGCCGCCTGCCGCGCCGCAAGAGCAAGACGGCGACCCTGCCGAACATGATCATCATCGGCGGACTCAAGTGCGGCACGACTTCGATTCACCATTATCTCGGCCTTCACCCCGAGATCCACATGTCGAAACCGAAAGAGCTCAACTTCTTCGCGGCCGAGCAGAATTGGGATCTCGGCTTCGACTGGTACGAGAACCGCTTCGACCGCGAGACAAAGATCAACGGCGAGTCCTCGCCGCATTACACGAACCGGCCGCGCTTCAACGGAGTCGCCGAGCGGATCCACAAGCACATCCCCGACGTCAAACTGATCTACATGGTCCGCGACCCGATCAAGCGGATCCTCTCCCACTGGGTTCACGCCACCGGCGCCGGTTACGAGACCCGCGAGTTCGTACCGACCCTCTCGCTGCCGGACACTTCCTACATCCAGCGCTCCCAGTACTGGATGCAGCTCCAGCCTTATCTCGAGTTCTTCGACCGCGACCAGATCGAGGTCATCACCCAGGAGGATCTCGGCAAGAAGCGGGACGAGACGATGCGGCAGGCCTTCCGTTTCCTCGGCGTCGACGAGGACTTCACTTCCGAGCAATGGGACCGCCAGTGGGAGAAGTCGGCCGCCAAGCAGGATGACAAATACCAGTTCATGGAGAAGCTGATCAAGCTGCCGGGTTTCCGTTCCTTCGACCGCAATTTCGACCGCCTGCCGGAATCCATGCGGTGGATGGTCGAGAAGATCGTCCATGATCCGGACAAGCCGCCGGCACCCAAGCCGGAGATTCCAGATGACCTTATGGAGATCCTGAAGGGCCGCTTCCGCGAGGATGTCGCCGGCCTGAAGGAATGGTCCGGCCGCGACTTCGACGGCTGGAACGACTACTCCTGACCTTCCGGCCGGGTTTGCCGGACCGGCGTCATGGATAGCCTCATCTCCATGCGCCGTCTGATTCCCGACCCCGGTCCAACCGACCTCGAAGCCGAGCTGGAGGCCTACAACCCCTGCGAGAATCCGCAGGAGGACCGGCCGTGTGTCGCGGTGAACATGATCACCACGCTGGACGGCCGCGCCTCGATCTCGGGTCGCTCCAAGCAGCTCGGATCCGACGCGGACACCGAGCACCTGCTCGGGTTGAGGAACCGTTTCGACGCGGTGATGATCGGCGGCGGAACGATGCGGGCCGAGCGCTACGGCCGGATCATCTCTCGCCCCGGTTCGCGTGAGAAACGGGAACAGAACGGTCTCGAGCCGGACGCGCTCGCGGTGATCATCAGTGGCGACCTGGACCTGCCATTCGACGCGTCGCTTTTCACCGACGGCAACGGACGGGTGTTGATCTTCACCCGCAAGGAATCCGCCCCGGCCACGGAAACCCCGGTCGAGCTGGTGACCATGAAGGGACTGATCGATTCCGCCGACGTGCTCGCCCACCTGCGCCGGGAAGAAGGGGTTCGCGCTCTGCTCTGTGAGGGCGGCCCGAATCTCTTCGGTCAGCTGGTCGCCGGAAACCTGGTCGACGACCTTTTCCTCACGATCACCCCGGTCGCGACCGGCGGTGACGCCCCGCACATCCTGGAAGCGAACCTCCCCGAACGGGCCCGGTTCGAGCTGGCGAGGCTGAACGAGGCCGACGGCGACCTTTTCGCCCGCTACCGCAGCGTCTGAATCGCTGCAACACTTCGTCGGGTAGTAGCGTCCCGGCCATGGATTTCGAAGCCGGTTCCGAAGTTGAAGGCCTCCTCGAGCGCGTCCGATCCTTCATGGACGAGCACATCTATCCGCGTGAAGCGGAACTCCACCAGGCGCTCGACGACGAAGTCAAGGCCGGGGTCGCCTACCCGGCGGCACTGGTCGAGATCCGCGAGAAGGCGAAGGCCGAAGGTCTCTGGAATCTCTTCCTGCCCGACGAGGAGTACGGAGCCGGACTCAACAACTGGCAGTACGCGTTTCTCTGCGAGGAGATGGGTCGCAGCCCGCTGGTCGCTCCGATGGCATTCAACAGCTCCGCGCCCGACACCGGCAACATGGAGATCCTGCTCGAGCACGGCACCGACGAGCAGAAGTCGAGGTACCTCGAACCACTCCTCAACGGTGACATCCGCAG
Organism: Actinomycetes bacterium; assembly: GCA_023434465.1. Lineage (GTDB taxonomy): Bacteria > Actinomycetota > Thermoleophilia > Solirubrobacterales > 70-9 > 67-14. The sequence goes on from JAEYSQ010000237.1 coordinate 5,819, forward strand.
TTGCTTCTCGATGACCGAGCCGGACACTGCCGGTTCCGACCCGACCGGCCTCGCCGCGAGGGCCGACCTCGACGGCGACGAGTGGGTGATCAACGGGCACAAGTGGTTCACCTCGGGCGCGGTCGGGGCCGAGTTCGCGATCGCCATGGTCAACACCGAACAGAGCGAGAATCCTTACGCCAACGCTTCGATGATCATCGTTCCGGTCGACAATCCCGGTTTCGATCTGGTCCGGCCGGTGCCGGTCATGGGCCACGACAAGGGGCCGGGTCACGCCGAGATCATCTACCGGGACTGCCGGGTTCCCGAAGCGAATCTGCTCGGTGCCCGGGCGGGTGGCTTCCTGATCGCCCAGGACCGTCTCGGCCCCGGCCGGATCCACCACTGCATGCGGGCGATCGGCACGGCCGAGCGGGCGCTGGAGATGATGTGCCTCAGGGCCGCCGACCGCGAGGCTTTCGGAGGGCCGCTGGCCGAGAAGCAGTTCGTGCAGGACTTCATCGCCAGGTCCCGCATGGAGATCGACCAGGCCCGTCTGCTCTCGCTGAATGCCGCCTGGAAGATGGACATGATCGGCAAGCGAGGCGCCCGTCAGGAGATCTCGATGATCAAGGTGGTGGCCGCGAACATGGTCATGGACGTGCTCGACCGTGCGATCCAGGTCCACGGCGCGCTCGGCATGACCGAGGACACCCCGCTGGCCGCGATGTGGCGGTACAGCCGCACCCTGCGCCTCGCCGACGGTCCGGACGAAGTCCACAAGATGGTCATCGCCCGCAGGGAGGTTGGCCGCTTCCAGAAGAAGCGCGCCGCCACCGAGACGCCCTGACCTCGAGAGGGCGGGTCGGACCCCGCCCGACTTCCTTATCCGTCCGACCCCACCCGACTTCCTTACGCGATCCGGTTGATCGCCTCGTCGGCCTGGCTGACGAGGAGGTCGATGGTGGCCTGCGAGCGTTCGACCACGTCGCCGATCTCTTCTCCGTACTGGCCGGCGGCAAAGCGGGCCAGCACCCCTTCGGCGATGATCGCCAGCTTCCAGAAACCGAGCGCGACGAAGTAGTCGAGCTTCGAGATGTCGCGGCCGGTGATCTCCGCGTAGAGGCCGGCCAGCTCGGACCGCGTCGGGAAGCCCGGTTCGACCGTGGCCGGCGTGATCAGCGGAATCGGTTCGTCACCCGCTTCGCGCCAGTAGACCATCAGCAGCCCGAGATCCGCCATCGGCTCCCCGATCGTGCAGAGTTCCCAGTCGACCACGGCGGCGACTTCCCCGGTCGGGTTGTAGATCACGTTGTCGAGACGGTAATCACCGTGAACCAGGGTGACCGCGGATTGCGGCGGAGCAAGTTCGACCAGCCTCGAATGAACATCCTCGACCAGCGGCAGCTCCCGGGTCTTTGACTTCTCCCACTGGCCGGACCAGCGCTTGAGCTGCCGCTGGACGTAACCGTCATGCCGGCCCAGGTCACCGAGGCCGACTTCGTCCACGTTTACCGAATGGATCTTCGCCATCGTTTCGACCAGGCCCTCGCCGAGCCGGTGGCGCTGCTCTGGGGAGGGGAAGGCTGCCGCCTGTTCCGGACCACGGATGACCGGTCCTTCGACGAATTCCATCACGTAGAACGGGGCGCCGGTGACTTCTTCGTCGTCGCAGAACCCGACCACCGGCGGCACCGGTACGGCGGTGGTCGCCAGCGCGGTGACCACACGGACCTCCCGGCCCATGTCATGCGCCGAACCGAGTGTCTTGCCGAGCGGCGGTCGCCTCAGCACCCACCTCGAACCTCCCTGGTCGGTGACCAGATAGGTGAGGTTCGACATCCCCCCATGGATCTTCTCGTAGTCGAGCGGCGGCTCGAGTTCGACGACCCGTTCGCGGAACCATTCCTCGAGTGGCCCGTGCTCGATGCCATCCGTTTGAGAGTTCATGGGACAAGAGACTACGAGGCCATCTAGTCTCTTGCCATGCCGTACACGGAAGGAATGCCCACCGACGATGCCGGCCTTCTGCGACGCTCGCTCGATGGCATGACTTCCGCCGGGATCCTCACCATCGACCGGAACAACGTGATCAGCCAGGCGAGTGGGCCGGCGCTCCAAAAGGCGCCTACGCTGGTCCCGGGCGTACCGCTCCGCGAAGCGCTGGAGGACCTCACCCACGAGGAGATGATTGATCGACTGTTGATCGCCCGCGAGATCGCGACCTTTGCGACGCGACCGGGCGGCCGGGAGTATCACTGGATGGTCTGGGGCGACCGAAATTCCCACGACGAGCTGGTCATGACTTTCTGGGATACCGACTGGAGCGACGAGATGAACGAGCGTCGCGCCGCCTTCACCATGGCTGCCTCGCATGAACTTCGAGGGCCTCTCACAGCGATCCAGGGCTTCGCCGAGATCCTCAACATGAATCCCGGGAATCTGACGCCCGAGCAGGCTGAGGCAGCGGCGATAGTCGAGCAAACGGCCAAACACCTTTCGATTCTGGTCGAGGATGTATTCGACCTCAGCCGCAACAGCTTCGGAGAGCTCCGGCTGAATCTCGACGAAACGGATCTCGGAGAGATCGTCAGCGACGTGTACTCGTTGACCAGACCCGAAGTCGAAGCCCGGGACCAGTTGCTTTCCTGCGAGATCGAAGGCAGCCTCCCTTCTCTCCGGGCAGACCGCTCGCGGGCACGGCAGATGATCACCAACCTCGTCAGGAACGCTTCGATCCACAACGAGGAGGGCATCTCGATTCGCATCCTGGCCCGGACCGAAGGGGAATACGTCACGGTGACCGTCGAAGACGATGGCAAAGGTTTGCCCTTCCACGATCCGGAGGAGGCCTTCCGGACCTTTCGACGGGGAGCCGACGTCAAGGTCGGAGACCGGACCGGTTCCGGCATCGGTCTTTCGGTAACCAAACGGCTGATCCAGTTACACCGCGGAGACGTCGAAGTCGAATCGAGCCCGGGGGACGGGGCGAGGTTCACGCTCTGGTTTCCGGTCGACCGCGACAAGGCCCTCGCGCCACGGGCACCGGGCCCCGCTTGAGTCGCGTACTGGTCATCGAGGACTCGCCCGCGATCGCCCTCTTGCTCAGGCGTCGCCTCGAGATGGCGGGCCACCGGGTAGAAGTCGCGGCCGGCGGCCTTCAGGCTCTCGAGATGCTGGAGAAACCGGATCTTCCGCAACTCGTCCTGGCCGACGTGATGATGCCGGGCATCGACGGCCTTGAAACCCTGGGCCGGATCAAGGCGAAGCACGCTCGCCTGCCGGTCATCCTGGTGACCGGCCAGCATCTGGAGCCGGCTGCAGGCCGCAAAGCCGACGCAGTGATCGCCAAGCCGATCGACTTCGACGAACTGCTGCGGACGATCGAAGTTCTGGCCCCGGCCTAGCTCCGCGCGATTTCGACCCGGATGCCCGAACCCTTGAGCCGGGTACCGTCGAGAAATTCAACCGTCTTCTCGGCCACGTCACCGTCGACCTCGATGAAGGAGAAGCGCTCGAGCACCCTGACGTCAGCGATCTGGTCATCGCTCAGGACGGCGCCTTCGCGCAACGCCCAGCGAAGATCCTCTTCAGTGATGTCGGAACGCGATCCCCGGTTGACGAAAAGCTTGATCGCGCCATCGGCGGTCTCGGGAACGCCGTTGGCGTCCTCGCTGCCGTCGTCATCCTGCGCTGCCAGGGGAACCTCCACGACTTCATCCACGTCCTCGACCTCTTCGACGGTCACCGTGGGCTGATCATCGAGCGCGGCCGGTTTCTCGCCCCGGTGCTTGCGGCGTGGCGGCCGCGCGTGCTCGATCCGATCCTCGGGCTTTTCCCATTCGGAGATCGACGCCTTGACGTCCTTCTTGATCTGGTCGAGGTCGCGGCGCTGGTCCGGCGTGACGAAGGTGATCGCGCGGCCGGTCCTTCCGGCGCGGCCGGTGCGGCCGATCCGGTGGACATAGGTCTCGGAACTGTTAGGGATGTCGTAGTTGATGACGTGGGTGACGTGATCGACATCGAGTCCGCGGGCCGCGATGTCGGTTGCCACCAGCAGCCGGCACCGATGGTTCTTGAAGGCGAGCATGACGCCGTCGCGGACACCCTGGCTGAGGTCGCCGTGCAGTGCCTTGACGTCAAGGCCGCGGTTCTTCAGGTCCCGTTCGAGTCTCGAAGCACCGATCTTGGTGCGGCAAAAGAGAATCGCCTGCTCCGGATCCTCGGCCTTGACCACGTCGATCAGCTTGTCGACCTTGGACCGGCCGGGTACCTCGACGAAGGCCTGTTCTATCGCGTCGACGGTCAAAGTCTTCGGGGTGATCGAGATCATCACCGGGTCGTACATGAAGGTGTCGGCCAGTCGCTTGATCGGGGGCGGCATCGTGGCCGAGAAGAGCGCCGTCTGACGGCCGCTCGGGCACATCCGGAGGATCTTCTCGACGTCCTCGAGGAAGCCGAGGTCGAGCATCTCGTCGGCTTCGTCGAGCACCACGAAGCGGGCTGCGGTGAGGACCAGCGAACGACGCGAGATCAGGTCCTTCATGCGGCCGACCGTGGCTACGACCACGTGGGCGCCGGAGCGGAGCTGGGCCTGCTGGCTGCGGATCGGTGCTCCACCGAAGACGGCGACGATCTCGATGTCGAGATGTTCGGCGTAGGAACGCAGGGCCTGGGTGACCTGGATGCAGAGCTCGCGGGTCGGGGTCAGGATCACGGCCTGCACCTCGTCGTTCGACGGATCGAGGTATTGCAGCATCGGCAAACCGAATGCGGCGGTCTTGCCGGTCCCGGTCTGGGCCTGGCCGATAACGTCGTGGCCGGCCAGAAGCTCGGGGATTGCTTCCGCCTGGATCGGGCTCGGCTTCTCGAAGCCGATCTCGTCGATCGCCTGCTGGATCGCGGGGCTAAGCCCGAGGTCCTTGAAAAGTTTCTCTTCTGTCTGTTCTGTCTGTTCAGTCATCTCTTTGGGTCCAACAAAAGTTTGCCGACCGTCTTTCGGCCGGCGATGTCGCGATGGACTTGACGGGCTTCGGAAAGGCCGAAGGTTCCTCCGGCCACGGTCGTGAGTTCACCCCGGGCAGTCGCGCCGAAAACCCGGTCAATCGAGTCGCGGGCGAGTTCCGGCCGGGCCAGCAGGTGCATCAGCCAGAAGCCGGTAACACTGAGGATGTTCTTCAGCAGTTTGCCAGTCCTTACCTCATTCTGCTCGCGGGAGGAAATTCCGACCACGACCATCCGGCCGAACGGCCGGAGCGTTTCGAGTAACTGGTCGAACGAATCGCCGCCCGCCATTTCCAGAACGAGGTCCACCGAACCCCCCGCCGCCTCGGAAACTTCGGCCGCCAGATCTCGGCTGCGGGAGTCGATCACCGCATCGGCCCCGAGGTCCAGTACGAGACGCTGTTTTTCCTCGCCCGAAGCGAGGCCGATCACCTTACCGGCCCCCATCGAGCGAGCCAGCTGGACGGCAAGGCTTCCGGTACCCCCGGCCGCGGCGCCGACCACCACGGTCTCGCCGGCCTTGAGGTGGCCGGCAAGCGTCAGGACTCCGTCAGCGGTAACCCCCTGAATCATGATCGCGGCAGCCTGATCGTCGTCGAGCTCGTCCGGAACCGGGACCAGCACCGACTCCGGCACCGCGATCCGTTCGGCGTAGGCACCGTTCGGCACCACCGCCGCCACCCTCCGGCCATCCCCGGTCACACCCACGAACTCGATCCCGGGAATCAGGGGAAGAGCCTGGCTGGCGACGTAGTGGTCCCTCGTGATGTGGGTGTCGGAGAAGTTGACGCCGACCCGGCTGATCTCAACCAGAGTCTCGCCTGCGGCCGGAACCGGGTCGGGCAGATCGACCAGGTTCATAACCTCGGGGCCGCCGAATTCCTCGATCTGGATCGCCTTCACAAAGCAATCTTGTCACGCTGGCGGGTACGATCCGCGGCCATGTCTCTAACCGTCGTCGGATCGATCGCCTTTGACGCTGTCACCACGCCGTTCGGCGAGCGCGAGCGCATGCTCGGTGGGTCCGCAGTCCACTTCTCGCTGGCCGCGAGCTTCTTCACCGACGTTCGCGTGGTCGGTCCGGTCGGTGACGATTTCACCCGGACCGAGCTCGAGGTGCTCGAGAACCGTGGGGTGATTACGGAGGACATCGAGAGAGTCAGCGGTGAAACGTTCTTCTGGAAGGGCCACTACGAGTACGACCTGAACACGGCCCACACCGACGACACCCAGCTCAACGTGTTCGGGGAGTTCAAGCCCAAGCTCTCCGAAGCCTCGAAACAGGCCGACCTGCTCTTCCTCGCCAACATCCAGCCCGACCTTCAGCGCGAGGTTCGCGCCCAGTGCTCGGGTGCCGGGTTCGTCGGCCTCGACACCATGAACCTGTGGATCGACATCGCCAGGGACTCGCTCATCGAAGCGATCTCCGAGGTCGACTGCCTGCTGATCAATGACGCCGAGATTCGTCAGCTGACCGACGAGCCGAACCTGGCGCGGGCTGCGGCTGCGGTAATGGAGATGGGTCCGAAAGCGGTGATCGCCAAGCAGGGCGAGTACGGCGCCGCACTTTTCACGCCCAACGGATTTTTCGCCCTGCCCGGCTTCCCGCTGGAGGATGTCCGTGATCCGACCGGCGCCGGAGACTCGTTCGCGGGCGGATTTCTCGGTTATCTCGACGGCGAGGCCGGATCGGTGAGCCACGACACCCTGCGAACGGCGATGGGTTACGGCACGGTGCTGGCTTCCTACAACGTCGAAGAATTCGGGACCGAACGGGTGAGCCGCCTGACCCGCGACGAGATCGAATCCCGCCTCGAGGCGCTCCGCTCGATGACGAATTTCACCACTACCTGAAGCTGAATCTGGGGGACCGTCTTGGGGGGAGGGCGAATCGGAGCATTCGACGGGCTCAGGGCGTACGCCCTGTTCGGCATCGTCGTGATGCACCTGTTCGGCATTTCCGGTGTCCTGGCCGTCGGACGCGACGACGTGGTCAGCCAGGCGATCTGGACCTTCTTCGGCAACACAATCGACCTTTTCTTCGTGATCAGTGGTTTCCTGCTCTTCCTTCCGGTCGTGCGTCGCGGACACATCAAGGGAGGAACTTCGACCTTCTACATCCGGCGGATCGCCCGGATCCAACCCGAGTACTGGCTCTCGCTCGTGGTCGTGGTGCTGGCGATCGTCCTGATCCCGGTCGGCTTCCCTCCGCCGACCCCGACCGTGGGACAGTTCCTGATCCACGTCTTCGACCTGCAGACCGCGGTCCGCATGATCGACCCCGAGTTCCTGGTCGGGTTCTGGATCAACGGTGCGGTCTGGATGATCCCGGTGCTGATGGGTCTCTACCTGGTCTTCCCACCTTTCAGCAAAGTGATGCTCCGGCGGCCCTGGCTGACCCTCGCGCTCGCGCTCGCCGTGACGGTCGGCTGGAAGTACGCCGTCCATCACCTTCCGGGCGTTCTCTCCTGGCTGGCCGGGGGTCAGGCCACCGAGCAGCAACTGGTGATCATCGCGACCGAGCAATCTCCTTCGTTTGCCTGGTCGTTTGCCGTCGGGATGTTCGCGGCCCTGCTTTATCAGCGGGCCCGCCAGAATCCCGGCACCCGCTGGCAGACCGTGGGCCTGCCGGTCGCCTTCGGCGTCGCGACGGTGGTCTGGGTGGTCTGCGGCCTCGATTTCTCCCGGGCCGCGGTCAGCTCCACGACCGGGTTCGACGGCTCCGGGCTGGGCCGGATCGAGATCCTGACCAACGTGGTGGCCTCGGCCAGCCGGGCGATCATGGTCCTGTTCGTGGCACTGGGGCCGGTCGTGGTCACTCGGCTGTTCGACAATCGCTTTGCTGCGACCTCGGCCGGCCTCAGCTATGGCCTCTACCTGATTCACCTGCCGGTCGCCTTCTATGCCGCCCAGTTGCTGGACCTGCCGGAGAGCGGCACGGTGACCGACTTTCTGCTCTGGTGCCTGATCGTTTTCCCGCCCAGTCTGGCCTGGGCCTGGTTTTCGGCCCGGTTCGTCGGCCGACCCGCGATCGAGTGGACCGAGAAGCGCCTGAACGATCAGTCGAACTGAAATACTGGTCCGGACAGGGATAAGAGATAAGGATTCGAGGAGAAGCATGTCGACCGAACAGCAGACGGATTCACCCGCCGAGGGTGAAGGGGGCGGAGTAGCCACCGGGAACGACACCCTCTCCGTCACGGACAACCGGACTGGCCGCACTTACGAGCTGCCGATCGAAGACGACACGATCAAGGCGCTGGACCTGCGACAGATCAAGGTCCACGAAGACGACTTCGGAATGATGGCCTTCGACCCGGCCTTCACCAACACCGCCTCCTGCCGCTCGTCGATCACCTACATCGACGGTGACGCCGGGATCCTCGAGCATCGCGGCATCCCGATCGAGCAGCTCTGCGAGCACTCGACCTTCCTCGAAGTCTCTTACCTGCTGGTCTTCGGCGAGCTGCCGACCCGGCCGCAGCTCGAGGCCTGGGTCCATGACGTCACCCACCACACCTTCGTCCACGAGGACATCAAGAAGTTCCTCTCCGGCTTCCGGTATGACGCCCACCCCATGGGCATGCTGCTCGCCTCGACCGGCGCCCTCTCGACCTTCTATCCGGACTCGAACCAGATCAATGATCCGGTCGAGCGGTACCTCGCGACGATTCGTCTGATCGCCAAGATGCCGACCCTCGCCGCCTTCTCATACCGGCACAACATGGGTCTGCCG
>JAEYSQ010000272.1 GCA_023434465.1 Actinomycetes bacterium
GGCCCGGACAGGAGGCAGCCGTCGAAGCGGTGTTCGCCGGCCGTGACAGCCTGATCGTGATGCCGACCGGTGGCGGCAAGAGTCTCTGCTACCAGCTGCCCGGCCTTGCCTCCCCGGCCCTCACCATCGTGGTCAGTCCACTGATCGCGTTGATGGCCGACCAGGTCAAACGGCTCCGAAGCGAAGGCCATCCCGCCGTGATGTTCGCCTCGGGACTTTCGGAAGAGGCCTCGACGGCTTCCTGGCAGAGCGTCCAGGACGGTTCGGCCCGGATCGCCTACTGCTCGCCGGAGCGTTTCGGGTCGGCCGCATTCCTCACCCTGATCGGTTCCCGCGAGATCGACCTGCTGGCGATCGACGAAGCTCACTGCCTCTCGGAATGGGGCCACGATTTCCGGCCGGACTACCTGCGGCTGCCGCAGGTCGCCGAGCGGCTCGGACGCCCGCCGGTGATGGCCTGCACCGCCACCGCGACACCCCAGGTCACGGCGGAAATCGCCGAACGCATGGGCATGTCCGACCCGGCCGAGATCCACTCCGGGTTCGATCGCCCGAATCTCAGCTTTGACACGATCCCGCTCGAGGGCAAAGGCTCGAAAGCCCGGAAGCAGGCCCTGCTCGAAATCGGTCTCGCCGACCCGGCCAACCGGCCGGCGATCGTCTACTGCGGCACGCGCAAGAGCACCGAGGAAGTGGCCGGGGACCTGCGGTCCGCGGGACTCTCGGCAGTCGGCTACCACGCCGGGATGCCGCCGGACGAGCGAGCCTCTGCCCAGCACCGATTCATGGAAGGAGACGCCGAAGTGGTCGTCGCGACCAACGCCTTCGGCATGGGAATCGACAAAGCGAACGTGAGGTCGGTCTGGCACTGGGCGATCCCTTCGAGCGTCGAGGCCTACTACCAGGAAGCCGGCCGCGCCGGCCGCGATGGAGCGCCGGCCCGGGCGGTGCTGCTGGCGATGAGAGCCGACCTCGGCCGGCTGGTCCGCTTCAACGAACAGCGCAAGGTGGACCCGTCCGAGGTGCTCGCCTTCGTCGACGACGTTCGCCGGAGCGCCGGCCACGACGAAGCGGGCGACCCGGGTTCGGTGACGATCGAGGCTCCCCGCATGGACGAAGACCGGATCCGTCTCGCTGTTGCCGAGCGTTCCGGCGCACTCAGCGTCGATCCGGCTCCCGGCGGCCGGTTGCTGGTCACGCCGGGCCCCGAGATCGGCCAGGGACCGATCCGTTCGGCTTGCCGGGTCGCGGAGGATCGCGGCTGGGCGGCCTACCGGGCGGTGGAGTCGTTCAGCTTCTCGAGCAGTTGCCGCCGACGCCAACTTCTGGACCACTTCGGTGACAGCACCCCGGGCGAACCCACCGGCCGCTGTTGCGATGTTTGCGACCCGATCGAGTGGTTGCCAGACCCGGATTCGATCGAGATCCACAAGAGCCGCAAGTCAACCAGCAAGAACTCGGGACCCCCACCGGAGCTCGCCCCCCAAGACGAAGCTCTATACGAAGAACTCCGCCGCTGGCGCCTCGAGGCAGCGGGCGATCGTCCGGCCTACCACGTCGCCTCGAACCGCACTCTGACCGCGATCGCAACCGTGAAGCCGCTAGACGAGGACTCGTTGATCGGGATCTCGGGTGTCGGTCCGGCCTTCATCGAGAAGTACGGCGCCGAAGTGCTGCGCGTGATCTCGAACCAGGTCTAGTGACGCGGCGCGACGCCTGATTCCACCGCGGCGAGAACCTTCTCGGCGACCGCCTCGGGCGTGAAACCGACTTCCTTGTGGAGCAGGTCGGGTTTGCCGTGGGTGACGAACCGGTCCGGCAGGCCGACCCTGAGCACTCGTGCCCGTTCGCCAGGATTGGCGAAGTTGTCTTCGAGATGTTCGATCACAGCGGAGCCGAAACCACCCTGGAGCACGCCTTCTTCGATCGTCACGATCAGGTCGTGGCTGAGGGCCAGCCTTTCGATCATCTCGCTGTCCAACGGCTTGACGAACCGGGCGTCAGCCACGGTCGGCCGAATCCCGGACTCCTCAAGCAACTCGGCCGCGGCGAGGGCGACACCAACACCTGAGCCGTATCCGACCAGCGCCACCGTGTCACCGCCGACCAGGGTCTCGCCGGTGCCGATCGGGACCAGTTCCGGTTCTGCCGGCAGATCGACTCCGACCGCCGCTCCCCTCGGGTACCGGATCGCCGCCGGCCCGTCAAGCTCGACCGCGGTGTGGAGCATGTTGACCAGCATCGCCTCGTCGCGCGGTGCCATGACCGTCACATTGGGAAGCGAGCGGAAATAGGCGATGTCGAAAGCCCCGTGATGGGTCGGGCCGTCGTCTCCGACCAAACCCGCCCGGTCCATCGCAAAGGTCACGTCGAGCTTCTGCAGACAGACGTCATGGACGATCTGGTCGTAGGCGCGCTGGAGGAAAGTCGAGTAGATGCCGCAAACCGGCTTGCCGCCCTGGAGCGCGATGCCGCTGGCCATGAGGACCGCGTTCTGTTCGGCGATTCCGACGTCGTAGTACTGGGCGGGTCGTTCGTCGGCGAGTTTTTGAAGCCCGGCACCCCCCGCCATCGCCGCGGTGATCCCGATTACACGGGGGTCGCGTTCAGCTTCGGATACGAGGGCGTCGGCGAATACGGCCGTGTACTGCGGTGGAGCTGACTTCGGTTCCGGTTTCTCGAGGATCTCCGGCGCGATCGACGCGGGCGCATCGGACTCCTGAACCGGAATCAGCTTCGGCTTCGAATCGGCAGGCGCACCGTCAACGATCGAGCCAGGCTTGGCCGCATGCCATTTTTCCATGCCGGCCAGGCCGCCCTCTTCGGCCGGGGCAAAACCGCGGCCCTTCACGGTGTGGACATGGACCACCACCGGCCGGTCGGCAGCGAAGGCTTCGCTGAGTGCGCGGCGCATCGCTCCCACGTCATGCCCGTCGATCACACCCATGTAGGCGAGATCAAGTTCCTCGAACAGCAGGCCGGGTGCCCAGTAGGCCTTGATCGCGGATTTGAGTTCGGGACCGAGGCGTTCGATCCGCTTGCCGAGACCCAGCGGAAGCTTGGTCAAACGGTCCTCGACTTCCTCGCGGGCGTGAAACAGGCCAGGCTTCAGCCGGGCCCTCTGGAAGTAGCTGGAAAGGGCTCCCACGTTCGGGGAGATCGACATTCCGTTGTCGTTCAGGAGGATCACCATCGGAGTCTGCAGGCCACCGGCGGCATGCATCGCCTCGTAGGCCACCCCGCCTGTCAGCGCCCCGTCACCGATCACGGCAACCACCTTGCCGTCCTCGCCGATTCCCTTTCGCATCGCCTCCTTGAGGCCGAGCGCGTAGGAGATCGAGGTCGATGCGTGTCCGGCACCCATGATGTCGTGTTCGGATTCCGGGATCGAGCAGAACGGGGCCAGCCCCTCGTACTGACGGATCGAGGGCAACTGGTCGCGCCGGCCGGTCAGCACTTTGTGCGGGTAGGCCTGGTGACCAACGTCCCAGAGGATCTTGTCGCGGGGCGATTCGAGCAGGCTGTGAAGGGCGACCGCGATCTCGCAGGTGCCCAGGTTGGCGCCGAAATGACCGCCAATCTCGCCGATCACATCGATGATGTAGGCCCGGGTCTCACCCGCGACCTGCTGCAGCTGCTCGTCACTAAGGCCGTTGAGGTCCGCCGGGGAAGCGATTCCCGGCAGCAGCGGCGCTATTTCGTTGGTTTTATCGCTCACTGTTCTCTCGAGTAAATGTAGTCGGCTACCCGTTTGAGGTCTTCCGTATTCCCGCCGGCGCCGGCGAGGGCGGCCAGCGCCTGATCATGCGACTCGGTTGCCAGCGCCCTGGCCCGTTCCAATCCGTACAGGCTGACATATGTGACCTTTCCGTGGCGTTCGTCACTGCCGTGCGGCTTCCCGAGTTCCTCGTCGCTCCCGGTTACGTCGAGAATGTCGTCGACGATCTGGAACAGGAGCCCGATCGAAGTCGCAAACCTGTCGTACGGTTCGCGGCTGACCCCGCCGACGCCACCGAGTGCCAGGGTCACGTCTACGCTGGCCCTGATCAGGCGTCCGGTTTTCAGCGAGTGGAGGTGACGGAGACCTTCGGCGTCGAGCGACTGGGCGGACACGTCTATGTACTGCCCGCCGACCATTCCTTCGACTCCGGTCGCCGCGCAAAGCAGGCCGACAGCCTCTATGACCCGATCGGGCGGAGCCGGCGCGGCGGCCAGCACGCCGATCGCTTCTGCGAACAGTCCGTCGCCGGCAAGAATCGCGACTGCCTCGCCGTACTTCACGTGAGAGGTGGGTTTGCCGCGGCGGAGGTCGTCGTCGTCCATGGCCGGCAGATCATCGTGGACGAGCGAGTAGGTATGAACCATTTCCAGGGCCGCGGCCGCGGCGAGGAAGTCTTCGACCGGTTGTCCGATCGCCTTGGCGGTGGCGAGGCAAAGCACCGGCCGGATCCGTTTGCCACCGGCCAGGAGCGAGTAACGCATCGCCTCGTCGAGACCCGTCGTGTCGGCCCCGTCGGGTCCCGCTCCGTGGCCGAACCGGATCGTCGCCAGGTGCTCGTCGACCAGCTGGCGCAGGTCTTCGGGGTAGCTCAAGAGTGACCCCGGCCCGGGGTTCGGAAATCCATCGGCTCAGCTCTGCTGGTCAGCGCGATCGACCGCGGCCGCGGTCTCGCCGGCTGCTTCAGAGGTCAGCTTCGCCGCCTCTTCTGCCAGGCCGGCCGCGTCGGTGTCACTGACGTTCTCGTCACGAAGCGCCGCGGTGATCTCACCGAGCCGGTCACGGATTTCTTCCAACCGACTCACGCCGCCTCTCCATTCGGGGCCGGATTCCCTTTGATCTCCTCGGCCGGGGTTGGGGTCTTACTGATCTCCTCGGCCGGGACCGGGGTCTCACTGATCTCCTCGGCCGGGACCGGGGTCTTACTGATCTCCTCGGCCGGGGCTGGGGTCTCTCTGATCTCCTCGGCCGGGGCTGGGGCCTCTTTGATCTCCTCGGCCGGGAGTGTTCCCGTATGCCCCGCCTCTCCGTCGACTTTCATCTCGCGGGCCGCCGCGCCGAGAATTCCGTTGACGAATCCGGGCGCCTCTGCGCCGCAGAATTTCTTGGCGGTCTCGACCGCTTCGTCGATCGCGACTTCGAAGGGGACGTCATCGCGAAAGTTCATCTCATAGAGAGCGACCCGCATGATGTTCTTCTCGAGCGGGGCGATCCGGTTGAGGTCCCATCCCTGGGCGAACTCGGCGATCACTTCGTCCAGCTCTTCGCGGTGGGTTTCGACTCCCTGGGCCAGTTCGATCGTGAACGGCTTCGCATCAGCGAGAAGAACGGAGAGGGGCCGGTCGGTCACTTGCTGCTGGTAGCAGGCAAAGACCGCATCCCGACGCTGATTGGTGCGACGCATCAACCAAGAATATTGGTTCGAACCCCCAAACCCTCACCACCCACCCCCTGGTGGGTCGGATTTCCACCATCGGTGGTCGCAAACCGACCCACCACCCTGGCCACCCGACCGATCCCCACCG
>JAEYSQ010000002.1 GCA_023434465.1 Actinomycetes bacterium
CTCTCTACGACCTCGAGATGATCAAGGAAACCGGCTTCACCTCGGGGATCGAGAACTACTCACGCCTCTTCGAGGGCCGGGCTCCCGGCACCCCGCCACACACCCTGATCGACTACTTCCCCGAAGACTTCATCACTTTCGTCGACGAATCCCACCAGACGATTCCGCAGATCGGTGGCATGTACCTTGGTGACCGTTCGCGCAAGCAGACACTGGTTGATTTCGGCTTCAGACTGCCGTCGGCGATCGACAACCGGCCACTCAAGTTCGACGAATTCATGGACCGAATGAACCAGCTGGTGCTGGTATCGGCGACCCCGGGTGAATTCGAGCGAACCGAGTCATCGAAGGTTGTCGAACAGATCGTCCGACCAACCGGCATCGTCGATCCGGAGATCGAGGTCCGACCGACTGCCAACCAGATCGACGACCTGATGAACGAGATCCGGACCACGACCGAGGCGGGGGAGCGGACCCTGGTCACGACCCTGACCAAGAAGATAGCGGAGGACCTGACCAACTACCTGATCGAGCACGGAGTGAAGGTTCGTTACCTCCACTCGGACATCGACACGCTCGAGCGGATCCAGATCATCCGCGAGCTCAGGCTCGGCGAGTACGACGTACTGGTCGGCGTCAATCTGCTTCGGGAGGGGCTCGACATGCCGGAGGTCTCGCTGGTCGCGATCCTCGACGCGGACAAGGAAGGCTTCCTGCGGGGCGAGACCAGCCTGATCCAGACCATCGGCCGCGCGGCCCGCAACGTCGGCGGCCGGGTCTTGATGTACGGCGACAAGGAGACCGCGGCGATGAAGTCGGCGATCTCGGAGACGGACCGCCGCCGGGCGATCCAGGTCGCCTACAACGAGCGCAACGGCATCACCCCGACCACGATCGTCAAGGGGGTTGCTGCGGAAGGAAATCTGCTGGCGATCGAGGACAAGGCTCCTGCCCGCCGTCGCCGTCGCAGCGAAGACGAGTTCGAAGGCCCGGATGAACTGGAGAAGTCGATCGTCGAGATGGAAGAAGAAATGGCCGCGGCGGCCGAAGATCTCCGCTTCGAGCAGGCCGCCCGCCTCCGCGACGAGATCCGCGAACTCCGCCGCGATCTGGACGCCATGAAGGCCGGGGCCTAGGTACGGTCAGGTCATGGAAAGAGATCGACTGGTCAGAAACGATTTTCCGAAGGCCCACGGCAGCGAGGGCTTCGACATCGACTCGGTTGGCGCGCACCTGGCGGCCGTGGCGGCACACGTCGCGGCTCTGGAAGCCAGAATCACCGCGCTCGAGGTGGAGCGGGACAAGCTCCGCGATCAGCTCGAGGACGCCCGTGCCCATGAAGACGGGCCGAGCGGTCTGCCCGAGCCGGGCCCAGATCCGCTGGAGAGCCTTCCAGGCCTGGACCCGAAGGAGCCGGTCGAGAAAGCGTCGGATCCGCTGGAGAACCTCTCTGGCCTGGACCCGAAGGAACCCGAACCGGCGCCGGCTGACGCGGACGAGGTGGCTGCCCGGCTGCTGGCCTCGAAGCTGGCCCTCGAGGGCAAGAGCCGCGACACCATCGTGATGCAGCTGGCGGCAGAGCATGAAGTCAGCGACCCCGGAGCGATCGTCGACGACGTCCTGGCCCGCCTGGCCTGAACGAACGTGTGTTCGGTTCCCTAATATTGGTGTGAGTGAGCCGTTCCGAACGAATTCTGATTACCGGGGCCCGTGAGCACAACCTCAAGGGCATCGATCTTGACCTGCCCCGCGATGCCCTGATCGTGGTCACCGGGCTGTCCGGATCCGGCAAGTCCAGCCTCGCCTTCGACACGATCTACGCCGAGGGCCAGCGCCGCTACGTCGAGTCGCTTTCCGCCTACGCGCGGCAGTTCCTCGGGTTGATGGAAAAGCCTGACGTCGACTCGATCGAGGGGCTTTCGCCGGCGATCTCGATCGACCAGAAGACGACCTCGCGCAACCCGCGTTCCACGGTCGGAACGGTGACCGAGATCTACGACTATCTGCGACTGCTCTGGGCGCGGATCGGCCATCCCCACTGTCCCAACTGTGGCAAGCCGATCACCGGTCAGACCCAGGAACAGATCACCGACCAGCTGATGACCATGGAGGAAGGGACCCGGTTCATGGTTCTGGCCCCGGTCGTGCGGGGACGCAAGGGCGAGTACGGCAAGCTCTTCGAGCAGTTCCGGGCCGACGGCTACTCCCGGGTCGAAGTGGATGGCGAGATGCGGATGCTCGACGAGGAGATCACCCTCGACAAGAAGTACAAGCACGACATCTCGCTGGTGGTCGACCGGCTGATCATGAAGTCCGATCTCAGGCGCCGGCTTTCGGAATCGGTCGAGGCGGCAGCTTCCCTGGCCGAAGGCCTGGTCGAGATCGAGGTGATCGACGGAGAGCGCATGACTTTCTCGGAGAACTTCGCCTGTCTCGAGTGCGGCACTTCTATGCCCGAGCTCGAGCCCCGGATCTTCTCCTTCAACGCGCCGCACGGCGCCTGCCCGACGTGCACCGGGCTCGGCTTCAAGAAGGTGATCGATCCCGAGCTGGTCGTTCCCGACCCGACCCTTTCGGTGGCCGAAGGGGCGATCCAGCCCTGGCGCAGCGGCTACTCCGGCTACTGGCGCAGGCTGAACAAGGCGGTCGCCTCGACCTACAAGATCGATATCGACGCGCCGTGGCAGGAGCTGACCCAGAAGGAACGGGACGTGTTCCTCTACGGCACGGGCAGCGAGCGCCACACGATCCGCACCAAGAGCCGGGCCGGTCGCCAGCGCAGCTACCAGGTCAAGTTCGAAGGCCTGGTCAACAATCTCGAACGCCGATACCAGGAATCGGATTCGGAAGCGGTCCGCGACAGGATCGAGGACTACATGGCAGAGCAGCCCTGCCCGAGCTGCCACGGGGCCCGGCTGAGGCCGGAAAGCCTCGCGGTCACGGTCGGTGGCCTTTCGATCCGTGACTTCACCGAGATGTCGGCCACCGGCGCCCGGCAATGGATCGAGGATCTGGAACTGAACAAGACCGAGACCGCGATCGCCCGGCTGATCGTCAAGGAGGTCGCCGAGCGCCTTTCCTTCCTCGTGAACGTCGGCATCGGCTACCTCTCCCTGGCCCGTTCCGCCCGCACCCTTTCCGGTGGTGAGGCCCAACGCATCCGGCTGGCGACCCAGATCGGTTCCAGCCTGGTCGGAGTGATGTACGTGCTCGACGAGCCCTCGATCGGTCTCCACCAGCGCGACAACGAGAAGCTGATCGGCACCCTCGAACGGCTCCGCGACCTCGGCAACACGGTGATCGTCGTCGAGCATGACGAAGGAACCATGCGCGCGGCCGACTATCTGGTCGATCTCGGTCCCGGCGCGGGTGAGCACGGGGGCGGAGTGGTCGCGGCAGGCACGCCGGCCGAAGTTTCGGCCAGCCCGGACTCGCTGACCGGGCGATACCTGACCGGCGCCGAGCAGATCGAGGTACCGGCCACCAGACGCGACTGGGACGAGGCGATGGTCGTCCGGGGCGCCCGCCAGCACAACCTGACCGGGGTCGACGTCGAGTTCCCGCTCGGCGTGTTGACCTGCGTCACGGGCGTTTCCGGATCGGGCAAGTCAACCCTGGTCAACGAGACCCTTTACCCGGCCGTGGCCAACCGGCTCCACAAGGCCAAGCTCCGACCCGGTCCGCACGACGGGATCGACGGCATGGAGAACATCGACAAGATCATCAACATCGACCAGTCGCCGATCGGGCGCACGCCGCGCTCTAACCCCGCCACCTACACGGGAGTGTTCGACCAGATCCGTCAGCTCTTCGCCGCTACCCAGGAGTCACGCGCACGGGGCTACAAGCCGGGCCGTTTCAGCTTCAACGTCAAGGGCGGCCGCTGCGAGGTCTGCAAGGGCGACGGCCAGATCAAGATCGAAATGCACTTCCTGCCCGATGTCTACGTGCCCTGCGAGCAGTGCCACGGAGCCCGCTACAACCGGGAGACTTTGGAAGTCAGGTTCAAGGGCAAGTCGATCGCCGACGTTTTGGCAATGTCGATCGAGGAGGCATATCCGTTCTTCGAATCGATTCCCAAGGTCGCCCGGAGGCTCAAGACCCTGAACGACGTCGGCCTCGGTTACGTGCGGCTGGGCCAGCCGGCAACCACGCTGTCCGGCGGTGAGGCGCAGCGGATCAAGCTGGCCGCTGAACTCTCCAAGATCGCGACCGGAAACACGCTTTACATCCTTGACGAGCCGACCACCGGACTTCACTTCGGTGACGTGCGACGCCTGCTTGAAGTACTGGGCAGACTTGTCGACGCGGGCAACACGGTGGTCGTGATCGAACACGATCTCGACGTGATCAAGAGCGCCGACTGGATCGTCGATCTCGGACCGGAAGGTGGCGACGGCGGTGGTCACATCGTCGCCACCGGCACTCCGGAAGAGGTCGTCGGGGTCGAGGGTTCTTACACCGGCGATTTCCTGCGGGGCGTGCTCGAGCCGGTAGCTTTGGCGGCATGAGAGCCGCTCAGGTAACCACTTACGGCGAAGCGCCGGAACTGATCGAGATCGAGGCGCCCGGAGAACCGGGAGCGTTCGGGGGCTCGCAGGCGGGTCCGGCGGAGATCGTGGACGTGCTGGTCTCCGGGATCAATCCGGTCGACCTCGCGATCGCTTCCGGCAAGTTCGATGCCGGCGCTCCACCGCTCCCGTACGTGCCCGGAATCGAAGGGATCGGACGGATGGCAGACGGAGAAATCGTCTGGTTCGAGGGCGCCCACTTTCCCTGGGGATCGATGGCAGAGCGGGCGGTGATCACCGAAGGCAGCGGCATCACCCTGCCCGGCGGAGTCGATCCCGGCGAGGCGATCGCCTTCGGCACAGCAGGTATGGCGGCCTGGCTTTCAATCGACTGGCGCGGCCAGCTCAAGGACGGGGAAACCGTCCTGATTCTCGGCGCCAGCGGATCGGTCGGTCAGATCGCGGTCCAGGCGGCCCGGATGATGGGCGCCGGCCGGGTGGTCGGCATGGCCCGGAGCGAGTCCGGAAGGGACCGGGCGCGCGAGCTCGGTGCCGATGCCGTGATCGGCTCCGATGGCGAGGTCGAAGACCTGGTCACCCGGATCCACGAAGCGACCGAAGGCGGGGCCGACCTGGTCATCGACGGGCTCTGGGGCGATCCTGCCGCAGCCGCTCTCAGGACCATGAAACCGCAGGGGAGGCTGGTCCAGGTCGGCAACTCGGCCGGCGTCGAAGCCCCGATCGTGGCCGGACCCCTTCGCGGTGGCCTGGTTTCCGTTCTCGGCTTCCGGAACTTCTGGGCGCCACGGGAAGTAAGGGTCGATTCATTCCAGCGCATGTGCTCGCTCGCGGCGAGCGGAGACCTCGAACTCGAGGTCGAGGTACTGCCGATCGAAGACGTAGCGGCGGTCTGGGACCGTCAGTCCCGGAGTCCGGGACACAAACTCGCGCTCGGGTTCTGAGCCTGCGGGGTGCCGGCGGTTCAGGCTGAAGGTGCCTCGTTGGCCGCCAGCACGTCCTTGACCAGCAGTGAGGCGCCGATCACTCCGCCTTCGTCACCGAGGCCGGCGACCTTGACGGCCGGCGGATCTTCCTTGTTCAGGAGATACGGCGTCATCCCTTCGATGATCTCCGGTACCAGCGTGTCGCCGAACCTGACCCCGAGCCCGCCACCGATCACCACGGCTTCCGGGTCGAGCAGGTTGACGGCCGAGGCGATTCCGGCCGAGAGCGCGCCGACCGCGCGGTTGAGGAGATCCTCGGCCAGTTCGTCGCCTTCGTCGAGCGCCCGCTGCCAGATCGCGCTGGTCAGATGGGTCTTGTCGTGCTTCTTCATCAGCTTGAAGAGCTTCGTCTTGCGGCCCTTCCTGACTTCGCGGCGCGCCTTCTCCTCCATCGCCTTGCGGCCGGCGTAGGCCTCGACCGTCCCGTTCAGCCCGTTCAGGCCCTTGGCTCCGCCGCGCCGGACCAGCGTGTGGCCGATTTCACCGGCCCGGCCCCGGCCCAGCCACGGTTCCCCGTTGATGATGATGCCGCCACCGACTCCGGTGCCCCAGAAGACCCCGAGCAGACTCGAGTAGCCGACCCCGGCCCCGAGTTCATACTCGCCCCGGGTGCCGACCTGTACGTCGTTGCCGACCCGGACGTCGGTACCGAGTTCCTCGCGCAACGCCATCCCCAACTGGAAGGTTCCGTCCCAGTCGGGGAGATTCCCGGCCCCGCTGACCGCGCCGGTTCGCGGGTTGACCGAGCCGGGCGAACCGACTCCAACCGCGAGCAGGCGATGGGCTTCGGTGCCGGCGTCCGCCGCGGCTTCCTGCATCGTCGTTGCCATCGCGCGAACCACGTCGGCCGGGCCGCCGCGGTCGGGGGTGGGCCGGCGACGGTAGGCGACGACTTTGTGGTCTGCGTCGAGTACGGCTGCCGCGATCTTGGTTCCGCCGAGATCGATGCCCCCGATCAACGGAGCGGTGCGGCGGGCGGCCCGTCCTCCGGTTCCGCCCGGCGGGGTGATCGGCGGCAGATCGGTTTTCTTGAGGGTCTGCTGCGATCCGGTATCCGGTTCCGTCTCGACGGTCGGGACGTCGGCGACCGGCGGAGTGGCCGGTGGGGTCTCTTCCGGCGCTGCGGATCCCGCATCTGTCTCGACCGGTGAGAGCGGGTCGAGCGCGAGAGGCCCACCCTTCTGACGGGCCTTGCGGGCTTTCTTCGCGGCCTTCTTGTCAGCCTTGCGCTTTGCCTTGTCGGCTTTGCGCTGGTTGCGGGACGCTTCCCTGCGGTCCTTGATCAGTGTTTTCGGGTCAGTCCCGGTCTGGCCATGAACTGTCTGTTGTTGAACGGCCAGGCGCTCGGCTGCCGTCTGGGGCTCCGGTGAGTGCCTGGCGACCGGACCCGGTGAAGAATCCGGAGCCGGAAGTTCAACTGGTTCGTCCGGCGCTTCCCGCTTCCCGGCTTCAACCGGCTCCGTCACGGGAGCCGCTTCGTCGGTCTCGGTGTCGGCTGCCTTCTCCTTCGGTTCGTCGACCTTACGCCTGAGCATCAGTGAACCCCTTGATCGCCGTCATGGCCGCACCCTATCCACCTCTGGCAAGGTATTGGCATGAACGACCAGCGCGGGTGGAGAATGTGGTGGCAGAAACGACGCTGGTATGAACGTGCGCACCGTCCGATTCGGCGTCTGATGCTTGACCGGGAGCTGGCCCGCCGGGGGGCCTATGTGCGGCATCCGATCGAGGGTGACGTGCTGGGCGCACTCCGGTCCGGACAGCTGGAGATCGGCCAGGGCTGCCACTTCGAACCCGGTTGCTGGCTGACCATGTCCGAGCGCGCGAAAGTCACCCTGGGCGAAGACGTGTGGCTGAACCGCAACGTGATGCTCGCGGCCGAGAATGAGGTGACGGTCGGCGATCATGTGATGTTTGCCAACGGATGCTTCATCGGCGACGCCAGTCACCGCTACGACGATCCCGACCTGCCGATCACCTGGCAAGGCTTCACCAGCAAGGGGCCGGTCAGAATCGGCTCCAACGTGTGGCTGGGCGTGAACGTGGTCGTCACTTCCGGCGTGACGATCGGTGACCACTGCGTGGTCGGCGCCAACTCGGTCGTCACCGCCGATCTCCCCGACCGGACCATCGCCGCCGGTGTCCCCGCGAAACCAATCGGCAAAGTCGAGTTCGCCGACAAGTAACCACGGTGCCGCAGGTTTCAGCGCCCATTCGGTGCATAACCTGCGTCACCATCCGAGCCAGACCCGCTTCAAGTGGGAGGGCGGGTTTGACCGGGAGCGCCGGCGAATGCCGGCGCGACTGCGGCTAAGAGAGGGGTTCCCAGTCCCAGGAGTCGTTTTCGAGGTAGGAGGCCGCCTCGAGGTCTTCCCGGTTGAGGCGCTGCCGGAGTCCTTCGAGTTCGGAAGGGTCGACTGCGTAGACGTGTTCCGGCGCGGGGAAGGTGCCGTCACGGACCTCTTCGATGTAGGACTCGACACCGCGCAGCATCTCGGAACGCACATCCGAATAGCGCTTGACGAACTTGGCGACGTGGCCGTGGTTGATCCCGACCAGGTCGTGAAGGACGAGCACCTGGCCGGCGGTCTCGTTGCCGGCGCCGATGCCGATCGTCGGAGCCTTGAGTTTGGCGACGATCATTTCCGTCACCGCCTCGGGCACGGCCTCGATCACGATCGAGAAACAACCAGCCTGATCCAGCGCGACGGCGTCTTCGGCGACCCTGATCGCCTGTTGCGCGGTCCGGCCCTGGGCCTTCATGCCACCGAGGGCGGTCGCGGTCTGCGGGGTCAACCCGACATGTCCCATGACCGGGATGCCGGCGTCGATGATCGCCTTCGCGCGCTCCACCGAAGTGCCTCCCCCTTCCAGCTTGACCGCGTCACAACCGGCTTCCTTGACCAGGCGCTGGGCGCTGGCGATCGCGAGCTCGTTCGAGGCCTCGTATGAGCCGAACGGCAGGTCGCCGACCAGGAAAGGGGTCTTGAGGCCACGGCGTACGGCTTTGGCGAGCATGGTCATCTCGTCCATTCCTACCGGCACGGTGGAGTCGTAGCCGAGCACGCAGTTGGCGGCCGAATCACCGACCAGAACGATGTCGGCACCGGCCTCTTCGATCACCTCGGCGGAGGGAAAGTCGTAGGCGGTGATCATCGCGATCGGCTCGCCCGCCTCATGCATTTCTGCCAGCCGGGTCAGGGTCACGGGTCGGCGCTCTTCGTCTTCTTTGCGGGTTCCGGAGCTCATGGTGTCCTTCTGTCGGTTCTTGATGGTTCGATCAGGATGTTGTCGATCAGCCGGGTGCCGTCCACCTGGGCGGCGACGGCAACGAGCACCGGATCGGTTTCGTTGCCTTCGGCCGGATCGAGGGTGCCCGGATAGCGGGCTTCGAAGTATTCGGGGTCGATGCCAGCCTGCTCAAGGTGGCGGCGACCGGCTGCCAGGGCCTCATCGAGGCCCCGCTCGCTGAAGACTGATTCGGTCTCGAGCAGCGAAGCCCGGATCGCGGTGGCGCGCTCCCGGGCCTCTGGCGAGAGGTAGGCGTTGCGGGAACTCATGGCGAGCCCGTCCCGTTCCCGGACCGTCGGAAGGATCACGATCCTGGTCCGGAATTCGAGATCCTCGGCCATGCGGCGGATCACGGTCGCCTGTTGGGCATCCTTCTGGCCGAAGTAGGCGGCGTCGGGATCAACCGCGTTCAACAGCTTCGTCACTATCGTCGTCACGCCCGCGAAGTGACCGGGGCCGCGGCTCGTCTCGCTGCCGCAAAGCACTTCGGTCAGGCCTTCGACCTCGACCCTGGTCGCGAAACCGGCCGGATATACGTCGTCCGGGAGCGGGGCATAGACGTAATCGACTCCGGCGCTCGCGGCGATCGCCGTGTCGCGCTCCTCATCGCGCGGATAGGTGCTCAGGTCTTCGCCGGCCTTGAACTGGGTCGGGTTCACAAACAGGCTCATCACGACGATCCCGTTTTCTTCGCGGGCCGCCTTCAGCAGCGAAACATGGCCTTCGTGGAGGTAGCCCATGGTCGGGACCAGGCCGACCGTTTCCGGCCCCCGCCGGAGTTCATCGCGCAGCTCGTGCATTTGGGCGGGAGAGCGGAGAACCTTCACGATTCACTCCTCGCTGCGGCGATCTCCCGGGTCCGTTCGGCGAGAGTGTCGTATAACACGACCAGGTCGGGACGCCGCTCGGCGAGGGCCCGGCGATGGGACTCGACGGTCACCTCGTCACCACGGGCAATCGGGCCCGTCAGGGCCAGGGGGCCGGAGGCCAGCCAGTTGTCGAGGCTGCGGCGGATCAGCGGTTCGAGAAGTTCGCGCGGGTTCGTGGTCCCGATTTCCTCGAGCAGCTCGGCCGCGGTCTGCTCGAGCGTCACCAGGTAGTTCGACGCGATACTTGCCGCCGCGTGGTAGGTGGCCCGGTCTTCCTCGGCAACCTGGAATGAGATCATGCCGGTCATTCTGGCCAGCTCACCGGCAGCTTCGAGCGCAGCAGGGGAGGAACCGGCGATCGCCGCCGGGCAGCCGGAAAGATCGGTCTCGGGACCGGGCACCGTCTGCAGCGGATGGATCGAGAAGGTGCCTGCCGCCCCGGCACCCGAGAGAGCGTCCAGAGCTGTGGCTCCGCTGGTGTGCCCAAGCAACGCCGGGTTCCCCAGGGTTCCGACCCGTTCGGCGACGGGAGCGATCTCAGCGTCGGGAACGCAGAGCAGGACGGTTCGACCGGAAAGACCTTCGAGACCATCGTCCCGGCTTCGCAATTCGACGGAAACCCCGCTCCGGGCCGCGGCAGCACCAAATGCCCGGCCAACCCGGCCCCGGCCGATGATCACGGGCGCACGAAGCGCTGTGTTTGAAGCTTCCATGTTGCCGTTCCAGTTCCCTCTCGGCGATACCAGACGGATCGAATTGGTTTTGCTGAATCGAATCTGCTTTGGTCCACCCCCGGAATCCCGGGTGGCAGCCACCGACAATTATAGGCTGCCGCCATGTCGGGCGACCCGGAAAAGCATCACAGAGGCCGGGGGAGGGTCGCCTGCGGTCCGGAAGAAACCGAGCAGGCCGGGCGCGAGCTCGCTGCCAGCCTCCAGCCGGGCGACCTGGTCCTGGTCAGTGGTGAGGTTGGGGCCGGCAAGTCGACCCTGATCCGGGCGGCGATGCGGGAACTCGGGGTGTTCGGGGCAATTCCATCACCGACCTTCACGATCGGGCGGCTCTACGAGGGGCAGGAACAACCGATGCCGGTCGCCCACCTCGATCTGTACCGGCTCGGTGACCCGGAGTCGGAGGATCCGGGACTGCTGGCCGCCTACTTCGGCCCCGACCGGGTCAGTTTCGTGGAATGGCCTGGCGGTGCCAACCGGCAATTAACTGAAATGGCCACCCGGGTCGGCCGGGTGGCCATTGATCACATCGATCAGGACAGCCGCAGGATCAGGATCGATCCTCCGGAATGAGGTGCGGTGGCCATAGGACTACTGGCCCATCGCGTCCTCGACCTGCTGCTGGACTTCGTCAAGCTGCTTCTGGGCATCGTCGACCTGCTTCTGGGCCTCCGAACCGTCGATCTCCTGCTGAGCCTGGTCAAGCTGATCCTGCGCGTTCTGGCTGGCCTCGTCGAGCTGCTTGTTGGCGTTGTCGAGCGCTTCCTGGGTGTTCTGGTTCGCCTCGTCGAGCTGCTTGTTCACGTTGTCGAGTGCGTCGTTGACCTGGTCATCGTTGGAATCACCGCAACCGGCGGCAAAAACACCGAGTCCCGCTACTGCGAGAATGGCCAAAGTCGTGCCGAATTTCCTGCTTCCGATCATCAATTCGTCTCCAGTCTGTGTACTGCGGTGGACTCCCTCGTCGTGACCCAAGATTACCGGGGTCCCGCGTGAGAGTGGTCGGATTCGACACCGCGACCGACGACACGGTCGTCGCCGCGACCGATGGCGAAAAGCTCACCTTCGAGCGGCTGATCCCCCCGGATGGCCGCCCGGTTCACAGCCAGGCTCTGCTCGAGGCGGTCACCGAGGCCGCGGGATCACTGGGCGGTTGGGAATCGGTCGAACGCATCGCGGTCGGGGTCGGGCCGGGAACCTTCACCGGAATCCGGATCGGCGTCGCCTCCGCGGCCGGCCTGGCCGCCTCGACCGCAAAGCCGGTGGTCGGCATCCCGACTCTCGCGGCGCTGGCCAGGTCGATCGCCGCCCGGACCGGCGCCGGGATGGTGATGCCGTTGATCGACGCCCGGAGGGGAGAGGTCTTCGGTGGTCTTCACGACAGCCGGGGCCAAACTCTCGGTCCGGCCTTCGTTTGCGGCCCGGAAGAGCTTGTCGATCGGCTCAAGGAGGCGGGTGCCTCTGGTCCCGCGCCGGTTCCCGCCGGTCCCGGCGCGGTACGATTCCGAGACGAATTGGTCCGGGCCGGGTTAGAAACAGAGCCGGACGGATCACCGGTCCACCGGCTGACCGGCCGCTCGTTCTGCGAACTGGGCGCGGCCGCCGAAAAAACCGGACCGGAAACACTTGAACCCCTCTACCTTCGACTCCCCGATGCGCAACTCTGGCTTGAACGAGACGGTAACGCCGACCACCGAGACGGATCATCCGGCTGAGCCAGTCTCTGCCGTCCGTGTGTTGGCCGGCAAAGGTCCTCCGGCCGGCGAGGCTGACCGCAGGGTCGAAGTCCGGGACCTGGCCTACGCCGACCTGCCGGTGGTCATCTCGATCGAACGCCGGTCCTTTCCCAGTCCCTGGTCGGTCGGCATGTTCTCGCTCGAGATGTCCAAATCGGACACGGTCGCCTTGGCCGCCCTCGACGGCAACCGGGTGACCGGCTACCTGGTGCTTTCCCGCTTCGACCGGGCCTGGCACTTGATGAATGTCGCGGTGGCACCGGAGCAGCGGCGCCGGGGATTGGCCTCGGCGATGATCGCTGCCGCCCTGGACCGGATCGGTGCAGACGAGCCGGTGACCCTCGAGGTCAGGCCGACGAACCGGTCGGCGATCCGGCTTTACGACGGTCTCGGCTTCCGGTCCTACGGCCTCCGCAAGGGGTACTACCCGGACAACGGCGAGGATGCCCTGATCATGTGGCGCGGCGACCCGAAAGCCGCCGGAGTGCCGGCCGAATCCCGCGAGCTGTTTGCGGATCCGGACTTCCCTGCCGAACTCTGAGATGCCTCTCCTGGCAATCGAGACCTCCTGCGACGACACCTGCGCCGCCGTCCTCGACGGACCACATGTCCTCGCCAACGTCATCTCTTCGCAGACCGACCACGAACGCTTCGGGGGAGTCGTGCCCGAGGTCGCTTCCCGGCACCACCTCGAACTCGCGGTACCGGTTCTCGAGGCAGCCCTGAACGAGGCCGGGTCCGGCTTCGATGATCTCGATTCGGTCGCGGTCACCGCCGGTCCGGGACTGATCGGCGCCTTGCTGGTCGGGCTCAGCACGGCGAAGGCGATCGCGGCGCCACGGAAGTTGCCGCTGATCCCGACCGATCACCTGCACGGTCATGTCGCCGCCAACTTCCTCGAGCCGGATCCGCTCGCGCCGCCCTTCATCTGTCTTCTCGCCTCCGGCGGCCACACCATGCTGGCCGGGGTCCGGGACCACCAGGGCTTTGAGGTGCTCGGTGAAACTCTGGATGATGCGGCCGGCGAAGCGATCGACAAGGCTGCCCGCCTGCTCGGCCTCGGTTTCCCCGGGGGACCGGCGCTCGAAAAGCTGGCGGCGGCGGGAGACTCCGACGCATTCTCGTTTCCGGTGGCGATGAGCCGCGACCCCGGCCTTGACTTCAGCTTCAGCGGTCTCAAGACGGCGCTCGTCTACATCACCCGTGACCTCGGGAAGGAAGGCACGGCCGAGCGTGCTGCTGACCTCGCGGCCGGGTTCCAGGCGGCCGTGGTCGACCAGCTCGTGACCAAGCTGCGCCGGGCTCTCGACTCAGGCGACTGGCCGGCGGTCGCGCTGGGCGGCGGCGTCGCCGCGAACGGTCCGTTGCGAGAAGCCGTCGCCGGCCTCTGCGCCGAGCGCGACGTCCCTTTCAAACAGGTAAGCCGTGAGCTCTGCACCGACAACGCGGCGATGATCGGCAGCGCCGCCCGCTACAGCCGGCCAATCGCGTTTCCCGAGTATCTCGAATTCGACGCCTTTGCAACCGGACCCCGGGGGAGCCGTTGAAGGTCACCTTCCTGACCCGGCCGGGATGTCATCTGTGCGTCGAGGCCCTGACCGACCTGACCGCCTTCCTCGCCGCCAGGGTGGCCGATGCGACGCTGCCGGAACCGATGCCGATCGACCACGAAGTGGTGGACATCGAGACCGACGACGAACTACACCGGAAATACCTGGAACGAATCCCGGTGATCCTCCTCGATGGTGAACTGGTCTCCGAGTTCGCTTTCGATCCTGAAGAATTCGATGCTGCCCTGAACCGCCGTTCGCAGGGTCGGGCCTGACTCCGAGTACCCTGATAACCCGATGCCCCCGTCCTCCAAGTCCCGTACAGACAATCCGCTGCTGGTCGGTGAAGGCGAACGCCTTGCATTGGGAGTGGCGGCGCGGCTCTCCCGCTACCTGCAGGTGCTGATCCAGGCCCGGAAGATGGGGCGGGAGACGATTTCCTTCCAGGAACTTTCCGAGTACACCCACATCAACCCGACCCAGATCCGCCGTGACCTCTCCGGTTTCGGCAAGTTCGGCAAGCGGGGCGTCGGCTACCGGATCGATTACCTGATCGACGAAATCCGCAAGATCATGCGGACCGCCGGTCAGCACAACATCGCCCTGTTCGGCGCCGGCAAGCTCGGTCAGGCAATCGCCGGTTCGGATGTCTTCGCCGACCACGGTTTCACGATCGTCTCGCTCTTTGACGTCGACCCGGACATGATCGGCAAACAGGTCGGTCAGCTGACCGTCCGCGACTTCTCCGAACTGGGGGATGCGGTCGAGGAAGAAGCGATCGTGGTCGGAGTACTCGCCGTACCTTCGGCCGCCGCGCAGGCAGTCGCCGACGGCCTGGTCGAGGCGGGCGTCACGGTGATCTTCAACTACACCGAGCAGCTGCTCCAGGTTCCGCCCGAGGTCACGGTCCACACATCCAGCCCGGCCGTCGATCTGCTCTACGCCCTCTACTTCTATCTGTCCTGAGCTTGTCCGACCACGGTCTGCTGGAAATGGATGCGGTTCGGGAGGTCTTCGAAGCCTCGACCGATTTCACGATCGGTCTGGAGGAGGAATTCGCGATCATCGATCTGGACAGTCTCGACCTGGTCGACCGCTACCCGGAGCTCTACGCGGCGGCGCAGGATGATCCGGTGCTGGCCGGTTCCGCCGCCGGTGAGCTGATCGCCTCCGAGATCGAGATCCGCTCCGGCCGTTCTGAATCGATGGGCGAGGCCAACGAAAGACAGGCCGAAAGGCGCCGGCGCCTCTTCGCCCTGGCGCAGCAGCATGGGGTGGCGCTCGCCTCGAACGGCACCCATCCCTGGGCCAGCTACCTGGACCAGGAGATCATCGACACCCCGCACTATCAGCGCCTGAAAGAGGACCTTGGCTACGTGGCCCGGCGCAACAACACCTGGAGTCTTCACGTCCACGTCGGCGTCCGGGGAGCCGACCGGGCGATCGAGGTTTGCGACCGGCTGCGTGAGATGCTGCCGATCCTGCTGGCGGTTTCGGCCAACTCGGTCTTTCTCGACCGCCAGGAAACGGGGCTCGCCTCGGTCCGCACCGAGATCTTCACTCGCACGTTTCCCCGCTGCGGCATCCCGGGTACGTTCCGCAGCTGGGACGAGTATGCGGGATTCATCGACGATCTGACGCAGCTCGGCTCGGTGGTCGAAGCGACGCAGCTGTGGTGGAGCGTGCGGCCTCACCATGCTTTCGGAACGGTGGAGGTTCGGATCTGCGACGCGCAGACCACCGGTCCTGAATCGACGGGTCTGGCCGGACTGATCGCCGCGATCGTCGCCCAGACCGCAGTTGATCTCGACGAGGGAAGGGACCGGGGCAGCCCGCTGCGCGGAAGGCAGATCGAGGAGAACCTCTGGCGGGCGATCCGTTACGGCATGGACGGCAAGATGATCGACTTCCGCCGCCGCCGGGAGATCGAAGCCCGCGAGATGCTCGAGCAGGTGCTCGAATGGACCGAACCGGTTCGCAGCAACCTGGGAATCGAGGTCGACCTGCCTGCCCTCAACGGCGCCCAGCGCATGCGCCGGGAGTTCGAGGCGGGGAAGACGGTCGAGGAGATCTACCGCGACGGGGTTGCGGAGACAGCCCGGACCTTCGGCGCGTAGAGTGGTCACATGAGCGAAGAACCGATTGACGAAGCCGGAGGCCCGCCGCCCCTCACCGATCAGGAGCGCGAGATGCTCGAGGCCCAGATGAAGGAGATCCGGGTCGAGGACCTCCTGACCCAGACGGTGGCCAGCGTCCTCAATCTTTCCGCCCGGCGGATCGTCAAGGAAGACGAGGTCGATCTCGATCAGGCCAGGATCGGAATCGAGGCGGTCCGGGCAATCGTCGACCTGCTGCCGCCCGAGGTCGGGCAGGCAATCGCCGAACCGCTCAGCCAGGTCCAACTGCTCTACGCCCAGAAGAGCGGTGAACCCGGAACTCCCGATGACGGGGGAGCGGACGGGCCCAAGGACGGCCCTGGTGCGGGGCCGGAACCGGCCGGTGGCCAGGGTCCGAAGCTCTGGACTCCCGGCGGCAACTAGCTCAAGCGGTGAACCCTGCCTCGGAGCCCGGGGCCTTCAGGGCGACGCTCTGGTCACGACCGGCCTTCTTGGCCGCGTAGAGGGCCTGGTCGGCGCGGCCGACCAGTTCACGCACGGTCTCGGATCCGTTCCACTCGGCGATCCCGGCCGAACAGGTGACCCGTTTGGCTAGGTCGTCGTCGAGCACGTCCGGAATTGATGCGCGCAGCCGTTCGACGATCACCTTCGCACCTTCGATGTCGGTGTTGGGAAGCGTGACGACGAACTCTTCGCCGCCGTAACGCGCGATGTGATCCTCGATTCGGGTCATCTCTTCCCAGTTCAGCGCGATCCTTCTGAGGAACTCGTCCCCGGCCTGGTGCCCGCGCGCGTCGTTGTACTGCTTGAAGTGATCGAGATCGAGCATCGCCAGGCTGAGCGGCTGTGAATGACGCCGCGCCTGGCCTACCGACCGCTGGACCGCCCGTTCCCATCCGCGGCGGTTGTCGACCCCGGTCAGCGGGTCAGTGAGCGCGAGTTCCTCGATTATCCGGCCGCGCTCCTGGGCCAGGTTGCGTTCCCGGCGCATCCGCGCGACCAGATCCTGGATCACTACCCCGAGGACCGTGGCCAGTACGGCCAGAACCAGATCCTGCCGCCAGACGGCATTGAGCTCGACCGATTCGCCGGCAGTGGCGATCTGGGCGATCACCATCGCGGCGACAACGCAGGAGATAACCGCGATCAACGCGCGTCTGGATCCGTATACGGCCACCGCGAGGACCGGGATCAGCAGCAGTGGTCCGATCCCGTCGTCGAGGCCGTCGCTGCCGGCCCTGACGAGCAGGGCACCTCCAAGGGCTCCGAACGGAGCCAGCAGCCAGAGCGAGGGATAGGCGAGAGCGAGGCTCACGCTTGCCAGTGCCAACACCCAGCCACCCAGATAGAGCGGCACGTTCGGCTCGTCCGCCGAAACCATGGTTACGGCGAAGCAGATGGCGGTGATGATCACGAAGGCGACCCCGTACCGGACCAGGCTCTTGCGGTAATGGGGCACGTCGGTGAATCCCCGGTGGGCCTCATGCATGCCGAATGGCTGGATTCTCCGGTTTTCGTACTTGACGGTTCTTCCGCTCCTCGCCTATAGTGACCAACTCACTATCGGCCGGTGATTACCATTCGTCCCTCGAAGACGCTCCTTGTGTCGATAGTATCGGGAGTCCGGTGGCCAAAGACCGTTCAAAAGAAATTCTCAAGGAGATCAGGAACCTCAGGGAGGAACTCTTCGCCCGGCTCGACGCGCTCGAAGCCCGGAGTCGGGTCGGCGAGTCGGCCTTTGAGAATTCGGCGGAACCGGGAGCATCCCTGCCTGGCGTTCCGGTGGACAGCAACGGCATCCCGGCCCCCGAACCGGTCGCGGTGAGCGACAATTTCGAGTTGCCGAGCGGCGGAGACGTCCGGGTGATCGTCAGGCCGCTTCATGATCTCAGTCTGGCCCGCGTCGTCGAAGACGCGCTGGTCAACACTGACGGAGTCGAGGAAGCTTCCCTGCGGGAACTGCGCGGCGATTCCGCCACCATCGACGCGAAGGTGGAGGAAGGGGTTTCCCTGATTTCTTCACTCCGGCGCAAGTTGCCGGTGGCATTTGACGTGACCGATTCCTCAAGAGATTCGGTGACGATCGCGCTGGCCCAACCAATGGGCGGGCGCAAGAGCGGCGTGGCCGCTCCCACGGGTCTGTGAACAGCGGCGGCGGAGTATTTGGCGCGCTGATTTTCGTGATTGGGGTCCTGGCCGCTTTCGCGGTGATGTTCGGGCTCTTTCTGATCGTCCCGTTCTTCATCTTCCTGGCCGGGATCGTCGTGATGCTGGTCAGCGACCGCAAGCGAAGCAGCGAGGACAACGGTGGCGGTGACGACCCGCCTGCGGAGACCGGCAAAGCGAACGTGAAGATCGTCGAGACCACGACCGAAGTGCGGGAGACCAGGCACTGATGGCGGCTCTTGCCCAGAAGCTCCTGGTTCGCGACTCGACCAGCGGGGTCAGCGAACGCATGGTCACGCTCAGCTCGGCCGTGGCGCACCTGTTGCCGGTCGAGATCTGCCGTCGGTACCACATCGTTCCGATCGAGTTCGATCGTGGCCTGATCACCATGGCAGGCCCGGTTTCGTTCAATCCGGCCGCCGACCGCGCGGTACGTGAACAGACCGGATACGAGACCCGCTGGCTCTTCGCTGATCAGACCGAGCTCGATCTCGCGATCGACCGCCTGTTCAGCGGCAACGGGAGGCCCGAAGGCACCGAGTTTTCGACCGACGACCTGCTCAAGCATGGTCTGGCCGTGCCGCCCCGGCTGGGCGAGAGCCTGGCCAGCCGCGGGCTGGTCACCGAGGAGCAGCTGGCCGCCGCGGTCGCGGAGCAGAACCGCACCGGCAGCCGCATCGGCGAAGTGCTGGTGCACGGCGGCGCGCTCGAGGAAACCGAGTTGTTGCGGGTGCTTTCCGAGCAGATGGACCTGCCGACCGTGGATCTCAGTGATTACGACGCCGACCGGGCTCCCCGGGAGGTGCTCCCCGACGAGATGTGCCACCGCCTTCACTGCGTACCGATCGCGATCGACGGCGAGAGCATCTATCTCGCGGTCGCCGACCGGCTGGTCGAGGGCGAGGCCGAAATCGAGAGTTACACCGGGCGAAAGGTCCAGCAGTTCCTCGCGACCTCGAACGACATCTCCCGCCTTCAGCGGCAAATCAACCGTGACCGGTACACCGAGACGGCGACCCTTGGCCTGCGCGAGCAGTTTCCCGACAGTTCGGCCCACGAGGTCCTGAGCGGAGGCCAGAAGGTCTTCCTCGTGGTCCTGCTGCTGGTCTTCCTCGGGTGCCTGATCTGGAATCCGATCCAGACCATGGTCGTGGTCTTTGCCCTGCTGGCGATCTTCTACACCCTGACTTCGGCCTACAAGCTGATCGCCGGGTACGCTGCGCTCGGCCACCGGTACATGGTGCCGACCGACGCCGAAACCCTCGCCAGGATGGACGAGCGGAGCCTGCCCATGTACACCGTGCTGGTCCCGGTCTTCCGCGAGGCCGCCGTCATCCCGTATCTGGTCGCCGGCATCGAATCGCTCGATTACCCCAAGACCAAGCTTGACGTCCGCCTGCTTTGCGAGGAAGACGACGAGGAAACGATCCAGGCGATCCTCGACCTCGACCTGCCGCCGCATTTCAACGCGATCATCGTTCCGCCTTCGCAACCGCAGACCAAGCCGAAGGCCTGTAACTTCGGCCTGCTCGGCGCCAAGGGCGAGTACGTCGTGATCTACGACGCCGAGGACCGGCCCGACCCGCTGCAGTTGAAGAAGGCCGTCCACATGTTCGAGAACGTGGACGACTCGATCGTCTGCATCCAGTCGAAGCTCAACTTCTTCAACCAGCAGACCAACATCCTCACCCGCTGGTTCTCGATCGAGTACTCGATGCTCTTCGACCTCGTCCTGCCCGGCCTCGACGCCCGTCGTGACCCGATTCCCCTGGGCGGGACTTCGAACCACATCAAGCGTGATGAACTGGTCGAAGTCGGTGGCTGGGATCCCTACAACGTGACCGAGGACGCCGATCTCGGCGTGCGGCTCCATCAGGCCGGATATCGCACCACGATGATGGATTCGACCACCTATGAGGAGGCGAACACCAACCTCCCGAACTGGATCCGCCAGCGCTCACGGTGGATCAAGGGATACCTGCAGACCTGGCTGGTCTACATGCGCAATCCGTTCCGTTTCCTCTCGAACGTCGGCCTCAAGGGATTTCTCTCATTCCAGCTGCTGATCGGTGGCACCTTCACCTTCCTGATCAACCCGATCTTCTGGTTCCTGACCACGGTCTTCGCCCTGACCCAGCTCGGGATCATCGAGGACTTCTTCCCGGGCTGGGTGTACTTCCTGGCCGCCGCCCAGCTCTTCTTCGGAAACTTCGTCTTCGTCTATCTCGGACTGGCTGCGTCGGTCCGGCGCGGCGATTACAGCCTGGCTCCGTTCGCCCTTTTTCTGCCGTTTTACTGGGGGCTCATGTCGGTCGCTGCCTGGAAGGGCTTCGGCCAGCTCTTGACCAACCCGTTCTACTGGGAGAAGACCGAGCACGGTCTTGACCTTGGCGGCGGCGCGCAGAACGCCCACGCGACCACGCCCAGGAAAGTAGACGCGTGATGGCTGCCGACCGTTCAGCGAGTGATGGCGTTTCGGCCGCTGGAGATCACGGTTCGACCGTGACCGAGGAAACCCGAACCCGTCGGGTCATCACCCGCGACTACGTCGATCCCGAGATCCGTGCGCACATCAGCGAGGTGCCGCCGGAACCCCGTCCGTTCAGCGAGGATGCTCCCCGGGCGGGCTGGGAGAGCGGGCTCATCTTCCTGCTTTTCTCGATCGTGTATGGCATCGTCGGCTACTTCACGATCACCGACGGCCGAGTCGTTGATTTCATTTCGCTCGCCCACCTGAACGAGGCCTACATGGTGGTCTGGAACGACCCGCCACGCCTCGCGGCAGTCGGTCTCGATGCGGCCGCGTTCAGCTCGATCCTCTACGTGCCGTTCTCGATCGTGAAACCGTTCGCGACGTCGCTGGTGGCGATGCCGGTGCTCAGCGCCCTGGCCGCCGGGTTGCTGATGGCTTCGCTCAACACCCTGATGCGGGTCTGTGAGATCAACCTGCTCTTCCGTATCGTCCTGCTGGTCCTCTTCGGCCTCAACCCGATGTTCGTCTTCTACGCCGGCAACGGGGATCCGATGATCCTCGGGCTCTTCCTGCTCGCCGTGGCGATGACCTCGCTGGTCTCATGGTCGGTCACCGACCAGACCCGGCACCTGGCCGCGGCCGGACTGGCGATCGGCCTCGCGGTGATGGTCGATTACGGCTTCATCCTGATCGGCGCCGGGTTCGCGGTTGCCCTGATGATCATCAGCGCCGCCAAGAAGGAAGACGGTCTGAAAGTTCGCTCGACGCTCCTGCTCTTCGTCACGCCACTGGTTTACGCCCTGCTGTTCTGGTGCCTGATCAACTGGGTGCTCCTGGGCAACCCGTTCGAATGGGTTTCCGCCCAGAACGGAGTAATCGAGGTGAACACCACCGGCGCCCTCCAGGCGGTCACGACCGACTTCTGGGGCAGCATCGGGGACCTGTTCGAAGTCACGCTCGGAATCGCTCCGCTCGCCTTCGCGGCCGGGGTGCTTGCGGTGATCGGCGGGGTAATCAAGCGGGACGGCGTCGGATGGGGTCTCCTGGTCGTCGGGCTCTGCATCGCCGCCGCTCCGGTGATCCGCGCGGTCGGCGCCGACCAGGCCAATCTGCTCGACCTCGCCTACGGCTTGCCGTTGGCGGTCTTCGCGATCGGAGCCGTGGCCTGGTTCGGCCGGGACGGCTGGAGCACGATTGCGGCGGTGATCATCGCGATCGGCCTGATTGCCGCGATCCCGCTGGGCTGGAACGCGATGCAGGATTACCGGTACCAGAACCAGGCTGAAGCATTCACCCGCTTCGTCGACACCCAGGATTCGCAGGAAGGAACCACCTCACTCGGCGAGTACTCGGTCGGGATCGATCCCGA
Organism: Actinomycetes bacterium; assembly: GCA_023434465.1. Lineage (GTDB taxonomy): Bacteria > Actinomycetota > Thermoleophilia > Solirubrobacterales > 70-9 > 67-14. Next base: position 21,818 of record JAEYSQ010000002.1, read on the forward strand.
GTTGGCGATGGCCGAGTTCATCAACAACGAGATTCCTCAGGAGAAACGCTCGGTCCTCGTCGATCAGAACTTCAGTTACGCCGTGATGATCACCTCGGGCCGCCCGCAGAACTTCTACGACCGCACCGATGCCGGGGAAGATGCCTGGCAGGCCACCATCGACAATCCCTGGAAGGTTGACGACGACGGCAACCGGTCGGTCAATTACGTCCTGGTCACCACCAGCCGCGCCGGTGACCAGTTCGCGAAAGAGTGGCCGACCGCGGTTCAGGGTGGTGAGGCCGGTCTGACCCCGATCTTCCGGACCGACCGTTACGTGCTTCTCGAGATTTCCGAAACCCGGCCTCCTTCGGGCGATCGCGGCTCCTCGGCTCCGCGGACCGAGCCCAATCCGGTCACCCCGACCACGCCGGTGAACCCGACCGGCCCGAGCCTGACCACCCCGTCTGAATCATCCACCGACGTGACTCCTACTTCGCCGGTGTCACCGCAGACCGACACGGTCCAGCCGAACAACGGCAGCTCTTCCGCCCCGGCCCTGGAGGGTGAATAGTGACTGCCGCGAGAACTCCCCGCTGGATCCTGGTGATCGCGCTTACCGCCCTGCTCGGCCTGCTGGTCGTCGCCTGCGGTTCAAACGACGACGCCGGGAACGGCGATTCCGGTGAAAGCGCCGCACAGGCCACTGGCACAACCGGCGCGACTGGAGACACTGCAAACGCCGCCGACCAGATCGCCGGCGAGACCGCTCCCGGTACCGGAGACACGGTCACCGCCGGCACCGATCCGGTCGCCGATGGCCGCCTCTTCTCAGCCGACAGCCCCTGGAACACGATGGCGGAGGGATTGCCGGCCGACCCCAGTTCGGACCGCATGATGGAGCTGGCAACCGAGCGTCGGGCGGCTCGTGAGAACCCCGGGCAGGAGGGGGTGGAGACTTTCATCCGCAGGGTCGACGACGGCCTCTTCATTAACTCCGAGGTATGGGCGCCGCTGATCGTGGCGGCCAATTCGGAAGGCGCGGTAGCCACCAGGTTCGTCTGCCGCCAGTCGAAGTGCAGCTCGCCCGATCCGAAGGTGCCCGGGTCACTCAGGATTCCCGCCAACACCACTCCGGACCCCCGCTTCGACGGCTGGCTAAGCGTGATCGACCGCGAGAACGGCATGGGCTATGACTTCTGGCGGGCACGCCGTGAAGGGGACGGCACGATCTCGTACCAGTTCGGCAAGGCGTGGACCCTGGACGGTCCGGGCTTCAGCAAGCCGGTCGGCATCGACCCGGAGCGTGCGGTCGGCGCACGAGGCTCGGGCCTGCCGATGTTTGCCGGAGTGATCGGACCAGACGAACTCGAGCGCGGCGAAATCAGTCACGCTCTGGCGATCTCGGTTCCCGGGCTTGCCCGGCGCAACTTCGTCCAACCGGCCTCGGTGACCGACGGAGTCGGCAACCGCAGGTCACTGCCGGCCGGGGCGCGAATCAGGCTGCGAGCCGACGTGACCGTCAACGAGCGGGCGCTGCGAGGCCTCAAGGGCCAGCGCCGGCGTTCGGCCGATGCGATCCTCACCGCACTTCGTACCTACGGCGCGATCGTGGTGGATCGGGCCGCCGTTCCCAGCCTTTACGCCCCGCTTGGCACTTCACCGGCCATTTTGCGTGGCAGTGAGCTTTCCTGGCTAAAGCTCGACGACTTCGAAGTCGTTGCGCTGCCCCAGATCTACAAGGATCCGCCGCTCAGCAAGGTCGACCTCGAAGGCCCGGAGACCGGCGGGACCAACGAGCAGGTTCAGTCCGGCAGCGCGGCCGGAAATACGGTCGGAGGTGGCCAGTGAGACAGCCGGTGAAAAGGAAGGTGGCGCTACTGGGCTGTGTTTCCACTGCCATGGCCCTGCTGGTTGCCGGCTGCGGCGTCAGTCCGGACGATGCTCCTGAATCGGCTGGTCAGACCGGCGGCGGCGCGATCTTCGTGCCGCCCAGTTCCGGCACCACACCGACCGAGCAGGCCAAGCCCACTCCCCGCGAAGCGGGCACGATCCGGATCGCCGGCAAGGCGCAGGGTTCGCTCACCCCGGATCTGGTCAGTTCGTATGAAGCGGCCGGCGGGTCTGCCGCGATCGAAGTTTCCGGTGAAGGGGAGAACCGCGCCTTCCAGGAGTTCTGCGCCGGCCAGGCCGACCTGGTGGACTCAGCCCGGCCGATCTCCGAAGCCGAGTACCACCGCTGCATCGCCAACGGCATCCAGCCGGTGCAGTTCCAGGTCGCATCAGACGCGGCGGTTCTCGCGATCAAGAACGAAACCGACGTCGGTACCGACTGCCTGAGTTTCGCCGAGGTGCGGGACATCTTCCGGGCCGGTTCGACGATCAACAACTGGAGCCAGGTCGGTTATGGTCACGACCTCGGCGGTGACGCCAACGCACCGCGCCTCAAGGTCGCCGGACCGGACGAGAACTCGAACGTGTTCGGTTTCTTCGGCCAGTACGTGCTCGGTGATCCCGAGCCGACGATGCTTTCGATGCGCAGCGACTATCAGGCGTTCCCGACCGATGCCGGGGTTCGCCGGGCCGTGGTCGGCAGTAACAAGGACTTCAAGGCGGCGGCCCAGTTCGAGCGTTCCCGCCAGGTCTACCAGGACATCCTCGATTCGCTGGCCGAGAACCGGCGTGCGGTTCGTGACGCCCGGCTCGAGGTGGAGAAGGGAATCGCCGACGAGCGTCCCGCCGCCGACCAGGCCCGGGACCGGGCCAAACTGGACAAGGCGAAGGCCAACCTGGAGAACCTCGAGAAGTCGCTCCCGGCTGCCCGTCGCTTCGTCAACCAGAACCGCGCTGCCCTGAGGCGTCTGGCCGAAGTGCGCGGCACCCTCGGGTTGTTCCGTTTCTCCTATTACGAAGCGTTCGAAGAGCAGTTGCGCCCGATGGAGGTCAGCGCCTCGAACGATTTCGCCAATCCCGAGTGCATCTTCCCCTCGCAGGCGACCGTGACCAACGCCACCTATCCGCTGGCCCGCCAGCTCCTGCTGACCGTGAACTACCGGAACATGAAAGACCCGGACATCAACGACTTCCTCGTCCAGAGCCTGTCTCGCTCCCAGGCGCTGGCGGAAGATGTCGCCCTGGTTCCGCTGCCCGACGAGACCCGTGCCACTGAACTGGCCTGGCTCAACGGGAACTCCGAACCGGACATCATCTTCTACGAAACCAGCACCACGCCGACCGTAGGAACCGAGCAGCAAGCCGATTCGGTCAGTGGCGAGTAGCGCACGAATCCGGCGTTGCGATGCGGTTTCGCCGCTACTTGAGATTGATCGGGGGTTTAGAGCGTGGTGAGATCATGAATCCCTTGTTTCGGCGCATAGCAACAGTTCTCGTTCTTCTCGGGCTGGGTGCTTTCCTGGCGACGATGCCGGCTGCCTCGACCGCAGCCAAGAAAAAGCGGGTCGGCCCGTGCTCGACCTTGCCGGTCAACATCAAGATGAGCACCCATGACCCGACCGGACTGCTCGAGGACGGCTACGCCTGGATCTACGTCAACCCCAGGGGCCGCAAACTCTTCAACCTGAACGTCAAGGTCAAGCACGGCAACCGCACCTACGCCAAAGGGCGGATCGTAAGCGAGAACCGCAAGGGCATTGCCAAGGGACGCACGGCCCTGGTCCGGATGAAGGTGGTCAACCGCATGCAGGCCGGCCGTTACACGGTTTCGGTCGTATCCCGCAAGGCGGGCTGCCCCAGGCCGATCAAGAAACAGCGCCGCTGGAAGTTCATCTCTCCCTCGCTCGGCCTCAAGGCGATTCCGGTCAGCACCAGGATCGGTGACAACGTCGGCACCGTCCGCTTCATCCTGCGTCCGGTGCGCCGGACCCAGGTTGGCCGGGTTCGGGTCTCCCTGATCGGCCCCGGTGGCGGGGTGATCAGTCAACAGGTAATCGCCTCCGTCGGCACCAGGCAGGTCATCGCCGAACTGCCGGTCAAGGGCAAGTTGAAGCCCCGCAAGTACCGGGTGCGGCTGACCGGTGAGAACAACTCGACCGGCGACTATCAGACCTCGGTCCAGACCTGGCGTTTCGCCCGGGGCGGCGGCAGCGCCAAACCGGTGCCGACGACCGGGCAGCTGACCCAGAAGGTCGTGGTCAACTGGTGGGGTGGCAACTGGGAAGACCGCCAGGTCGGCGGTTTCATCGCCCCAGGCATCGGCTACGGGGAGATCGTCTGCAGTCCCCACCAGCAGTGGGTGCGCTTCTACCCGTCGAACTCCGGTCGCGAGTCGGCGATGATGACCTGGACCTACAAGAACTGGGGATCCTGGAGCGAGAAGGCGGTCCGTGAGGCCAAGTACTCGAACGGCACCGGTCCGGACTTCCGCGAAGGCTTGAACAAATTCAGCCCGGCCGAGAAGAACTCGACCGGAACCTTCCAGGGAATCATCTCCGACCGGGGGCCGATCGACGGACCCGGCGGAACCGGGCTGGCTCCGCCGACCACCTTTGATCTGAACTGGCAGTGGGACTTCAACAACCGGAAATCCTCGAAATGTTACGTCGAAGCCATTTTCCGTACCCAGACCGATCAGGTAACCGAGCCCCTGGCCCGGTCGGTGCAGATCGTGTGGCGGGGTGAGGTAAACGCGACCCCCGGCAACACGGTCAGTGACGTGGACTTCCCCGGTCTTGGCAACGTCCAGGCGATCTGCCAGCCCGGGGCCAATGGCTACCGGCGTCTGATCGTCGATTCGGCAATCGGTGGCGCGGTCTACACCCGCGAGGGATCGGATGACAACAAGGTCAGCCAAGGGGTGGGTCCGCTGGTCATGCGGCTGCCGAACAACGGCATGCTCTTCGTGCAGATGGACAACGGTGACCGGATGATCGTCTCGTCCCGCTGGAAGGTGAACGACCCCGTGGCCGGCAATAACTGGTGCGTGGTGTCGGCCCAGGTCTACAGCCCCTCCTAGAAGCTTGCCGGGCCAAAAACCGGATGACGTGCAGTTAGTATGCCGGTGTGAGTTCAGATTCCGAACATTCGGATTCCGACGCGGTCAATGATCTTCGTGCTTCGGTAGGGCGGGTCAGCCTCGAAGTGCAGGCGCTCGCCGACCAGGTGCAGGAACTGGTGACCGCGGTTGAGGCCCTGGTGCCCCGCAAACCTGACGAACCGGTGACTCCGGCCCCCGAGACCTCCCGGGGCGAAGTGGTGGTCAGCGTCTCGCCACTTCCTGAACTCGCGATGGCCGCGGTCGCGGAAACCGCGCTCAGGGGACTCGCCTCGGTGCGCAAGGTGGTTTCGGTAGAACGGTCGAATGACCAGGCAACCTTCGTCCTCGAGACTCGGGAAGACGGGGAACTGATCACCGAGATGCGGCGGGCGATGCCGGTGCCGATCACCGTCGACACGGCCCCCGACGGCTCCCTGAAGGTCGTGCTCGAATGGGCCTGGGGAAGGTCTGCCACGAGCGCAGGCTGAGCTGATGCGCGTTGGCTGAGCGAATTCCGCGCGACGAGAGTCTGAGCCGTGTTTACGGTGCCGGGGCTCTCTTTGCCGCCGGCTACGGCAACGTCGGCTCTTCGATCTACTACGCGCTGGGCGTAACCGCGGCCTTCGCGCTCGGTCTGACCCCGCTGGCCTTCGCCGTCGCCGGCCTGATCTTCATCTGTACCGCGGCCACTTACGCCGAAGCCACGGTCATGTACCCGGAGGCCGGGGGTTCATCTTCATTCGCCCGGCATGCCTTCAACGAGATGGTCAGCTTCGTCGCCGCCTGGGGGCAGATGCTGAACTACACGATCACGGTCGCGATCTCGGCCTACTTCGTGCCGCACTACCTGGCGGTCATCTGGCCAGCTCTCGGGCATTCGCCGGGCGACATCATCGCCGGCCTGGTGATCGTCGGCGGACTTGCCCTCGTCAACATCAGGGGCGGTCAGGAATCAGCCAGGCTCAACACGGTGCTGGCGATGGCGGATGTCGCGACCCAGGTCCTGCTGGTGCTGATCGGCATGGTTCTGGTCTTCAACTCGGACATCCTGATCTCGAACGTTCACTGGGGAGTCGCTCCGACCTGGGGTAACTTCGCCCTGGGCATCGCGGTCGGGATGATCGCCTACACCGGCATCGAGACGATCTCGAACATGTCGGAAGAAGCCAAGGACGCGGCCCGCTCCGTGCCTCGCGGCGTGGGTCTGGTCGTGGCCGTGGTGCTGCTGCTTTACCTGTTGATTCCGGTCGTCGCTCTTTCGGCCATGCCGGTCGCAATGAACGGGGCCGGGGAGTACGTGACCGAGCTCGGAACCACCTACGCCGACAACCCGATGCTGGGCATAGTCGAGAACATAGACCTGCCGGCCGGGTTGACCGACGGTCTGAGGATCTACGTCGGCATTTTCGCCGGGATCATCCTGATCGTCGCCACCAACGCCGGTCTGATCGGGGTCTCCAGACTGAGCTACTCGATGGGCCAGCATCGACAGCTGCCCGAGACGATCCGTCGAATCCACCCGAAGTACCGCACGCCCTACGTCGCGATTCTGACCTTCACGCTCCTGGCCGGTCTGACCCTGCTGCCGGGCGAGGCCGAGTTTTTGGCCACGATGTACTCCTTCGGGGCGATGCTCTCCTTCACGATCGCCCACGCCGCGGTGATCTGGCTGCGCAAGAAACAACCGGATGTCGAGCGAGCCTGGCTGCCGCCTCTGAACGTAATGCTCGGCAAGGTGAAGTATCCGTTGACCGCGATCTTCGGCGGACTCGGAACCTTCGCCGCCTGGGTGGTCGTGATGGCCCTCAACCCGCGGACCCTGGCGATCGGGATGGCCTGGCTGGCGATCGGAATCGTCGTCTACGTGCTCTACCGCCGTCATCACGAGCTGCCGCTGACCAGAACGGTCAAGGTTCTCCTGCCGGAGCCACTCGGGGTCGAAGAGATCGAGTACAAGTCGGTGATCATCGCCTTCCCGGCCGATCAACCGTTTTCCGAGGACGTGATGGCGACCGCCGCGAAGTTGACCTCGGACCGGCGGCGGGGCATCTACATCACGGCACTGCTTACGGTGCCGACCCACCTGCCTCTTGAGAGCGCGATGGCCGAGCAGGAAAAAGAAGCCCAGAGCAAGATCGAGCGGGCCAAGCTGATCGCCGGCCTGCGGGTCTCGGGGCGAGTCGAGCGGGTAAGACCCGGTCAGGAGGGCTACTTCCTGGCCCGTCAGGCCCGCACCTCGAAGGCGGCGGCGATCGTGATCGGACTGCGCTCGAGGGACGGGGTCCCGCAATACGGCAAGACTCTTGAAACGCTCCTCCGCGAGCGGCCCTGCCGGGTGATCGTCGTTTCCGAGGATCCGGGGGAGAGCGAAGCCGTGAGTGCCCGGGAGCCGGTGAAGGCGTGAGACGCGGCGGAGCATACGATCGTTCTATCCGGTTCTTCTCGGCGATCTATCTCGTCATCGGAATCGTGATCGTCGTGATGACCCTGACCCGCGGCGGGGGACCGACCTCGGTCGGTTTCCTGATCGGTCTGGCCTTCATCGGGGTCGGGGTGGGGCGCTACCTGATCCAGCGCAAGGTCGCCCGCGAGGATCCCGAATGAAGCAGGACGTGACGCGCGCATCCCGGATCAGGATGGGCAACGTGAGGATCCCGGAGAAGGCGCCCCAGTCGGGGGCACTATGGCTCTTGATCGTCACCTACGCGGCGGTCGGGTTCTCGATCTACTTCGCGCTTGGCGTCGTCGCCAAGAAGGGCCTCGGGCTGACCCCGCTGATCTTCCTCGCGGCCGGTCTGCTCTTCGTGCTGACCATGTTCACCTACATCGAGGGCAGCGCCCTGCTTCGCGAACGCGGCGGCTCCTCTTCGTTTGCGAGGCACGCGTTCAACGAACTGGTCGCCTTCGTTGCCGGCTGGGTGATGCTGCTCGATTACCTGATCGTGATCGCGCTGGCCGTGCTTTCGGTACCGCATTATCTGCGGCCGATCACCGGCGACATCGACGGCACGCTCTGGGTGCCGGCGATTATCGCCGTCGTGGTGATCTACATCACCGTCCTCAACACGCTCGATGTTCCGGCCCGCCGCCGGCCGCGCTTCCTGCTGGTGCTCGCCGGCCTGGACCTGCTGACCCAGCTCCTGGTCGTGGCGATCGGCGCCTTCGTGGTGATGAACCCGGAGAGCCTGACCCGTCACGTCGAGCTTTTCACGAGCCCCGGGACGACTGACGTCATCTACGCGACGGTGCTGGCGATGCTCGCGTACGCCGGAATCGAGGCGGTCTCGAACCTCGCGCCGGACCTCGATCTCAACCCTCGTCAGTTTTCCCGGGTGGTCATCCGGGCGATCTGGCTGGTCCCGTTGCTCTACGCCGCAATGGCCGCGGTAGCCCTGATGGCGGTACCCGTCTACATGGGCCCCGACGGTCTTCACACGGAACTCGGTACGACCTATATCGAGGCGCCCGTGCTGGGGGTGGTCGAAGCGTTCGATCCGGCGTGGTTGTCGGACGGTCTCAGCTGGCTGGTCGCGATCGTCGCTTCGGCCACTCTGATCTGGGCTGCCAACACGGCCATGCTCGGAGTGTCGCGGCACACCTACACCCTCGCCGTGAACCGCCAGATCCCCAGCTGGCTCGGTCAGCTCGGTCGGCGTTACGAAGTCCCCTACAAGGCGATCATCCTCTGCGCGCTCGCGGTCTTCGGTCTCGCGCTGACCGGGGACATCGAGGCCCTGGCCGGGATTTACGCATTCGGAGCGACGCTCGCGATCACGATCGCCCACCTCTCCGTGCTCAGGCTCCGGAAGTCGAAGGCCGAGGCCGAGCGTCCCTTCAAGGCACCATTGAACGTGCCATTTTTCGGCGCGCCGAGACCGCTCACCGCGGTGCTCGGTGCCTTGCTCAGCAGCCTCGCCCTGATCTCGGTCCTGCTCTTCCATGACTCGGCCCGCTGGGTCGGTCTCGGCTGGCTTGCGATCGGCCTGATCGGCTACGTGATCTACCGCATGGGCGTCGAGCAGGTCAGTCTGACAAAGCAGGTCACGGTCGATCCGCACGCGCTGACCCGGCCGCGGGTCTCGATCGACTTCCACAACATCCTGGTCCCGATCTTCGGCACCCGGATCGATGACGACATCGTCTCTACGGCCGGACGGATGGCCGCCGAGGGCGACCCCGGGGAACAGGGCGGGCGGGCGGTGCTGACGATTCTCTTCCTGATCGAGATTCCCCTGAACCGCGAAATCGGAGATCCGCTTCCGGAGGAGGTCGCCGATCAGGCCCAGCGGGCGACCAAACGGGCGAAGGATGTCGCGGACGAGTACGGAGGGGTCGAGGTCCGGGTCGAGATCGAGCGGGTCCGGCGCAAGGGGACCGGGATCGTCTACGCGGCCCGACGCCTCGGCGTGGATGCGATCGTGATGGGGGCCGAGCCGCCCAGCCCGATAAAGGGAGGAGCCCAGTTCGGCGGGATCGGTGACTACCGGCCGGAAGAAATCGGCCCGGTAACGGCCTACGTCCTCAAGCGGGCCCCCTGCCGGGTCGTTCTGACCGCGCCCGGAGACTAGGATGTTCCGATGTTCGTCGTGATCGTCGGTTGCGGAAGGGTCGGTTCGAGCGTTGCCCGCTCGATGCTCGGCGACGGACATTCCGTTTCCTGCCTCGACCGGGATCCCGAGTCCCACGCCAGGCTCGAGGTCGGGCTCGACAGCTCCTGGGAGGAAGCGGGGGGCAAGTTCACGGTCGGGACCGCACTGGAAACCCAGGCCCTGGAAGAGGCGGGCATCGCGGAAGCCGACGCCTTCGTCGCCGCCACCAACGGTGACAACACGAACATCGTGATCGCCCAGATCGCCCAGAAGCGCTACGAGGTGAACACGGTGATCGCCCGGATCCTCGATCCGCTTCGGGCGGAGTGGTATCGCGAGCAGGGCTTGAGGACGATCTGCCCGACCAAGGTCGCGATCGAGATGCTCGAAGACAAGCTGCGCCGGGTCGCCGACCCGACTTCGCTGGATGCCGGAACCGCGGAGTACGCCGATTCACCGCCGGCCTCGGGGTCGACCGCCTCCGAAGTAGGCGCGTAGGTGTACGTGATCGTCGCGGGCGCCGGCAAGGTCGGAGTCAACCTCACGCGTGAGTTGCTTGGCCAGGGCCATGAGGTCACCCTGATCGAGAACCGGCGCCAGCGCTATCTCGGGGTCGAGCAATTGCTCGAACACAATGTGCTCTACGGGGACGCCTCCGAGCTCTGGGTGCTGGAACGAGCGGGAATCGAGCGGGCCGGGATGGTGATCGCCGTGACCGGTGACGACGAGGACAACATCCTGATCTGCCAGGTCGCCAAGGAGAAGTACGCGATCGACCGGATCATCGCCCGGGTGAACAACCCCAGCAACCGGGCGCATTTTGACCTGCTCGGCATCAAGCCGGTGGTCTCGGCGACCGAATTGATCCTCCGTCTGCTCGAACACGAGGTGCCGCACCACAACCTGGTCCATCTGCTCGATCTCGAGGAAGAAGAGATCGAGATCATCGAGATCCGGCTCGACGACGAATCCCCGGTGGTCGGAAGCACGGTGAGTGAGCTGAACACCCCGGATAACACCCTGGTCATCGCGATCATTCGCGACGGCCGGGGAATGGTGCCGAATGCGAACACCATCTTCGAGGCGGGCGATGACATCCTCGCCGTGCTCGACCCCGAGCGGGAAGAGGACCTCAAGTCAATCTTCTCCCCCTCCTGAGAGGCCGGGAGAAAGGCTGCGGGGCAGGGACTCGAACCCCGATTTCACGGACCAGAACCGCACGAATTACCATTATTCTACCCCGCAGCGGGTGCCCGAAAGAATAACGACGCAGCCTCGCGGATGCAGTTCTGGGCGCCGACCGCTCTCTCTGTTACTTTCAAAAGCGTGCCTACCACCGGTTTCAGCGTGCGACGGCTCGCCGTCGCCTCAATGACTGCAATGGCCCTCGGACTCGGCGTAGCCGCCTGCGGGGGCGGCGATGACGGCGGAGACGAGACACCGGCCCCCGTCGCAACCACGACCGAGGAAACGGTCGCGATCACCCAGGAAGAGCTGATCAGCCAGGGAGACGAAATCTGCGAAGAGGCCAACTCGGCCCTTGGATCGATCGAAGCATCGACCGCCGACGAGACCACCAAGTCGGATCAGGTCGCCGACATCTACGACGGCATTGCCGAGCAGCTCGGTGATCTCGGCACTCCGAGTGACGGCGACCCGCCGACCGATGTCATCGCTGCCGCCCAGAATCTCGCCAACGGCTCGACCGACGTCACCGAGTTTCAGACCGCGGCGACCGAGTACGGGTTCACAGCCTGCGCCGAAGCTCCCGATGCCACCTCGTTCCCGACCGATTCCGCGGGCTCCGAAGCCGGAACCGATTCCGGCGAGACCTACGTTCCGCCGGTGACTGAATCGGTACCTGAAACTGCTCCCGCTCCGGCCCCGACTCCGCCCCCGAGCACCGGTGGTGGCGTCGCTCCGAGCCCTCCGGACACCGGCGGTTCGACCGGCGGTGGATCGGGCGGCAGCTCCAGCGGCGGCATCGGCCCCGGCTAGGCGGTTTCCCGCGACTGGCTGGTCCAGCTGCTATAGAGGCCGGCGTACAGTCCACCGGCGCCGATCAGTTCATCGTGGCTGCCCGATTCCTGGATCTGGCCGTCCTCGAGCACGACGATTCGGTCGGCCCGCCGGATGGTGGAGAGGCGGTGGGCGATCACGACCGCCGTGCGTCCTTCGAGCACCTCGTCGAGCGCCTTCTCGATCACCTTTTCGGTTCTGGTGTCGACCGCGGAGGTTGCTTCGTCGAGGATCAGGATGCGAGGCTCGGCGAGGATCACGCGGGCGAATGCCACCAGCTGGCGTTGCCCGGAAGAAAGCTGGACTCCGCGTTCGCCGACCTCGGTCTCCAGACCATCGCTTAGCCGCTCGATGAACGGGGTTGCGCCGACCTCGTCGGCCGCTTCGGCGATGTCACAGATGTGAGCGTCGGGTCGGCCAAAACTGATGTTCTCGGCAATCGAACCGGAGAAGAGGAAGCCCTCCTGGGGCACGATTCCCATCTGGCTCCTCAGCGCCCGCTGCTTGTAGTCCGAGAGGGGCCGGCCGTCGATCAGGATGCGCCCCTCCTGGGGGTCGTGGAACCTGGTGATGAGTTTGGCCAGGGTCGACTTTCCCGCCCCGGTGCTGCCGACCAGGGCGACGGTCTCTCCGGGCGAGATTTCGAAGTCGACTCCCCGGATCGCCCAGCGGGGAGGTGAAGGAACGGGCTCCGGTTCCTCGCCCGATTCGGCCCGCACCTCGGGATCGTCGTAGCTGAAAGAAACCTGGTCGAAGGTAATCCGTCCTTCCAGCGGTGGAGGATCGATCGCATCCGGAGAATCGACGATCTCGGCCTCCGTGTCGAGCAGCGTGAAGATCTTGTCGAGGGCGGCCATCCCCTGCTGATAGGTCGCGTAAAGCTGCGCAAGCTGCTGGATCGGGTCGAAGAAGAGCTGTAGGTAGCCGATGAACGACACCACGACCCCGACCATGATGTTGCCCTCGACGACCTGCCAGCCACCGAATGCCAGGATCGCCGCCGTGCCGACTGCGGTCAGGAGTTCGGTCGCCGGGAAATAGCTCGCGTTTAGGTAAACGGTCGCCATGTTGGCCCTGCGGTTGGACTCGTTCAGTTCGGTCATCCGGGTGACGTGCCGTTCTTCCTGGCCGAAAGCCCGGACCACCCGCACCCCGCTCAGGGTCTCCTGAAGGTGCGAGGTGACCTGGGCTATCCGTTCACGGGTTTCCCGGAAAGCGCCCGCGGAGTACTTCCGGAAGACCAGGCTGGTGATCAGAAGCAGCGGCAGGACGGCAAAGGTGACCAGAGCCAGCCGCCAGTCCAGCAGCAGCATGATCGCGACCACTCCGATCAGGGTCAGGAGGTTGGCGAAAAGGGTCACGATGCCTTCGCTGATCAGCTGGTTGAGCGCTTCGATGTCATTGGTCATCCGGGAGATCAGCGCCCCGGGGCGATTGCGGTTGAAGAAGCCGATCGACATGCGCTGAATGTGCTTGAAGACCTGTTCGCGCAGATCCTGCAACACCCGGATCCCGACCCAGCCGACCAGCCAGGTCTGCAGCCAGGAAGTCACGGCGTTGAGCGCGATCGCGATTACGAAGAGCGCCACGGTCAGGTTCAAAGCGGAAATGTTCCCGGCCTCGATCCCGGCATCGATCGCCCGCCCGGCGAGGTAGGGGGGTGCCAGGGCACTCGCGGTCGAGGCGAGCACGGCCAGCGCCATGAAGATGATCCGGGTCCGGTAGGGCCCCAGGAGTCCGAGCGTCCAGCGGATCTTGCGGCCGCGTCCGGCGACGATCTCGCGGGTTTCCTGGCGGGGACTCACGCCAGCACCTCTTCTTCCTCCGGCACGAACAGGGGGTCTTCGCCGGAATCGCCGGTCAATTCCCGGAACAGGGGCGACCGGACGGTCAACTCGTCGACCGTTCCGCGGTCGGTGATCCGGCCGCGTTCGATCAGCACGACCTCGTCGGCGAGCGAGACGGTCGAGAGCCGGTGACCGATCACGAAGGTGGTTCGGCCGGCCATCGCTTCGGCGAGGCCGGAGCGGATCTTTCGTTCGGTAGTCGCGTCGAGCGAAGAGGTGGCGTCGTCGAGGATCAGGATCCGCGGGTCGGCCAGCAGGGCCCGGGCGATCGCGACCCGCTGTCGCTGTCCGCCGGAGAGCGTGAGGCCGCGCTCGCCTACCACCGTCTCGTAGCCGTCGGGGAGCGCCTCGATGAACTCCGAGGCCTGGGCCAGCCGCGCGGCGCGTTCGATTTCTTCCTGGGTCGCGTCGGCCCGGGCGTAAGAGATGTTGCCGGCGATCGTGTCGCTGAACAGGAAACTGTCATCGGAGACATAGGCGATTCGGTGCCGGAGCGACGGCAATTCGACCTCACGAAGGTCGGCGCCGTCGATCGAGACCGTCCCTTCGGTCGGGTCGTAGAGCCGGGCCAGCAGCGAGACGAGACTGGTCTTGCCCGATCCGGATGGACCGACCAGCGCGATTCGGCTGCCGGCCGGGACCTCGAGGTCGATCCCTTCGAGCGCCGCGGGAGCTTCCGGGCCGTAACGCAGCGAAACCGAATCGAAGCTGACCGCGCCGCCACCAGCTTCCGGCAGGGGTCTGGCGTCGGGTCTCGTAAAAAGCTCGGGTTTACGGTCGAGCACTTCGAAAAGCCGGTTACCGGCAGCGATCGCCCGCTGGCCCATTCCGAGTGCCATGCCGACCGTTCGGAGCGGGCCGGCCAGCATCAGCATGTAGACGTAAAAGGCGGTGAACTGACCGAGGTCGATGGTGCCGTTGAGGACCGCGTGTCCGCCGACCAGCAAGACCAGGGCGGTGCCGACCTGGGGCAGGAAGCCGATCAGTGGCGTAAAGAAGGCCTGGATCCGGGTCGAGCGGATGCTCTGGTCGAACAGGCGGTCGACCGCTCCCTGGAAGCGCTCGAACTGATGATCCTCGCGGGCGAATGCCTTGACCACCCGGATCCCGGTCACGCTTTCCTCGGCCTGCGCGGTCAGCTCGGCGACCCGCTGCTGGACTTCCTGCATCGCCGGCCGGGACTGGCGGGTGTAGCGCAGGGCGGTGAAGATCATCAACGGCGCCGGGGCGAGGGCGATCAGGGCAAGCCAGGGGTTGATCACGAACATCACGATCCCGGCCAGGACCACGGTCAGGATGCTCTGGCTGAAGAAGATCAGTCCGTAGCCGAGGAAGAAACGGATCGCCTGCAGGTCGACCGTCGCCCGGCTCATCAGCTGGCCGGTCTGGTTGCGGTCGAAGAACCCGAGTTCGAGCGTCATCAGGTGCTCGTAGACGCGCTGGCGGAGATCGAATTCGACCGCGAGCGAGACCTTCCCGGCGACGATCCGCCGGACGATGGTCAGGCCCAGACGCAGCACCGCGGCGATCAGGATCGCCCCGATGAACCAGAAAAGCTGTTCGGTGTCGCTTTCTTCGACCGCGTTGACCGCCTGACCGACCAGCCAGGGAATCGCCACGGTCATGCCCATGGCCAGCCAGGCGAAGGCCATCGACCCCCAGAGTTCGCGTCGATGGGGCCTCAGGAACCCCAGAAGTCTCCTGAAGGTGGGCATCGCCTAACTATACAAAGTGAAGTATTGGGTCAATCCCCGGCGGTGACCTCGTTCCGTCGCTCGCCTCTAGAGTCCCGGTCGTGGACACGGCGGGAATCGAGTTTCTCGTCTGCCCCCATTGCGGGGGCGAATTGCGTCAGAACGGCGGATCGCTGATCTGCTCGAAAGGCCACACCCAGAACATCGCTCGCCAGGGCTACGTCAGCCTGCTGGGCCGCGACTCAGGTACCCATACGGCCGATTCGGCCGAGATGATCGCCGCCCGGGAGCGGTTTCTGGTCGCCGGCCACTACCGGCCATTGCTCGACGCCCTGGTCGAGACTGCGGCAGGAGAGGGAGCCGGGCAGAGTCCGGGGCGAGGAGAGTCCGGATCGGGCGGGGCAGTGGTCGACCTCGGGTCCGGTACCGGCTACTACCTTGCCGCGATTCTCGATTCACTTCCCGGCCGGGTCGGAATCGGCATCGACAACTCGAAGTACGCCGCCCGGCGGACCGCGAAGAGCCACGAACGGGCGGCTGCGGTCGTGGCCGACATCTGGGACGGGATTCCGGTCCGGGACGATGCTGCCGGCCTGATGTTGAACATCTTCTCACCGAGAAACGGGGAAGAGATGGACCGGATTCTGGCGCCCGGTGCGAGATTGATCGTGGTTACGCCACAGCCCGGTCACCTCGGAGAACTGATCGAGCGCTTCGGGATGATCTCGGTCGATCCCGACAAGGAAGCGCGACTCGACCGCTCGCTCGGACGTCTGATCGAGCGGGCCGGAAGCCGCAACCTCGAATGGACGATGAAACTCGGACCGGACTCGATTCGCGATCTCGTGGAGATGGGGCCGAGCGCGGGTAGAATCAGCAAAGCTGACATGGATCAAGAAATCGAGGGGCTCGGGCCGGAGACCGTGGTGACTGCCGCGGTGACCATCACGACCGCGAGCAGCGAGGAGAGTCAATGAGCATCGACCGCAAGGGTGCCACCGAGTTCACCCGGCAGGCCCACGTCCACAGCGTCCGCTGCCTCGATTTCGAGGATCAGGAGTCATTCGAGGAAGCGGGTCGGGGGCTGATCGCTCCGCCGCCGGAGGGGCAGATCCTCGGGCAGGACGGGCAGTTCGTGTTTGATCCGGCCCGTATCTCCAGCTTTGCTTCGGGGGAAGTAGAGCAACCCGAAACGGTCAACCCGAGTCTTTGGCGAAACGCCCGGCTGACCGCGAACGGCGGGCTTTTCGAAGTCTGTGAGCGGATCTATCAGGTCCGGAACCTCGACATCTCGAACATCACTTTCATCGAAGGGGAGACCGGCGTGATCGTGGTCGACCCGCTGATCTCGACCGAAGTCTCGAGCGCCGCACTCAAGCTCTATCGCGAACACCGCGGGGACCGGGAGGTGGTCGCGGTGATCCACTCGCACAGCCACGTAGATCATTTCGGTGGGGTGCGCGGAGTGGTCAGCCAGGACGACGTCGACTCGGGCAAGGTGCCGGTCATTGCCCCGGAGGGATTCCTCGAAGCTGCAGTTTCCGAGAACGTCGCGGCCGGGAACGTGATGACCCGTCGGGCCATGTACCAGTTCGGCATCCTGCTGCCGCCCGACGTCCAGGGCACGGTCGGCTGCGGACTCGGGATCGGAACCTCCCTCGGCACGATCACGTTGATCCCGCCAACCGACGAAATCAAGGTGACCGGCGAAACCCGGGAGCTCGACGGCCTCACCTTCGAGTTCATGATGACTCCGGACACCGAGGCGCCGGCGGAAATGCACTGGTACATCCCGGAGTTGCGGGCGCTGACCACCGCCGAGAACTGCAGCCACACGATGCACAACACCTATCCGATCCGGGGTGCCCAGGTCCGGGATCCGCTCGCCTGGTCGATGTATCTGAACGACACGATCGACCGCTGGGCCGAACAGAGCGACGTGATGTACGGAATGCACCACTGGCCGGTGTGGGGCGGTGAGCGGGTCCGCGAGATGCTGGAGAAGGCCCGCGATGCCTACCGTTTCATCCACGACGAAACCCTGCGGCTGGCCAATCACGGATTGACGCCACGGGAAATCGCCGAAGAAGTCAAACTGCCGGATTCGCTGGCCAGGCACTGGCACGTCCGCAGCTACTACGGAACGATCAGCCACAACGTCAAGGCGACCTACACGCGGTACCTCGGCTGGTATGACGGAAATCCCGCCAACCTCCAGCCGATGGTCCCGGTCGAGTCGGCCAAACGCTACGTCGAGTTCATGGGCGGGGCCGCAAACGTGCTGGAAAAGGCCCGCGACTCCTTCGAACGCGGCGAGTACCGCTGGGTGGCCGAAGTCGTCGGCCACGTGGTCTTCGCCGATCCCGAAAATCAGGCGGCACGCGAGCTTCAGGCCGACGCTTTCGAACAGCTCGGGTACCAGACCGAATCAACGACCTGGCGAAACGCCTATCTGATGGGTGCGCAGGAACTCCGGCACGGAACTCCGAGTTACCCGATCGGCAGCACGGC
>JAEYSQ010000041.1 GCA_023434465.1 Actinomycetes bacterium
CTTTCCCCCCGCCGGGCAACTGATCTGAATGAGCCTTCTCAAGCGAAAGAAGAACGACGCCGAAAACGGTGCCGAGGTCGAAGAGACCGAGGCCAAGCCGACCAGGGGCGAGCGGATGAGCCAGGCCAAGGACCTCGGGGTGCACCACAGCACCCAGGCCGGCATCGACGTCGCCGGCTGGGTCGATTCGCGCGTAAACGCGACCGGCATCTTCACCTCGATGATGTCGCGCCACGTGCCGAAGGGGACCAACTGGTTCTACACCCTGGGTTCGGCCACGATGTTCATCTTCGCCATGCAGGCGGTCACCGGCGTCTTCCTCTCGATGTACTACACCCCGTCGGCGACCCAGGCGTACGCCTCGATCACCCATTTGACCAACGACGTCTTCATGGGCGAGTTCGTGCGCGGAATGCACAAGTGGGGCGCCTCGCTGATGATCATCCTGATCTTCCTGCACATGGCGCGGACCTTCTTCTTCGGCGCCTACAAGTACCCCCGCGAGCTGAACTGGGTTATCGGCGTGGTGCTGCTGATCCTGACCACGGTCATGGGTCTCACCGGCTACCTGCTGCCCTTCGACCAGCGCTCGTTCTGGGCGACCATCGTCGCCAACAACATCACCGCCTCCGGTCCGATCGTCGGCCCCTACCTGGCCGACTTCCTGAGAGCCGGCCCGGACTTCTCGGCGACAACGCTTTCCCGGTTTTACGCGCTACACATGATGGTCGTACCGGGCTTGATGGCTGCCCTGATCGGGGCACATCTCTTCTTCGTGGTCAAGCTGGGTACGACGGCTCCGCCGTGGGTCCGGGCCGGCCGGCCAAAGGCGGCGCGCCCCGAGGAGCAGGTCACCGCCGGAGTTGCCCGCGAGGACTTCGAAGATGTTCCGGTGAACGGTTCTGCAGTCGCGGCCGAAGCGGCCCCGCCGGTCGGTGAGGCTGACGCTGAGGCTGCCGAGGCCGAAGAGGTCGAGGCAAAGGAAGCCGAGGAGACCGAAACCCCGGTTGAAGAGGTCTCGACCGAGGAACCGGGCGACGCCCCTGCCGAAGATGAAGGCGAAGGGGAGGTGAAGTAGATGAACGCCCGTGAAAAGGAGGAGTACCTCCGCGAGTACGAGATCCTGAAGAAGAAGGGCAAGTCGTTCTTCCCTTACGCGATCATGAAGGACTCGGTGATGATGCTGGTCGTCACCGCCGTACTGATCGTGATGTCGATCGTCATGGGTGCCGAGCAGGGTCCCAAGGCGGACCCGACCACCACCACCTATGTGCCGCGTCCCGAGTGGTACTTCTTCTACCTCTTCGAGCTGCTGCGGGTTATCAAGCCGCCGGAGCTGACTCCGCTGGCCACGATCGGCATCCCGACCATCTGCATGGTCCTGCTGCTCCTGCTCCCGTTCTATGACCGGGGTCCGGAAAGAGTGCCGTGGAAGCGACCGATCGCAACCATCACCGGCATCCTGGTGATCATCGCGATGGCCTGGCTGACCTATCTGGGAGCCACCGCCGGCTCGCTCGACAAGATCGAGCAGGAAACCGCCCCGCAGTACGAAGCGGGCAAGCTGATCGTCGCCGAGTCGGGCTGTCTCGCCTGTCACTCGATCGGTGACGCCGGCGTTCACGGTGGCCTCGGTCCCGACCTTTCCGACATCGGCGCCAACGTGCCGCGCGAAGCGATCAAGCAATCGGTCGCGATCGGCCCGGGCATCATGCCTTCGTTCCAGGGTCTCGGTGAGAAGAACCTGAACGAGGTCGCCGATTATCTGGCCTCGCTCCAGACCGAGCACTAGCTCCATGGCGCAGGCGCCTCCCCGCCGGGGTGACCAGGAGTTCGCCGGAGAGGTGAACTCGATGTTCGACCGGATCAGCGGCGTCTACGACCGCATGAATCGGGTGATGACCGCCGGGCTCGACCAGAGCTGGCGGTCCCGGGCGGCCGAGCGGTCCCGGCTCGAACCGGGCATGAAAGCTCTCGACCTCTGCTGCGGGACCGGTGACCTCGCACTGATGCTGGCCGAAAGGGTCGGCCCGGAAGGCGAAGTGACCGGAGCGGATTTCTCGCAGCCGATGCTCGATATCGCACTCAAGAAGGCGAAAGACGCAGGTTTGCGCCAGGCCCGGTTCAAGTGGGCGGACGCCCTCGACCTGCCCTTCGAGGACGAAAGCTTCGACGCGGTCACGATCGCCTTCGGGGCCCGTAACCTCGCCGACCTCGACAAGGGGATCGGCGAGATGCGCCGGGTCCTGGTGCCGGGCGGGCGGCTGGTCATCCTCGAGATAACCCAGCCCCGCCGCCAGCCGCTGGCCGGTTTCTTCGGCCTCTGGTTCGACCGGATCGTGCCGATGCTCGGCAAAGTCGCCGGCGATTCCTCCGCTTACACCTATCTGCCCGAATCGGTCCGCAGCTTCCCCGATGCCGAAACCCTGGCCGGAAAGCTCGACGCCGGCGGCCTCAGCCACGTCCGCTGGACCCTTATGGCGGGCGGGATCATCGCGCTTCACTCCGGGATCCGGTAGCGGTGGGTTCGGGACCAGGCGAGGAAGCTCCCCGCCGCTCGTTGCCCGAGCCGGTCACCGCTGTAACCGACACCGCGGGTGCCTGGCTGCCCGCCCGGATGGGCGAAGTCGAAGCGGGCCTCTTGGCCGCGGTCAAGGACGAGGCCGAACTTTCCGAGGACGCGGTCCGGACCCTGAACGCCGGTGGCAAACGGATGCGGCCGATGTTGGTCCTGCTCTGCGCCGGTCCGGATGCCGGAGCGGCGGCGGTGCGGGCCGGAATCGCGGTTGAGCTGGTGCACATGGCGAGCCTCGTTCACGATGACGTGCTCGACCGGGCTCCGCTCCGGCGCGGTCAGCCCACCGTGTACGCAAGTTCGGGCCGGGAACGCGCGACCGCGCTCGGCGACCGGCTCTTTTCCACCGCCTTCAAGGTGCTGGTCGACGGGGGCGATGCGGACGCGGTAACCGAGGTCAGTGCCACCGCGGTCGACCTCGCCCGGGGCGAGCTTCGTCAGCGCGAGGGTGCCTTCGACATGGGCCTCACCGAGGCCGACTACTTCGAGCGTTGCGGCCTCAAGACCGGACGGCTGTTCGAAGCTGCCTGTGTGCTCGGCCGCTCCAGCGTCGGTGGTGAACCCGGCCCGATCGGTCTCTTCGGCCACCGGATCGGCCTGGCCTTCCAGTTGCTCGACGACGTGCTCGACATCGCCGGACCGCCGGAGCGTACGGGCAAGGCCCGCGGCACCGACCTGCTGGACGGCACGGTCACCCTGCCGTTGATAGTCGCGGCCCGGTTCGATCCCGCCCTGGCTTCGCTCGACCTTCGTTCGCTTGACGAGCGGTCGGCTGCGGTGGCATGTGACCGCATCGCTGTCACCGGGGCGCTCGACGAGGTCCGGGCCCGGGCGATCGGGCTGATCGAGGAAGCGAAGGCGGGCCTTCAGGGAGCCGCGATCGAACCGGAC
The DNA here is from genome assembly GCA_023434465.1 of Actinomycetes bacterium. Classification (GTDB taxonomy): domain Bacteria; phylum Actinomycetota; class Thermoleophilia; order Solirubrobacterales; family 70-9; genus 67-14. The sequence goes on from JAEYSQ010000041.1 coordinate 3,467, forward strand.
CAGCGCGAGTTGCTCGAACTGATCGCCGACGGCGTGGTCATGAGATACAGCTGAGTCGATCCCGCGCCGGGGCGGCCTCTCCTCAGTCCGGCCGCTTTGGGATACTCCCGCCTCATGGTCCTCAGCGACAAGACCCTGCGGGAGGAGATCGCCGCCGGCCGGATCGTCATCGATCCTTACGAAGAGCGGCTGATCCAGCCTTCGAGCATCGACCTGCGGGTTGATCACAGCTACCGGGTGTTCAACAATTCGCGTTATCCGTACATCGACGTCAAGGAGCCGATGGAGGACCTGACCGAACTGGTCAAGCCGGATGAAAGCGAACCGTTCATCCTGCATCCGGGAGAGTTCGTGCTCGGCCAGACTTTGGAACGGGTGACCGTGCCCGATGACATGGTCGCCCGCCTGGAAGGCAAGAGTTCACTCGGCCGGCTCGGGCTCCTGATCCACTCGACCGCCGGTTTCGTTGACGCCGGCTTCGCCGGCAACCTGACCCTCGAACTTTCGAACGTGGCGAATCTGCCGATCACGATCTACAAGGGCATGCCGATCGGCCAGCTCTCCTTCATGAGGATGGACCACCCGGTCGACGCCGCCTACGGCTCGGCCGACAAGGGATCCAAGTACCAGGGCCAGGCCGAACCGACCGCCTCGCGCTATTACCTGAATTTCCGGGACTAGCCACTCCGCATCCGGCTGATCCGGGTGAAAAGTCGTTCACAGGTACGATTGGTAATCCAATGATTCCCAATGTCGGCCCACTCGAGATCGCCATCGTGCTGATCATCGCGCTGATCGTCTTCGGACCCAAGCGCCTGCCGGAACTCGGCAAGTCGCTGGGCCGCGGCATCAACGAGTTCCGCGAAGGCGTCAGCAGCATCGGCAGCAACGACGATGACGAGGACGACGACGAGGACGATGACGCCGAGCCGGCCGAACTGACCCCGCCTCCGACCGATGCCGCACATCCGTTGCCCGGCGAGGAGCCGGAAGTCACCGAAGTGACCGGGGCCGAGCCGGAGAAGGTCGACGGCGAAGTGATTTCCGAACGCCGCGAGTAGTCGCGGAGTCTCGGGGTTTCGGCCATGGCCAAGATCAAGCCGGTTCGCCATGACGAGCAGCTGAGCCTCGTCGATCACCTCGACGAGCTGCGCTCAAGGCTGATCTACTCGCTGATCTTCCTGGCCCTCGCCTTTGCTGTCTGTTTCTGGCAGAGCGACTGGATACTCGATCTGGCCGCCCGTCCCCTGCCGGAGGAGTACCGGGCCCTGATCGTCCTTGCTCCGACGGAAGCTTTCATGACGACGGTGACGGTCTGCGTGTATGCGGCGATCATCGTTTCCGCCCCGTTCATCAGCTACCAGCTGTTCGCCTACCTGCTGCCGGCCTTCTCGCCCCGCGAGCGCAAGGCGATCATGCCGCTCCTGATCACGATTCCGCTGCTGTTTCTGGCCGGGGTGGTCTTCGCCTACTTCATCGTCCTGCCGGCCGCGATCAACTTCCTGCTCGGCTTCAACGAGGAGCAGTTCGCGATCCAGCTGCGGGCCCGCGAGTACTACTCGTTCTTCTCGATGACCCTGCTTGCGGGCGGCGTCGTGTTCCAGCTTCCGATCATCGTGCTCGCGCTGGTTCGGCTGCGAATCATGACCGTGGAGCAACTGCGCAGGAATCGCCGGTACGCTTACCTGATTATTGCCGTGGTTGCAGCGGCGCTGCCCGGGGTGGACCCGATTTCGATGTTGATCGAAATGGTTCCGCTACTGCTTCTCTACGAGTTGAGTATCTTGCTCGCTCGGGGAATCGGCCAGCCAAAGGGGAGCGCCGAATCCCAGGTACCTTCGATCCAGGAGAACTAGCCAAGTGGCCCAAGAACCCGAAAACAGGATGCTTTTCGACCTTCGCGGTCGTCGCAAGAGGGTGATTCAGGTCATCTACGTGATCCTCGCGGTCATCATGGCGGCCAGCCTCGTGGTAATCGGCCTGCCTGGCGGAGTCAATCCGTTCGGAAACAGCACCGCCGTGAACCAGGATGTGGCGGAGGTCAACCTCGAACGGGCCGAGGATCTCCAACAGCAGCTTCAGACCCAGCCGAACAACGAGACCGCCGCGGTCGACCTGATCCGCGCCCGGTTCGCAGCCGGCCAGTCGCTCTACGACACCGACCCGGAGACGGGCCAGACTTCGATCACCGACGAGGCGACCACCCAGCTCGACCTGGCGGCCGATGCCTGGACCAGGTACCTGAAGATGGTGAACAACAATCCGGACCCGGAAGTGGCGCAGCTGATGGCCCAGGTCCTGTTCACCCTCTCGCAGGGCTCGACCGTCGCCCAGTTCCAGGCCAACATCAAGGATGCGGCCCAGGCCCAGCAGTTCGTGGCCGATGAAGCGATCAGGCAGCAGCAGAAGAACAACGGCCCCAGCGCCGCCAACCAACTGATCACCCTGTCGATGTACCAGCTCTACGCGCAGAACTACGAAGCGGCCGAAAAGACCCGCCAGAAGGCGCTGGCGTCGACCGATGACGCGGACGAGAAGAAACAGATCAACCAGGCATTCAACTCATCCGAGAAGGATGCCAAGCGGGTCGGCAAGCTGATCGACCGGGCGATCAAGCAGGCTCGCAAGGATGGTGGCAAGTCGCTCGAGAACCCGCTCGGCAGCCTCGGCTCCGACACCTCGATCGGTGGCGACTCAACCGGGAACACCGCCCCCTGATCCCGACCTGACCTCCGGAGCGGGCGGGCCTACGAATCAGGCCCGCCCGCTCTATACTTTTTCTCCGGCTTGATCACTCAAGCCAACTTCCGGGCCGTTAGCTCAGCTGGTAGAGCAGGAGACTCTTAATCTCAAGGTCGAAGGTTCGATCCCTTCACGGCCCACTCACACTCACTCACACTCGCTTACCTGGGACCATCAGAATGATGTGACCAGGCATTCCGGTGGCGTTATGTTAGGAGCATGGACTGGAAGATCGAATTGATCGGGGTTCCTGTCACCGATCCGGACCGGGCGCTGGAGTTCTACGAACGGATCGCGTTCAACCTCGACCACGACCACCGGGTAAACGACCAGCTTCGCTTCATCCAGATGACCCCGCCGGGATCTGCCTGCTCAATCGCCTTTGGCAAGGGAATTACCGAAATGGCGCCGGGCAGTCTCGACAACATGCAGGTGGTCGTGGCAGACGCAGACGATGCGCGGGCCTTTCTGGTCGAGAAGGAGGTCGAGGCTAGCGAGGTGCAGGAATTCCCCTGGGGACGCTTCGTCTTCTTCAGTGACCCGGACGGGAACCGCTGGTCACTTCAGCAGATCGTGACGCCCGGCTGACCACGGCCATTGAACTGACCGCCAGACGGCGCCCGTTCCTGTTCTTCCAGCCACGCGGGGCCGGGCCCATCGGGATGGTCTCGGAGTCCGGGGAGTGACGATCCCGCCCGGGGGCGGGCTTCAAAGGGGAAACGCGCACCATCAAACCCTTTCTCTCGTTCTACCGGATCGACTGGAGCTCCCCACGGTCACCACGGACGGCGAGCGGTTCACCGAAGGATGAAGGCAATGTGATTGCTGTCGGGGGAGATGACCAATGGATAAGTCGCTCGTCGCGCCTGTCCGCTTTCCAGAAACCGCTTGTTTGCGGATTTGATGGGGTTTAGGTATGCTCCCGCCATTACAGGTCCTGTGTGATTGCCGTCACTTCGGTGGCGAATCGACCGGGACCCACTAGGGAGGACGGCCATCTGGCTGTCGGGAATTTGTATAGAGCAGGGACCCCGCTGCATTTAGGGAGAAATCAAATCGGCCGGACCTTTCCAGGGAAAAGGCCACGGAGGGAAGATGAACAGCACAGCACTATCCACCACGGGCGTGAAGGCTGCCGTCAGCGCGTTGCTGGCCGCTGCCGCTTTCATGGCTCTCGGCCTGGCGTTCAACGCCAATGGCGCCAAGGCGTCCACGGTTGGCGATCCGGTCAACCCCGAGTTCAACTACGTCGGCCTCAGCGTCACGGCCGCCGGCAATGAGCTCAGCGAGATCGTTCTCGAGCCGCCGACCGCCCCGATCGCGCTCAACGGCAGCTACACCGACACCAACGGGAACTTCACCATTCCCCAGGACACAGGTCTGAACTTCCCGCCGGTCGAGGTCGCTATCCCCGACGTAGCGACGATCAACGGAGAGATTGCCCTGACCAAGGACGGCACCGGCAACTACAACGAGGCCACGGGCGCGATGGACCTGGATCTCAGCATCTCGCTGACCCTCGGCGTCGATGACCTCGAAGCCCTCGGCGAGGAACTCGGGTTCCCGCTCGGGGAGGGCGCGCTTGCCTGCAAGCTCGCTCCGCTCAACATCGCCCTCTCGACCGGCAACGGCTGGCCCGCCGCCGCCGACTCGTTCGATGCGGGCACGTTCGAGAACGGCTCGCTCGCCGGTGCGTGGCGCACCAAGCCGTCGATCACCGCCGTACTAGGCGACCCGGCGACCTGCGGCATCATCGGTGGCTTCCTCGAGACCGTTGGCGGTCTTTGGCTCGCCAACGATCAGTCCGAGTCGATCACCGAACTCCCGGCCGCGACCCAGAACAAGCCCTCGGAGTACGCCTGCTCCGAAGATGGCCTGGTTGGTACCCCGCCCAACTGCGAGGAGCCGGAGCCGCCCAAGTGTGATCCGGGCTTCGAAGGCACCCCGCCCGCCTGCACCAAGATCCTCACCGACGGGAAGGTCGGTTCGCTGAGCATCACCAAGAAGGTGACGATCAAGGCCGGCAAGAAGGGCAAGGTCAAGGTCAAGGTCACGAACACCGGCGAGAAGTCTTTTTCCGGCAAGATCACCTTGAAGTCGAACAACAAGCAGGTCAAGGTTCAGAAGTCGGTGTCAGTCAAGATTGCCGCCGGCAAGTCCGTAACCAAGACCATCAACGTCTCGACCACCAAGAAGGCCAAGGGCAAGGCCAACATCACCGCCTCGATCGCCGGCAAGAAGGCCACCGCGAAGGTGACCGTCAAGAAGGCCGCCAAGAAGAAAAAGAAGAAGAACAAGAAGCGGCGCTAAGCCTCTTCCTGGCACCGCAATGAATCATCGGGAAGGGCTCCGGAGAAATCCGGGGCCCTTCTCTTTTGGATAGCCTGTCCGTCCTTGGCGAGGTAGCTCAGTTGGTAGAGCACACGACTGAAAATCGTGGTGTCGCCGGTTCGATCCCGGCCCTCGCCATATGTCACCAGGAGTCGGGCGGGGTCTGACCCGCCCTCCCAATTGAACCCGCCCCACCCATTCGCATCAACTGATGGTTGGGTGGGGCTCAGGTTGGCTGGGTCACCGACCGCCCCACACGCGTTGACTGATGGTTGGGTGGGGCTCAGGTTGGCCTGGTTCACCGCGCCCGCCCACGCGCGTTGACTGATGGTTGGGTGGGGCTCTACTTGTTGAGGGTTCGGTTTATGAACGCGAAGACGTCTTCGTAGACTTCGTCTTTGTTGGTCTCGTGGAAGAGTTCGTGGCGGGCTTCCGGGTAGGTCTTCATCTCCGTGCCCGGGCCGGCCAGGTCCTCGATCACTGCCCGGGTCGGATCGAAGGGAACCAGCTGATCCCCTTCGCCGTGGATCCAGAGCAGCGGCTGGTCCCCGAAACCCGGACCCTGCTGGGCGCGCCGGACCGTACTCACCAGGCCCTCGAGAGTCTCCCGCCGAAACGGGCCGTGGTAGACCAGCTCGTCGTTGAGATACGCGTCCTGTGCGAGCTCGTCCCGGGAAATCACGGATGGGTCGATCGGGATGTCCGGGATCTGGTCGAGTTCGAGCAGAGCTTCGAGGCCCGGGTTCCCGCCCAGCAGCGGACTGGAGAGCACGACGGCGTCGACCGGCCGCTCAGCTTCCTGGAGAAAGAGGGTGGCGAGCAGACCACCCATCGAGTGACCGATCAGCAGCACGGGAAGGTCGGGATGCTCGGCCCGGGCGAGGTCGTATACGAGCGCGAAATCCGCGAGCAACACTTCCGCCTCGTCGACCAGGGCCCTCTCGCCGCCGGAGTAGCCGTGACCCCAATGGTCCGGGGCATAGACGACGGCACCGTCCTGCTCCAGCCGCTCGGCCAGTTCGGCGTGCCGGCCGACATGTTCCGCGTATCCGTGGGCAAGCAGCACGACGTAATTCGGCTCGCCGACCGGCGCCCACTCGTGGATCACGATTGTGCCTCTGTTGCCCTCGATCTTCCGCATCAGATTCCCTCCGTTCGACCGGTTTCACCACGCGACATCGCCTCCAGCAAACGGATCGCTCCCCGCTTGAAGAGAGGCTCGTTCAGGTTCCCGCATTTGGGACTCTGAACGCAAGAAGGACACCCGGAATCGCAGGGACACTCGCCGATCAGCCGCAGCGCATCACCGACCAGCCGGGGGAAGAGTTCGAAAGCCCGCTTGGTCAGGCCGATCCCGCCGGGATGGCCGTCGTAGATGAAGATGGTCGGCGTCCCGGTCTGCAAGTGCAGGTTGGTCGAGAGCCCACCGATGTCCCAGCGGTCACACATCGCGATCAGCGGCAAGACCGCGATCTGCCCGTGCTCGGTGGCATGGAGAGCTCCCAGCATCTCGTTCAGGGGGAACTCCGAGACGAACTCCTCCGGCACCTCGTACCAAAGGCCACGGGTCGCGAACTGCTGCTCCGGCAGGTCGAGGTCGACCAGATCGAAGGCCTCGCCGTCGGCACTGAGGATGCGCTGGTAGGCCATGACCTGGTCGGTGACCGAGATCTCGCCGAAGCTGAGCTTGACTCCGCAGGCCTCTCGGGTCTCGAGGGTCCGGTCGATGAAGATGTCCGTCTCGACCTTCGGCCGGGTGTACCACTCGTCGTCGAAACGGTGGACGATCGCCTCGCCCTCGTATGGATCGAGCCGCTCGACTTCCCACGAGGTGCCGAGGTGCATGTAGATCGCGCCCGGGTGGATCGTGGTGAAGGCGCGACCCGTCTCGACGGTACCGATCACCTCGCCAGAATCCCGGTCGATCACCGCGACGTCTCCGGCCGAGGAAGAACGGAGCGAAACGTCCGAGGCGGCGAAACCGGTCCGGCGGGGGACCAGACCCTTGCCGGCCTTCCGCAACTCGCCCCTCAGTACGAGAGCCTGGCCGGCGTCCTCGAGTCCGGGTCCGAAAAACTCCTCGTCCTCACCGGTGAGGGGTAACTCGAAGGCAGCGGCGATCAGGTGCTGGTCACGGATCTCGGGAGAGAGGTGATCGAGGATCGCGGCTTCGACCGGACGCTTGAGGAACTCATTCGGATGACGGCAGAAATACTGATCCAGTCCGTCCGGCCCGGCGATGTAGACGGCGAGCCCCCTCTCCCGGCGGCCGGCCCGGCCCCACATCTGCTTCAGTCCGGCCACGGTACCGGGAAAGGTGACGCAGATCGCCGCGTCGAGACCGCCGATGTCGATCCCCAGCTCGAGCGCGTCGGTGGAGGCAACCCCGAGTAGCTCCCCGGAAACGAGCTTTGCTTCGATCTCCCGGCGCTGGGCCGGGGTGTAACCGGCCCGGTAGGGGGCGATCCGCTCGGCCAGCTCCGGTCGGCCCCGTTCGATCAACCGGTCAGCGGCGAACTTGCGGATCAGTTCGATCCCCTTTCGACTCTTGAGGAAGCAGATCGTCCTGACCTCGTGCGAGACCAGATCAGCCAGCAGGTCGGCGGCCTCGGCCAGGGCGGAGCGGCGGGCACCGATCGCCGGATTGACCAGGGGAGGGTTCCAGATCCGGATTTCCCGCCCGGCCCTGGGAGCGCCGTCCTCGTCGATCAGCCGCGCCGCGGTTCCGGTCAGCCGTTCGGCCAGTTCGCCCGGATTGGCGATCGTCGCCGAGGCCATCACGAAGCGGGGTTCCCGGCCGTAGGCCCGGGCCAGTCGCCGCAGCCGCCGCAGCACGTTGGCCACATGGGAGCCAAAGACGCCCCGGTAGGTGTGGGCCTCGTCGACCACGACCCACTCGAGATTGGCAAAGAAGTCACCCCAGCCACGATGGTGGGGCATGATCCCGATGTGGAGCATGTCCGGGTTGGTCAGGACCAGGTTCGACTGGCGACGGATCGCCGGTCGCTCGTCGCGCGGGGTGTCGCCGTCGTAGATCGCGAGACGAAGGTTCGGGGAACCGATCCTCGCGAGGGCACGGGCCTGATCCTGAGCCAGCGCCTTGGTCGGGTAGAGGTAGAGCGCGCGAGCCTTCGGATCGGCGGCGATCGCGTTCAGGACCGGAAGGTTGAAACCCAGCGACTTGCCCGAGGCGGTAGCCGTGGTCAGGATCACGTTGCCCTCGGCGGCCGCCTCGAATGCTTCGGCCTGGTGGCTGTAGAGCTGATCGATTCCACCGCGGTTCAGAGCCGCCACGAGATCCCGGTCCAGGGTCGCGGGCAAGGGTTCCAGCCGGGCCTCCGCGGACGGCTCCGACGCGCTTTCGACGATCCGTCCGTCCCTCGCGGCGGGATCGATCGCGATCGACCAGCCGCCGGAAAGCAGTGACTCAGACATCGGCGCGGTCGGGTTCGAAGCTGGCGGCTTCGGTCTCGCGGGGCGGCTCGCGCCGGATCTCCCCGGCAATCCTCAGTCCCGGATCCACGGCAGCATCCCCGCGGAGCGACTCCCAGACCTGGATGAAATCCCGGGTCCCGGCAACGTCATGGACCCGGAGCAACCGGCCGCCACAATCGAGTCCGAAGGCAAGAGCCGCGAAGGTTCCGGGTCCGCGTTCGGAAGGGCGGCGATGGTTGATCGCGCCGATGAAGTCCTTGCGTGACACGGCCAGCATCACCGGGCAGCCGAGTCCGCAAAGCTCCGGCAGGCCGCGCAGGGAATCGACGGTCTGGGCCGGGGTCTTGCCAAAGTCGGGTCCGGGGTCCACCACCACCTGGTCGGGTTCGATGCCCAGCCGACCCAGACGATCAAGCCGCTCTTCGAAGAAGCGGATCTGGTGGGCGGTGATGCCCTCCGGATAGGCCGACTCGTCCCAGCGCTGGTTCTTCGGTTCAACCACGGTGTGCATCAGGACGACCGCCGCGCCCGCTTCGGCGGCGACCGACATCAGCTCATGGTTGCCGCCACCGCTGATGTCGTTGAGGATCGCCGCGCCCGCGCCCAGGGCAGCCTTGGCCACGGCTGGTTTGTAGGTGTCGACCGAGATCACCGCGCCGGCCTCGGCCGCAGCCTCGACCACCGGCAGGATGCGCCCGATCTCTTCCTCCGGGGTCACCGCGGGACGGTTGGTCACGTTGGACTCGCCGCCGATCTCGATGATCTGGGCACCGTTTTCGAGGTGTTCCCCGACCTGCCGGATCGAACCGGCCGTAGAGCGCTCGCCCCGGTCGGAGAAGGAGTCGGGGGTGGCGTTGACCACGCCGACGATCACCGGCCGCTCCACGTTGATCTCACCTGCGGCGGTGCGTAGTGTTGCGGGAACCGGACTCACCATGACGATGCTAGACACCTTCGACCACCGGGACTTCGCCAGCGCCGAGATCAGCCGCAAGCTGCGGGGAACGGTCTCCGTCGTAATTCCCGTCCGGGAGACCGCCGGGACGATCGCAGCGACGGTGGGCGAGCTCAAGGTCCTCGCCGAGGACGGGCTGGTCGGGCAGATCCTGGTCGTCGATGCCGACTCCTCCGATGGCACCGCTTCACTCGCACGCGATGCCGGGGCGGAGGTCTATTCGGAAAACGACCTGGTCCAAGGTTTCGGGCCATGCCGGGGCAAAGGCGACGCGATGTGGCGGGCACTCGCCGCGGTAACGGGAGACATCGTGGTCTATGTCGACGGTGACGTTGCCGACTTCGGCCGCCATTACGTAACCGGCCTGGCAGGTCCGTTGGCCGACCCCGGGAAGCACTTCGTCAAGGGTCGCTACCAGCGGCCGTTTCGGATCGGCGAGAGCGAGGAGCCGTCCGGCGGAGGCCGGGTGACCGAGCTCGCGGCCCGACCGCTACTGGCCCGAATGGTCCCGGAGCTGCTGGCCTTCGATCAGCCCCTGGCTGGCGAGGTGGCGGTCCGCCGGGAACTACTCGAACAAATTCCGTTCGCCTGCGGCTACGGGGTCGAGATCGCGATGCTGCTCGACGTCTGGGACCGGGTGGGGATCGAAGGGATGGCCCAGGTCGAGCTTGGCACCAAGCGAAACGCCCACCAATCGCTGGCGGCGCTGGCCGGGATGTCTTCCGAGGTGATCGAGGCGCTCGCCGGGACGCTGGGACGGATCGACCGGGAAGACACGGGCCGGCTGGAGACGGTCGAAGGAACCGGTCCGGAGACGATCGTGCGCCCCGCGTTTTCCACGCTCGCCGTCTGAGAGCGCCGAACTCTCCCCAACGGGTAGCGTTGAGCGGCGATGAGCCTGCGCTGCGTCTACACCGATCTCGACGGCACCCTGCTGGGGGCGGGCGCTTCCCTCTTCACCGATGAGGAAGGCAACTTCTCGATGTCCCAGGCGCGGGCGCTGGAAGCCTGTTCGCGGGCCGGCGTGGAGGTCGTGATCATGTCCGGCCGCCGCCAGGTCCAGGTCCATGAGGATGCCCGGATCATCGGCCAGACCTCGTTCATTTTCGAAGCCGGCTCGGCCTTCTCCCTGGATCAGGAGATCACGATGATGACCGGTGAGTTCGAACACGAGGAAGGCAAGACGGTGGTCGAGCAGATCAGCGAACGCGGCGTTCCGGAGCTGCTGATCGGGTCCTTCCCCGGGCGGCTCGAGTTCCATGAGCCCTGGCACCTGAACCGCGAGATGTCGCACCTCTTCCGGGGAGACGTCGACCCGGCCGAGGCCAACGCACTGCTCGAGGAGAACGGTCACGGAGACCTCCGCCTGCTTGACAACGGGGCGATTCACCGCAGGATGGACGGGATCGAGCAGGCCCACTGCTACCACCTGGTCCCGAAAGGCGTTTCCAAGGCCCGCGCCGTAGCCGCCCACGCTCAGGCGAGGGGCTACGCGCTCGAGGAGACGATCGCGGTCGGCGACTCGCTGGAAGATCTTGAAGTCGCACCCTCGGTCGGGACATTCTTCGTGGTAGCCAACGGGCCCGAGAAGGACCCGGGTGTGCGGGAAGCGATGAAACTCTTCCCCAACGCGAAGGTCACCGAAGCCAGAAACGGGGCCGGTTTCTACGAAGCGGTGGTCACATCGCTCATGGGTGCCTGACGTCAACACCTAATCGGTCTTAGGATGACCCCATGTCTGACGCGACGGTTGCCGAAGAGGAGTATCTCCAGACGATTTTCTGGCTGATGGAGGCCGGACTGCCGATCACCGGGGCCAACATCGCCAAGGCAATGCAGCTTTCACCCCCGACGGTCCACGAGATGATCAAGCGACTCGAGCGCGACGGCTACGTCACCCGGAGTGCCGACAAGATCCTCCACCTGACCGATGAAGGCCGGGTCGAAGCCGAGCAGATCACCCGTCGCCACCGGATGATCGAACGCTTCCTTACCGACGTGCTCGGCATCCCCTGGGATGAGGTCCACGAGGAGGCCGAACGGCTTGAACACGCGATGTCCCCGGTGCTCGAGGAACGGATGCGGGCCGCGATCGGCGAGGCGAACACCTGCCCTCACGGCCACCCGATCGACGGGGTCCGCGAGGAGGGGGCGCCACTGGCCGATGTCGACCTCGGCGCCAAGGTGGTCGTGCTCCGCTTCGAGAACGAAGCCGAGAGTCTCCTCCACTACCTGATGGACATCGGCCTGCACCCGGGCCTCAAAGGCGAAGTCACCGCCAAGGACGAGGAAATCGTCCTGATCGAGTCGGGCGATCGCAAGCATGAAGTGACCAGAACCGTGGCCGAAACGGTGACCGTCCGGGCCGATCCGGCGCCGCCTCCCCGCGCCGCCCTCCCAGACCAGCTGGTCCTCTCAGACGACAGATACGGCCGCTAACGCAGCTCAACTTCTCCGGTCTTCAGGAAGGCTCACCCGAAAGTGGGCCCCAGAAGTAGCAGGCCGACGGGGCTACAGACAGTCGGCGATGCGGGAGATGCCTTCGTCCATCTGCTCCGGCGGGACCGAGGCGAAGGAGAAGCGGAGGCTCTGCTGGCCAGCGTCGAGCATGAAGTCGACGCCCGGGATGAAGGGGGCTCCGGCTTCCTTGGCCCTGGCGGCGATCTGGACCGTGTCACGGTCTTCGGCCAGGTCGGCCCAGAGAAAATAGCCTCCGCCCGGCAGGACGAAGGTGGCCTCCGGAATGTGTTTGCCGAGCGCCTCGACCAGGGCGTCGCGACGCTCCTGGAGAGCGACCTTCACCTTCGCGATGTTGTCATCGAGCACGCCGGACTGGCAGAGCTCGAGCACCAGCGAACCGGAAAGCATGTTCGGCGAGATGTAGTTCTCGTTGGCGATCTTCGCCAGGCGGGCGATCTCGTGATCGGGCCCGGCCAGGTAGCCGACCCGGACGCCCGGGCTGACCGTCTTCGAGAACGAGGAGGCGTGGATCACCTTGTCGCTTTCGTCGATCGAAAGCATGGTCGGGGGCGGATCTTCGCCGAATGGCAGCTCCCGGTAGGGGTCATCCTCGAAGATCACGAAGTTATGCTCGGCGGCTAGCGCGACCAGGCGGCGCCGCTTCTCCTCGGAGAGGGTGCAGCCGGCCGGGTTGTGGAAGTTGGGAATGATGTGGGCGAGCTTGATCGGACCCAGTTCCAGGGCTTTCTCGACCGCATCGACGTCGATCCCGTCCGCTTCGAGCGCCACCGGCACGAACTCGACCCCGATCTGTTCGAGCAGCAGCAGGGTGCGGTCATAGCTTGGTTGTTCGACGATCACCCGGTCACCCGGCGAAAGCAGATCACGGAACAGCATCGCTCCGGCTTCCAGGGAACCGTTGGTGGTCATCACCTGTTCGGCTGCGATGCCATGACGATCGGCGATCCAGGCGCAGAGGCCCGGGTGACCGATACCGACCCCGTAGGAGAGCGCCTTCTGCCAGTCATCTTCGAGCGCTTTCGCGACCGCAGCACGGACCGCCTCGACCGGAATCAGGTCGGGACTCGGGGCACCTCGGGCAAAGCTGATCGTGTCTGGCATTCGAATCCTCGGTCTGCCTCGCGAGGGCAGTAGCTCGGGCTTTTCAGGGACGGGCGATCATAGCGGGGGAGATCAGTTCCCCGCACGACCCGAGCCGGGAATCGCGTAGACCGAGACCTCGTTGGGTCCGTCGACGAACGCGGTGCCGGGAACCACGACGCCGGTTGACGTCACTCCGTCACTTTGCCAGACGGGAGCGATCGCGACGATCGTTCCGTTCAGGGCAATCGCAACGCGATTCGGTGGCGGGCTGCCGGTGCCGGTGAGCGTGCCCTGGACCCAGGCCGGCACTTCGCCGCTCGCGGTGTCGACATCCTCGAAGAGTTCCGGGGAGGCGCTCTCGAAGCCGAGTCGCTTCAGCCCGGCAGGTTTCTTGCCGAGCAGGTTTTGGTTGCCTCCGACCGCGTAAAGCGAGCCGGAAAAGAGGCGATTCCGGTAGTCGAGGGCGTTCTCGTAGGCGGCATCCAGCAGCTCGCTGTCCATGGTGAACGGCCCGTAGAACCCCCGGCCCTCGACTTGGTCCCGGTCCGGGAGCCTGGTCAGGGAGTTCAGATCACGTCCAGTCGCCTTCTCGCCCGGTTTCAGGCCGAGAGTGCCAAGCACGGTCGGAGCGATGTCCCGGGAATCGACCGGGCCATTGACGACGCGGGCTCGGGTCTGGCCGGGCTGCTTGATCAGCAACGGGACCGGCAGGATCCAGCCGGGGTTGAAGATGTTGACCAGTCGCCTGCTGCCCCCACTCTCGAAGGCGGCCCCGTGGTCGGCGGTGACCACGAAAAGCGACTCCTCCCAGATCCCGAGTTCCTTCATCCGGTCGGTCACCCGTTTCAGTTGCTGGTCCGCATAGGCCAGCTGCAACATCATCATCTGCATGTCGCGGTTGTTCTCCCCAACCGAAGGAGGTGAACCCAGCAGGGTGTCGGCTGCATCCCGAAGGTTCTGGTAGGTCGTTCCGTCGGGCTGGAACATCCACCGGATGTGGGGCAAGGCGATGTGCAGCACACTGATCGAGCGGTCCGAACCGGGCATTCCGTCGACGAAGTCAGAGATCGCGGCCGGCCGGTCATCCTCGTACTCGTTGTAGGGATCGTCGAAGGGCTTGGTCAGGCCCCGGACCAGCATTTCCCGCCAGTAACCGGGGTTTAGAGTGAAACCCGGGTCGGCCCGCTCCGTCGCCCGTCCGAGCACTCCGCTGAGCCGGGTCGCGAGATCGTACGAGCGGTCACAGAAGTCGGTGACCGGTTCGTAGGCATGGGTTTCGTAGCCGGCATCCCGCAGGATCGCGCACAGGTTGTCGGGATACTCGTTCCCCCCGGGCGGTGGAGCTTTGGTGGCGTCCCCGTCAGGCGGGTCCTGACCGGTCAGGATCGAGGGGACGGCAAAGACCGTCTGGTCACCCACCGCCTTGGCATCGGGGTACCAGGTCGAGGTTCCGGCGATCTCGCCGAAGGTGGGGAAGTGTTTGCGGTCGATCTTCCCCTGCCGGTTCTCGAGCGCGGCCAGCGGCAACTCGTCGAAGATCACCATGACGACCGGGGTCTCGCTGTCGGTCGATTGGCCACCGGAACCGGATTCATGGGGTCCAAGCGTGCTCCAGATCGGGTAACTGGCGGCGAACGAGACGATCACCACGACGGTCGCGAGGCTGAACATCAGCACGAAGTTCCGGATCAGCTCGAAGCGGTAGAGCAGCCACGCGAACCCGAAGGCGAAAAGCACCGGAAGCAGGTTGCGAAGTTCCCCGGTGTGTCCGTGATCAGTCATCCAGTCCCAGATCACGATCGAGAGCAGGGTGCCGACCGCCAGACCGTGGAAGACCAGTCGCACCCTTTCGCTAGCCAACCGGCGCAAAAGGAGCTCGAAGAGTGCGATCAGGAGCGGACCGGCCAGCGAAAGCAGGAAGATGAGAAGCAGCACGTCGAACCGGCGCAGACCATAGGAAGTCAGCGCCTCGGGCCCGGAAGCGATCGAGACGTAGAGCGGATGGGCGATCCCCACCGCCCAGGCTCCGGCCAGTTCGGCCCAGATCCGGACCCACCCCGCCGGCTTCGCCGGGCTTGAGGCACCGGAATCGGCGGGTGCCTCACCGGCTTTCACCGGGGTCTCGTTTTCCGGGGAACGACTCAATGTACTTTGCGGCTCACCGGCCGCAGCGGTATGCCTAGAGCGAGCGCAGGGTCTCGACCGCGATCTGCGCGGCCTCGGTCGGACTCTCCCCGACCCTCACACCCTTGGCTTCGAGTGCCTCCTGCTTGGCCTTTGCGGTTCCGGATGATCCGGAGATGATCGCACCGGCGTGGCCCATCTGCTTGCCCGGAGGCGCCGTGAACCCGGCGATGTAGGCGACCACGGGCTTCGAGATCTCGGCCGCGATGAACTCGGCGGCGCGTTCCTCGGCGTCGCCGCCGATCTCGCCGACCATCACGATCATGGCGGGCTCGGAGTCGTTCTCGAAGAGGGTGAGTATGTCGATGAAGTCGGAGCCGACGATCGGATCGCCGCCGATCCCGACGATGGTCGAGTTGCCTTCACCGGCCTGCTTCAGTTCATTGCCGATCTGGTAAGTCAGGGTGCCGGACTTCGAGACGACGCCGATCCTGCCCTGGTCGAAGAACTGGGCGGGGATGATCCCCACGTTGGCCTTGCCGGGGGAGAGCACGCCCGGGCAGTTCGGACCGATCAGGCGAACTCCCGCTTCGCGGGCCTTCCAGTAGGTCGCCATCATGTCCATCACCGGGATGCCCTCGGTGATTGCGATCACCGTTTCCACACCCGAGTCGATCGCCTCGTTGATCGAGGCGGCGGCGAACTTCGCCGGGACGAAGATCATCGACGTGTTGGCGCCGGCCTCCTCGACCGACTCCTTGATCGTGTTGAAAACCGGGGTTCCTTCCACGTCCTGACCGCCCTTGCCGGGGGTTACACCGGCGACCAGCTTGGTGCCGTAGTCGCGGTTTCGCAGGCCGTGGAAGCTGCCTTCGCGGCCGGTCAGGCCGGAGACGACCAGCTTCGTGTCGTTGTCAATGATGATGCTCATCGGTCCTCAGTTCCCGGCCAGCTCGACGACCTTGCGGGCGGCGCCGAGCATGGTGGCTTCGTGGTGCAGATTGTCGAGTCCGGCCCCGGCCAGCAGGGCCAGGCCCTCCTCGGAGTTGGTCCCGTCGAGACGGACCACGAGGGGCAACTCGAGGCCGATCTTTTCGGTGGCTTCGATGATGCCGCGAGCGACTTCGTCACCCCGGGTGATGCCGCCGAAGATGTTGAAGAGGATCGCCGAAACCTCGGGGTTCGAGGTGATCACTTCAAGTGCGTCGATGATCGCCTCGGCCTTCGAACCACCGCCGGCGTCGAGGAAGTTGGCGGGGCGGCCGCCGGCCTGGGCGACGACGTCGAGAGTGCTCATGCAGAGTCCGGCACCGTTGCCGAGGATGCCGATGTTGCCGTCGAGCGAGACGTAGGTGAGGCCCCGCTCCTTGGCCATCGCTTCCTGCGGATCCTGGTCGGCGGTTTCGGGGAGCTCCTCCAGTTCCGGGTGGCGGAAAAGCGCGTTGCCGTCGATCGTCACCTTGGCGTCAAGCAGGATCACTTCGCCGTCGGCGTTGACGATCAGCGGGTTGACTTCGATCAGCGTCGCATCCTCCGCCTGGGCCACCTCGACCAGCTTGACCAGCACGTCGGCGACCTGACCGACCACCTCTTCCGGGATCTTCGCCTGATCGACGATCTGCTTCGCCTCCTCGGCGTCGAGTCCGGCCAGCGGGTCGACATGCCGCTTGACCAGTGCGTCCGGGTCGGAGGCGGCGATCGCCTCGACATCCATGCCACCCATGCGGGAGAGCATGACCATCAGCTTCTTGGCCGACCGGTCGAGGATGACCGACGCGTAAAACTCGGACTCGATCTCCGAACCGGCCTCGACCCAGAGTTCGTGGACCTTGAAGGGTCCCTCGCCATGCGGTCCGACGATGTCCATGCCGATGATTTCACCGGCGTACTCGTGTGCCTCGACGTTGTCCTTCGCGATCTTGATGCCGCCGGCTTTACCGCGGCCGCCGATCAGGACCTGGGCCTTGACGGCGACGGGGTACCCGAGAGTTTCAGAAGCGTCTACTGCGGCGTCAGCGGTTGAGGCGTGAACGCCTTTGGGGACTGGCAGCCCATGGCGGGCGAACAGTTCTTTTCCCTGATATTCGAGGAGATCCATGACCTTTTCGGAGTTAGGTGGTTAACGGCTCCGGAGGCGCGGGCGACCACGTCGAAGCCGACGACGGACTCTATTCGACATAATGCTTTCCCCGCATGCCGCTGCCATCACTGAAGAACATCGAGTGGGTAACCACTGACTGCTACGGAGACCTGATCGATTGGGAGAAGGGCATCTCCGAGGCTTGCTCCAAAGAGGCAGCCAAGGATGGTTTCAGCTTCGACAACGACGCTTTCATGGAGCGGTTCTTCGAAGTTCAGGCCGAAATCATGGCCGGCTCTTACGAACTCTACGCCGAGGTCCTGCGCCGCACGATCATCAAGGTGGCCGGTGAGATCGGCTGGGAAGTCGAGCCCTCCCGGGCCCAGTTCCTGCCCGACAGCGTCGCCTACTGGACGCCTTTCCGCGAAGCGAACGCGGCGATGGACCGGCTCGCCAAGAAGTACAACATCGGGATCATCAGCAACATCGACGACAAGATGCTCGGCATCTCCCGTCGACACCTGCGCACCGACCTCGACCTGGTGGTCACCGCGCAGCAGGTCCGCAGCTACAAGCCGGATGACACGCACTTCAAGGAGTGCGCCCGCCGCATCGGCGGCAAGAAGGGCTGGCTGCACATCGGTTCGAACTACGACACCGACGTCGCTCCGCTCCTGAAGATGAAGGTCCCGGTGATCTGGGTCAACCGGCACGGTGAGAAGCTGGCCGGTCGCAAAAAGCCCTCGCTGGAGGTCAAGACCTTCCGCGACGCTGTGAAGAAACTGGGCGCCGGGGGCTGACGCCTCATCCGGCGCCGTCGTTCTCCCGGTTTCGCGAAGTCCTGCCGCTCCTTTCTCCCCGCGCGCTTGTTAGCAGGAGAGTTGTCCCCAACCCCTCGGTATTCACCTCATGCAGGTATTCCTCAGCATCAAGACCAATAACCGCTTCTGGGCCGGCCGTACGTGGCTTTCCCTCTTTGCCCTTTCTGCCGCAGCCTTTCTCCTGAGCCTGTTGGCCCCGATCGACCGCTCGCTCGCGGCCCGGCCGAACTTCGTCGTGATCCAGACCGATGACCAGAACGCGCGGACGGTGCGGGCGAAGCTGAGGGGGGAGGTCGGGGGCTTCCAGAGGGTGATGCCACACGCGCTTCGGCAGATCGTCCGCAAGGGAACCGAGTTCCGCAACTACTACGCATCGTCGCCGGTCTGCAGCCCGTCGCGGGCGTCGCTTTTGAGCGGACAGTACGCCTGGAACAGTGGAATCGAAGGCAACACCGGGCCGAATGGCGGCTGGAGCGGCTGGCGGAACCATCGGATCTACCGGCAGAATCTGGCCACCACGCTGCAGGGCGCGGGATATCGCACCGCGCACATCGGCAAGTTCACAAACGGCTACTACGACAAGGCAAACGGCCGGGTCGAGTCCCGGGTGCCGCCCGGCTGGGACAACTGGATCACCCCGTCCTTCGTCCGGGGGACCCACTTCTACGGGTACCGGCTCAACGTGAACGGCCAGGTCACGGATCCGATCGGCAACCCGTTCTACGGGCAGGATGGCCCCGGGATAGACCCGCCTTCCTGCGCCCTCAGGGACCCGGTGGATTTCTGGCCGAACGGAAGCTGCCACTACAGCGGTGACGTCTTCGCGATGGCCGCAGTCCGTCAGATTCGCCGCAGCCAAAACGAACCGTTCTTCATCCAGGTCGATTTCCAGGCGCCTCATGGCGACGTCGCCGGGCCCCGCGGTCCGCAGCCGGCCACCCGGAGCCTGCGGATCGCTTCGAACACGCCGTTGCCGCGGCCGCCGTCGTTCAACGAAGGCGACTTCAGCGACAAACCGGCTCTGATCCGGGCCCACGCGCCAAGGCAGATGGGCCCGCGACAATTGAGCAGGCTGAGCTCTTCCTACCGCCGCTACGTCGAGTCGCTGAGATCGCTGGACGATGGGATCGGTGCGATTCTCAGGGAGCTTCGTTCGACCGGGAAGCTGCGGAACACTTACGTCTTTCTGCTCTCCGACCATGGCCTGTTCCTCGGCGAGCACCGCTTCGACTGGGGCAAGTTCCTGCCGTACGAAGATTCCGCTTCGCCCTTCATGGCGGTGCGGGGTCCGTGCGTGCCGAGGGGCTCGATCAATCGCGAAGTCACCGGCAACATCGACGTCCCGGTGACGATCATGCGTCTGGCCAAGGCCGAACCCAATTACGAGGTGGATGGTCGTTCGCTGAAGCCGTACTGGAAGCGTCCCGGCCAGCGGAGCAACCGGGCGATGGCTATCACCATCAACTCCGGGCAGGCCGGAGAGGCGTCGGCTTCAGCCCAGGCGCCCGCGCTGCGTTATCGGGGCTTCCGGGTCCGACAGTACAAGTACATCCGCTACTACCGGGGCGGCGAGGAGTTGTACGACCTCGGAGTCGACCCGGAAGAGCTGAAGAACCGGATCGATTCTCCGCGCTACGGAGCGGTTCGCGCCTACATGCGCGCCAACCTGAAGCGGGTGACCAACTGCGCGGGGCCGGCCTGCCGGGTGCCGCTGGCCAGGCCTCCGGAACCGGGCCGGTAACCAGCGACCCCCCCCGGGTTCCTCGCGGCAGGGTCGCTGACTTACCTGGTCAGCTGACCGATCCGGTTCAGCTTCGATCGTCCGAGCACCTTGCCTTCGGCGTTGAGCCCGACCAGCTTGAAAGCGGCCGGCTGGCCGGTTACGGGGGCCGAAGTCTCGAATCCGGTCCGGGGTACCTCCGTCGCCAAAGTCAGTTTGCCGGGGGGTCCGGCCAGCACCCGCCAGGTGCGGACCCGGGTGTCGCCGTTCCAGCTGACCCAGACCCGGCTGTTTTCGCCCTCGGGTTCGCTCTTTACGCCGATGGCCTTGGCCGAAGGAGCGCCGGTCCAGGGATCGCGGTAACAGCGATAAGTCACGTTGACCGCGGAGTAGTGGAGGTCGAACAGGGTCTCGCCATCCTTGTCGAACTCGGTGCAGTAGGTCCTCGGACCCCAGCCGACGAACACGTTTCCGTTCGGGAGCACCTGCGTGTTGCCCTGGCTCGGTGCGGAAAGGCGATCGGGGTGCACGAAGCGCTCGAGCATCGTAGTCGTCTTCTTGCGCTCGTTGATCCGGAACCGAAGACCCTTGGCGACCTCCGAGATGGTCTTCAGCGGGCCGCCGGCGGCACCGTTGTCGAACATCGTGTAGGTCCCGTCCGCATGGCGCCGGAAATCGTGCTGGTAGGCGAAGTACATCCCCTTGCCGATCTTGAAGTCGTTTGCCTTGCCTCCCATTCGCCACATCACCCGGCCGGTCTGGCGATTGACCTTGTAGAGCGCTCTCGTGTGACGGGCGGAGAGGATCATGTTGCCGTCCTTGTCCCGGTCGATCGAGTTGAGATGGAAGTAATCAAACGGACGGGTGATCTTCTTCGGGATCGGCATGTAGGTCTCGGGCACCCGGATGTTGCCGAGCGAGTGCCATTCCCAGATCACCTGGCCGGTGCGGAGGTCGACTTCCTGGGCGACGTTGTCCATCACCGGGGTGCGCTTCAGGCCGCCGTAGGCGCTGAGGTCCATGATCACGCTGCGGAACGAGTTGACGTAGGCCGTGGTCGGGCTGGCCATCGTGAACTCATGCGGGTCGCTGGTGTACCCGTTGCCCGCTTCGAAACGCTTGATGACCTTGTAGTCAGGACCGGCGATCGCGTAATTGCTCTCGATGTGCTTGCCGACCTGGGCGCGGCGCCACCAGGTAAGGACCGGCTTGCCGCGGTACTTCTGGGCCCGGAAGTCGGTGACCCGCTGTCCGGGCCGGTAGTAGATGAGCTCGCCTTCGTCGTCGACGATCATCGGACCGTTGGTTCGCGGCGCGAGGAAGATCGCTCCGTCGCTGGTGCCTGGCTTGTCGGTCCGGATCGTGATCTTCGGAACCTTGAGACGGAAAGACTTGTAAGTGGTCCACTCGGGCGGGGTCACTCCCTCGGGCGGAACCTGTGATTCGGCCCGCCAACCCTTGGGCAGAAGCTCGCCGGTGACGAAGGAGTACTTGCGCTTCGCTTTGCGGCCGGTTCCGACGAAGGAATGACGTCGCGAAGTCACGGTCACCCTCTCCTTGGCGCGAAACTTGCGACGGGGAATGAAGCTCGCCCCCTTGCCGTCGGAATGCGCCCGCAGGCGCCCCCGGTGCAGACCGCTGCTGGACCCCCGTACGACGATCTTGCCGAGAGCACGAGCTTTGACGCCTCGAAACGAGATCGTCGTCTCGTCGGAGGCGACTCTCACGTTAGGACTGGGGTAAGCGGTGATTCTCTTGGCCTGGGCAGCCGGCGCGACTGCAACTCCCAAGATGAAGACAAACAGGGCGATTCCGGTCGTGGCCAGGCGCGACACGGTTCCCCTTTCTCATCGTGATTTGGCGGAAACTGGAAGCTTAGACCACTCAGGGAGTCGAAAGTTGCGGGTCCGGACGATTCGGGCTGAGTGATCCACACGGGGCAGAGCCGGCGTCGGCAGGTACGATGGCTGCGCCTTGAGCAAGCCGCCCAAAGCCGATCAGGCCGGCCCGCCCAGCGGCCTGTCGGCGGTCAGCGCGCGGTGGCTGGAGCAGAGTGATGCCGGAAGCCGCAAGCTGAAAGGCCAGTACATGACTCCGCGGCCGATCGCGCAGGCTCTGGTCGACCGGATTCCCCTGTCTCCCGGGATGCGCGTCCTCGACCCCGGGGTCGGTACGGGAGAACTCCTGCGAGCCGTCCTTGATCGCGAGCCGACCGCGAAGGCGACCGGATGGGATATCGACCCCGGGGTGCTCACGGTCGCCCGGGAGCTGGTGCCGGAGGCGCGTCTCGATCAGCGTTCGGCCCTGGAAGCAGAACCTGAAGCGGACGGAGCAATCGGAATCCATGACGTGGTGATCGGCAATCCGCCCTATTTCCAGCTGCGACTCGACTCGGCCGGCCGCCGTCGTTTCGCGGGGGTGATCTCGGGGAGGGTGAACATCTTCGCCCTCTTTTTCCAGGTCGGCTTTGAGCAGCTTCGACCCGGCGGCACGCTCGCCTTCATCGTCCCGCCCTCGATGAACAGCGGTGCCTACTTCGAGGCCCTGCGCGAATTCATCAGCGACCGTGCCGACATCCTGGACCTCACCATCCTCGAGGGAACCGACCACTTCGAAGGAGCAAACACGGCCGCCCAACTCCTGGTCCTCGAGAGCAGGGAACCCGAAAGTCCAGTGGGTCGGAAAACACGCGGTCCTGGTAACAATCCGACCCACCGGGATTTCGTGTTCGAACGGGAGGTGGGCGAAGCAGGCTTCCGGCGGGTTCTTTTCACCTTCGACCGGGACCGGCTGGCGGCCGAGTTCGCGGGGCGCCGGACGCTCTGGGAGCTTGGGCTCGAAGCGGTGACCGGCCAGGTGATCTGGAACGAGAACCGGGACCGCCTGCGGGACGGGCCGGGTCCCGGCCGGGTGCCACTGATCTGGTCCCGCGACATCGGCGAAGGTGAGCTGCGTCCCGCCGCAAGCGGCCCGGGGACTGAAGGCAAACCCGGCTTCTATGACACCTCGGCCGGAGGAAAGTCGCCACTCACCGGTCCGGCGATCGTCGTGAACCGGGTGGTCGGAGCGGTGGGACGGGGCGAGCTCAGGGCGGCTTTGGTCGAGGAGGGCGAGCAGTTTCTGGCCGAAAACCACGTGAACGTGATCCGCCGTCGAAGCGACGGAATCACCGGTGGGTCGGAAAATGCGCAGTCCTGGTCACAATCCGACCCACCGATCGAGTGGGAGGGGGTTTTGGCTTCGTTGCGGGCTCCGGGGGTGGTCGAGCGGGTGCGACTTCTGACCGGAAACACGCAGATCTCGGCCCGGGAGCTCACCCACCTGCTTCCACTCGACTGACCGGCCGGCGGACGGGTGGCCGACCGGCCAGGTGTCGATCAGCCGATCTCGCGGGTCAGGTAGAAATCCTTCGCCTCGCCCCACTTCTCCGGATTGTGGACCGGGCGAAAACCGCAGGATTCGTAGAGCGCAAACGCCGCCTCGTTGGCTTCGTTCACGTCGAGCTGGATCCTGCCGCAACCGCGGGCGCGAGCTCGTTCCACTGCGGCCTCGACCAGGGTCCGGCCGTGACCCTTGCCGCGGGCCGAATCTTCGACGTACACATCCTCCAGCCAGGCGTCTTCCGCACCCGTCCAGACCGAGAGGCGAAACCGGGTCTGGGCGAAGCCGCATTCGGGGTCGCCGATCAGGAGGAACTCGGTCGAGCGGTCGCGCAGAAGGGTCGAGACCGTCGCTTCGATCACGGCGTTGGTCGGCGAGCCGTCGCCGAGAAAATCCCGGAAGCCTGCGACCAAGCGGGTGACCGGCGCGAGGTCGGCCGGTCCGGCGATTCTCAGCGGAGT